>DAIDJG010000084.1 GCA_027451445.1 Singulisphaera sp.
CCGTCGGGAAAGGTACAGACAGCGGGTCTCGGTCCTGGCATAGCGGCATCCTTTCCTTAGCCGGCATTTTCTTGGATCCCGCCTCCTTCTACCAAGAGACCGTCGAAACTACGACGTTATTTGTGAAACGGACCACTAAGCCGTTGACAGGCAAGAGCGCAGGCGGTGCCGGAATGAGGCCAAGCTTTCGGCAACACCGACTTGCGAACCGCCAGATCCTCACCCAAACACACTCTTGATCGCCGCCTGCTGGACGGATGGGTAGAGGTGGCGATACCGCCGCCGCTGTTCGTCGGTCTGGTGGCCAACCCACTCGTCGATAATCCGCTGGTCGAGACCTTTGCTGGCGCAGGCGGAGATGAACGAGTGTCGAAGGCAATGGAGGCCTGGCACGACGGACCAACTCTCTCCGTTCACAGTCCGTCGAAAGTGATCAGATACCTCATGGATCGTGAGCGGGAGGATGCCCGGCCTTTCCCGGTCCGAGACTCCTACGAGCCGGCCTTTGAGTGACTTCGGACGCGCCGGGCCGTTGGCGTGCCCCGTGGTACGGCTCCGCTTCTTCGAGCGGAACACCTCCTCGGCCTGCGCGAACAGGTAGGGGCCACCGGGATGGCGTTCGAGCCAGTCTCGCAGAACGGCCGCCAAGGCAGTCGAAAGCGGTACTCGACGCGTGGTCCGTTTGCCTTTGGTCCGCTTCCTCTCGCGGACCGTCAGAATCATCGCGTCGAAATCGACGTCGGCCTTCCTGATCCGGACTAGCTCACTCCTTCGAAGTCCAGCGTGCGCGGCCGTCGCGACGAGGGGGTAAATCCATGGATGGGCAGCCAGCGCCTTCACGTCGGCCAGGAACGCGTCAATCTCGGGTAGGGTCAGGAAGAGTGCATCCCAGAGTTCCTGCTGCTGTTCGTCGGAGAGCCCTTCGATCTGTCGTTCAATTTCGGCACGCGTCTGGAAGGGGGGCTTCTCGTCGACCTTGGGATAGATCAGCCCCTTCACAGGGCAAGGGCCGGAGACGAGTTTCATCCGCACGCCCCAGTTCCAGGCGGTCCGGAACGTCGAGATTTCCTTTGCGGCAGTGGCCGGTGAAACCTTTGGGCAGCGACGGTCGACATGCTTCTGGAGATGGACGAGTTCGAGCGTCCCCAGTTCGAAATTCTGTCCCAGCGTCCTGACCAAGTGATTGAGGTGGATCTTGGAGGTGTAGAGGCTCTTCGCCTCCTGCGCCGCCTGATGTGCCTTCAGGTAGGCGTCCCGCAGGTCGCCAAGGGACGACTTCTGCGAAACCTTCTGCGATTCCAACGGCGTCGGGGGCTGGCCGTCATGCTTGACGAACGTGGCGACGCTTATCCCGTCGGGTAGCCTCAGCACCCCACGTTCGAGCAGCTCGACGATCTCGCCAGCCTTGGTCGCCTTGGCTTCAGCCTGTGGCTTGGTGACCCGTCCGACGGCGAATGTGAACCGCTTATCTCGCCAGTAGAACTGGCAATACCACGAATTTCCCTTCTTCTGGAGCGAGGCCATGACGCCCTCCTCGGGTCAACGCCAGCCCAACCTCACCCCAATCGTAGCAGAAAAATCGCAGAAGAACGAGTTCTGCCAAAGCGAAAGGGGTTACGTCTCGTCGACGTAACCCCTTGTCGCGTCAGTGCCGAAGAGAGGACTTGAACCTCCACGGGCATGGTTAGCCCACTAGGACCTGAACCTAGCGCGTCTGCCAATTCCGCCACTTCGGCGCACACGATTTATATACTGGCTGACGCCGTCGCTCGTCAAGGGGAACGACGCGGTGAATCTCCTATGCCTCTTTATAACCAATGAGTCATTGGATTTGCTGATCTTTATGAATTCCGTTCGTCCCGCCGCTCAGGGCTTGGATTCCCCCGCTCCCTTCCGCGTGCATTCGGCGGCCCAGTCCACGCCCTGAAGGAAGAGTTTGGTGAGGTTGGGGTTCTGCATGGGGTCGTCCTTGCCCGGACCGAAGTCGCGATGGCCCAGGGGCGTATGAAAGACGTGGCCGGCGCCGTAGGTGCGGGTCCAGGCGACGGGCCAGTCGGTGCCCATGTAATCGATCGTGGCCAGGGGGTGCACGTCCGGCAGCATCTGAATGTGGTAGTAGAGCTCGTCTTTCAATTCGAAATCGCTCAGCCCGCGCGTGATGGGGCTCGACGTGTCGGCGATCTTGACCGTGAACGTGCCTTTCTTGGTCTTGCCGTCCGGTAGACCGGTGTGGGAATAGATACCGCCGAGCATGGTTTTCCACTCGGGGAGCCAATCGGGCGGGGCGTTGTCGGCGCCGTGGATCGAGACGTAGCCGTGGCCCGACTTGACGTAGTCGAAAATCGCCCGTTGCTGCGCTTCGGTGAACTTGAACTCGGGATCGCGACGGTCAGCGTTGACGATCAGGACGCCGTACTTGCGCAGGGCGGGGGTTTCGAGCAAGGCGGCATCCTCGCAGATCGTCACCTCGTAGCGCCCGGTATCCTCAAGGACGTTCGACAGGTACAATGCCTGGTCGCGGTATCCGTGATGCTGTCGCTGCCCGCCGGTCAGCAGCAAGACCTTCGTGCCGGTGGGGTCTTTCATCTTCTTTTGGGCCAGCGCCGGAACTGTCAAGAGACCAATTACGGGCAGGACCAGCGAGAGACTCCGGACGAGAGGGTGGTTGACACGCACGGACTGCGCCTCCCATTCTGTGGAACGAAACAGGTCGAGACGAACCGGTCGAACTCGGCGAACTCGCATCGTAGTCGGGCCCGTGTCGGGCCGCAAGCGGCGCGAGTGGACTTCCTCAAAACGTGGCCAGGAGCGGAAGGGATCATGGCGAGCATTCTCCAGCGGAATCGGCCCCTCACATTCGGTCTGATCGCGGCGGCGCTCGTGGTCGTGGGTGTCGGCGCGGACGGACCGACGGAATCGATCACGGTTGAGGGGCTGACCTTCGACGCACCCAGCGCGTGGAAGACGGCCAAGCCGCGCTCGGCGATGATTCAAAAGCAATTGACCATCGCGCCTACCGAGGGCGACAAAACCCCGGCTGAGCTCACGATCTCGGCCATCGGTGGGGGCGGCGGAGGCGTGGAGGCGAACATCAAACGGTGGCAGAGCCAGTTCAAGGACGAGGACGGCAAAGAAGCCAAGATCGAACAGAAGACGGTCAAGGGCAAGAACGTCGACATCATTCGAGCTGAGACGGCTGGGCACTACTTCCCGCCGCCGTTTACTCGGCTTCCGGATCAGCCCAACTTCCGGCTCGTGGGCGCGATCGTGCAAGCCGGCGGCACCGGCTACTATTTGAAGTTGATTGGTCCCGACAAAACCGTAAAGGCCAACACCGAAGCGTTTGACAAACTGCTCGCCTCCGTGAAGTCGGCAGCCAACTGACCTGAGACCCCAGCCCAGGGACGGCGGGTGACGTGCCCGTCCGTCCTGTTGGTCCGGAACGGTTTGAGGAGGGTCCCCGGAATGTCGGCGTCTACGCTCGCCTGTGCCCGTTGCGCGCTGGCGAACCACCCCTCAAATCGCTTCTGCTCGCGTTGCGGACTCCCTTTGGGCGCAGTCCAGGCGGATGCCGGGGCGGGGACCGACGCTCTGGGGACGTACGAAACGCCTGGGCCTTACGAGCCTGACATCGAACGCCTGGTGCGCGATCTGGTGGCACGCGCGGGTTACGAGACCGGACCCTCGAGCCACGGTTGGCGCGCAATCGTTCCCCTCGAACTCGATCGCCAGCAGGCCGTTTACATCGGCTATTCGGGAACCGATCCGGAAGGCCGTGCCATCCTCTCGCTGGTGTCCGTATGCGGTCCCGCGAACGATCGGCATTCGCACATCCTGCTGAAGATGAACGCGCGGAGCGTGGAAGGACACTTCGCGATCAAGGTTCTGCGAGGCGAGGAGTATTTCATCGTCATCGAGAACCTAACGGCCGATATGGCGGAGCAGATCGATGCGGGGAGTCTCATCCGCCGGATCGCCGAAATGGCGGACGGGTTGGAGGACCGGCTTTCGCGAGGGAAGGACCTGTACTAACTCGGTCCGTCACTCTTTGCGAGTTTCAGGTCGCGTGCGCGGTAGACCGTGATCGTGCCGTCCGGAGTGATCGCAGCGGGTGTCTGCGGATTCAGGCCTCGAAAATAGTCCTTGGGTCCCCAGGGTCCCCACTGGAGGGAGGCCGAGACGGCGACGTACTCGGTCTCCGCAGCGAGAGCTGGCGGGAGCCCCGGATGGACTGCGCCGGCGTCCACGACATAACAGCGTCCCGCGATGCCGTAGAACTTGGGATCGGTATCACCGAAGTAGTAAAGCGTGAGGTCTCTCCATTCGGGATGGAGCCGTTGGAGCCGTTCCAGTTCCTTGAGCCCCTGGCCCCAGTCGAGGTTCGAGTCGGACAGGATGTGGCGACCACCGATCGTGCCGCCGGCGAGGGTGTTGAAATATGAGAGCTCGTACGGGTGAATGGATAAAATGGCGAGCGTCTGCCCAAGCAGACCGACGCACGCCAGGCGGCGAGCCCAACCACCGCATTCCGCCAGGGCCGACACCCACACGATGGCCAGCGGTGCTAACGGCAAGAGGTAGCGGAGACCGTAATTCCTCGACGACCCCGCGGCCGTGATCGCAAGGAAGAGACCGGCGCTGAGCGGCAAGATCCGATCGCGCACGACCGCGGGCCATCCGTGTCGCGCGACCCCCAGACGAGCCGCTACAAGAATCCAGAACGTCAGCGGCACCTTCACCGCCAGCGCGACGAAGTAATAATACCACCATCCGTGCATCCGACGTTCGCCCCAAAGGTAGCTGGAACCTCCGGAGCGCTGATGACGCAACTGGTGGGCGAACCCGACCCAATCCTGGGGGAGTGGGAGCTCGAGCAGGCGCGCGAGGCCGTGACCCCAAGATCCGTCGACGCTCGGATGCGAACCCGTCCGCGAACTGAGCGGCAAAAGCGCGAAGCCGGTGACGCACAGATTCGCCGCGAGCATGACAACGGTGAACCCGAGCATCCACGTCGCGACGCGCAGACTGACTCGCCAGAAACCACGATCGCCGACGCACCAGCGGTCGACCCACCAGACCACGCCCAGGATCGGCGGGTAAAGGACGGTTGTGAACTTGCACGACCATGACACGCCGGACAGTGCGGCCGCCAGCCAGAAATAACGCCAACCGTCACCGCGCAGGAATCTCCAGAAGCAAAAGAAGATCCCCGTCGTACAGGCGACGAGCGGAAGCTCCATCGTTACGAGCGCGCCGTGGGCGAGGAGGTTTGGACTCAACGCAAACAGCCAGGCGGCGAGTGCCATCGCGCAAGGCCCGTACATCGACCGGCTCCACAAGGCAGTTGCCAGGAGCGCCACGAGCCAGATGCTCAATGACCAGAGGCGCACTAACGGGAGCAATACGCGTTGATGAACGATCGGCTCGTCGACAACGTCCGAAAACCCCGCGCGATCGAGTCCCCAGAGGACGGGGACTTGCTGCCACTTCCAGAACGTGACGGGAGAGCCCAGGTACGTGATCTCGGACTGGTCGCCGGTTCGCCACCAACGCGCGGCGATTCGCATGTAGGCGACCTCGTCGAACGTCGCCGAGCTGCGCAGGAGGGTATCGGCCATGAGACCCAACCCAACCACCGCGGCCAGGAATACTGCGGGACCACACCACCAGGGCTCCGCCCTCATCGCTGTTTCCTCATAGGGGCGCGGCAGAATTTAGGAAGTAAGGGCTAGAGCGGATAAGGATCGCGTTGCGCACGATCGTTCGCTGCGGCTCGCTCAGCCTTCTCTTGTCAGAGCGGGGAACATATAACTCCCCCCCTTGGGAAGGGGGGGTAGAGGGGGTGGGGAGTCGCCCCGGCTCTCGCCCTGATGCCTGGACGCTTGGGGGGATATATCCGCCATCTACTGGGAGGGTGTGCGGGCGCGACCGTCTAATACCCTCGGCCGTGGGCGGAGGCCAATGCCCACCCCCCCTAACCCCCCCTTCCCAAGGGGGGGAGTTATATGTCGCTCGGGTGCATATCGAAGGGTGACGGATGTCCATGTCGTGTGCGATCCAAACGTTAAGCGCTCGAGGAAATCCTTCGTCCCTCGTTTTGGCTATTCCGGATGGCCCGAATGCCCCGAGCTACCGTCAGTGCGTCCTGGAGAGTGGGCGCGAGCGATTTTTCGCCACGGACGAGACGGTGGAACTGATCGTTGAGGACCTCGCCGACGGTGGGCTCGAGGGGGAGTCGTTCCTCGTGAACGCCTTGCGTGTCGGTCCACTGAATCCGTTCGGGGAGCTCGAGCCAGGCGGCTCCGCGCTCGGCGTAGACCTGAAAGCCGGGCTGGGGAAGAAAGCGATTCGCCTCACCCCAGGGGTTGCGGTAGTAGCGCCAGAAGCTCATCTGAGCGATCGCACCGCCGGCGAAATCGGCGACAAAGCTTTCGAAATCGGGCCCGTCTCCGTGTCCGGCGAGGACGGTCGATTGGTTGCCTTGCAGGCCGGTGGGGGCGGCCTGGAAGAGGAAGCAGCACCAGTCGAGCAGATAACTGCCGGGATCGACGAGCAACGGCGCCGGCGCGAGCTGCGTCGCGGGCCCGGGCTGGGCGTAGCGATCGAAACCGTACAGGCGATTTTGCCCGATTACGAGCCGGGCGGGACCCAAGGTCGTTGCCAGCAGTTCCTTGAGACGCAACGTCGCCGGGTAGAAGCGGCGGGCGAATTCGGGCATGAACGCGATCTTGCTCGCCGTGATCGCAGGCGCGAGGGCCTCCAGTCGGTCGGGATCGCTCGCCAGCGGCACGCCGCAATAGATCGGTTTGCCGCAAGCGGCGGCGATGGCCACGGGGTGAAGTCCGAACCACTGGGGCGTCAAGAGATAGACGACGTCGACGTCCGGCCGCTCGATCAAAGCGGTGAGACCCTCGACGGCTGCGCAATCGAGGTGGCTGGCCTCGATCTCGGCCCGGCGCAAGACTTGGTCATAAACCGCGGTGACCTGGAACCGGTCGCGCAACTTGGCGAGTGCCGGCTTGTGCCGGGCCTCCCAAAGGCGTCCCAGTCCGATCACGCCTACTCGCAAGCGGGTCTGCCACTGCGCAGCCAAAGGACGTCTCCACCCTCGTCTCTGGTCGGATCCATCGGCACCGGGACGACTCGAAGCCTAACACTGAAGCCGATTTTCGGCCACTCGAATCGTTCATTTCCCAGTATAATCACCCCCCGCACACGAACGCGGACGTTTAAGGATCGAATCCCATGCGGGCGGTTTTACAGCGAGTGAGCCGAGCTTCGGTGGAAGTGGAAGGCCGGATCACAGGCGAGATTGGCCTGGGATGGCTGGTCTTGCTTGGGGTGGCGCGAGGCGATTCCGACGAGGACTGCGATCGGTTGGCCGATAAAATCGCCCAGGTGCGGGCGTTTCAAGACGACGACGGGAAGATGAACCGTAGCGTCGTCGAGGCTGGCGGCAGCCTGCTTGTGGTCAGCCAGTTTACGTTGCTAGGCGACTGCCGAGGTGGTCGGCGCCCGAGCTTCACCGAGGCGGCGGAACCCGGTGAGGCGGAACGCCTTTATTTGCGATTCGTCGATCGACTCCGCGTCCAAGGGCTGGAGGTCGCCACTGGAGTCTTCCGCGCGATGATGAAGGTGGAGCTCGTGAACGAGGGGCCGGTCACGTTGCTGATGGACAGCCGTAAAGCGTTCTGAGCGGGATTGCGGAGGCGCTGGCGATGAAAGTCCTCTTCCTCGAGATCGAGACCGAGCGCGATTGGGCTGTCGCTTCGATCGGCCCGGCGTTCCTGGCTGCCTATCTCCGCGCCGCCGGCCATGAGGCCGCCATGGTGCGCGTGCCGCTCGATATGGATGCCGCGGGGCTGATCGAAGCCGTTCGTCCCTTTGCGCCGGGTTTGCTCGCGGTCTCGATGACCACCCGGCAGTGGCTCCGTGCTCGAACGATCCTGAGCGCCTCGCGGAAAGAATTAGGAATCCCCGTCATTGCTGGTGGGTTGCACCCGACTTTTGCACCCGAAGAAGTGCTCGGGAACGGCGGCTTCGACTTCGTCTGCCTGGGCGAAGGGGAGCAGGCGCTGCTCGACCTCGTGGTCGCCCTCGAATCGGGCGCTGACCCAGGCTCGATTCCGAACATCTGGTCGCGCGGAGGGGCGAGGCCGATGCTGAGGCCCCCCTTCGCTCCGGTTGACGACCTGCCGTTCGCGGCTCGGGATCTGCTCGAGGAGCGCTACGGGGTCGTTCATATGATGACTCAGCGCGGTTGTCCATTCCCTTGCACGTACTGCGCAGCGGGTCAATACAACCAGCTTTATGGGCGGAACAGCCTTTATGGGAGGCGGCGATCGCACGAGAACGTGCTGGCGGAGCTCGAGGCCATTCGTCGCGAAGGGCCGTTGAATTACGTGATCTTTCTGGACGACACGTTTACGATTCACCCGATCTGGGTGGAAGAGTTCTGCCAGGTGTACGGTCCACGACTGGGTGTACCGTTCTCACTCCACGCGCGGGCCGATACCGTCACGCGAGACCTGTTGAAGCAGCTCGCGGATGCGGGTTGCCGGCATATCGTTTATGGGGTTGAGAGCGGCAGCGAGCGATTGCGGCGGGAGGTTATGCAGCGGCCGATCCGCAACGAACAGATGATCGATGCGTTCGCGTGGACGCGCGAGGCGGGCATCATGGCGACGGCCAACTACATGCTCGGGCTCCCCACGGAAACGAAGGAGGACCTGGAGCAAACCTTCTCGCTTCACGAACAGCTTCGGCCCTATGATTTCGGCTACTTCGTGTTTTACCCGTATCCGGGTACTCAGCTCTTTCATTACTGTCGTGAACACGGACTGTTGCCCGACGATTATCTCGACCGGCCCGCGAATCATCGCGAATCGATCCTCCGATTGCGCGACCTGAGTCCGGCGGACATCGGCGCGGCGTATGACCGATTCACCGCGCTTCGGGAAAGGGACGTTCTCATGCGAGAGGGCAACGTGGTGAGTCCGGACGTCCGCGCGACCGTTCACGAAACGATTCACCAGAGCGCTGCCCTGGGCTGACAACGAGCGACTGTCGTCGGCAATCAGGTCGCCTTTGGCCCCAACGGTCGCGCGGGAACGCCAACGACCGTCTGCCCTTCGGCGACGTCTTGACCCTTAGGGACAACCGCGCCCGCGCCGATGGTTGCACCGGGACCGACCGTCACGGGGGCCACCAGAATGGCCCCAGAGCCGACCGAGGCATGAGCGCCGATCGTTGTCGGCGACTTCCTGGATCCATCGAAGTTGGCGGTTACGGCCGTGGCGCCGATGTTCGCGAAGGGCCCGACGTGGGCGTCGCCGAGGTATGCGAGGTGCCGCGCGATGACCCCTGTTTCCAGCTTCGACCGATTGATTTCGACGAACGCTCCGACCTCGACCTCGTCGTCCAGCGTCGCTCCATCGCGCAAATGGGTGAACGGGCCGACCCGACACCGCGCGCCGATGGCGACGGCGCCCGAGATGACCGTGAACGGAAAGATGACCGTATCGCGACCGATCGAGGCTCGGCCGTCGATGTAGGTATTGCGAGGGTCCACAATTGTGACGCCCTCGGTCATCCAGTGATCCTGGATCCGCGCCTGCATCAGCGCGTTGGCCTGGGCGAGATGCTGGCGGGCGTTGACGCCGAGGATGTCATTGGGCTCCAAGACTGCCTGGGCAAGGACCTTATGGCCAGACGACTGAAGCAACTGAGGCGCGTCCGTGAGGTAGTATTCGCCCTGCGCGTTCCCCGTATCGAGTTTGTCGAGCGCGTCCCAGAGGACGGGTAGCTCGAAGACATAGCAACTTGGATTCACTTCACGGATAAGCTTTTCTTCAGGGTTGCAATCGCGCTCCTCGACGATTCGCAGGAAGCGACCCGCGGAGTCGCGCAGGATGCGTCCGAATCCGAAAGGGTCGTCGAGAATCGCGGTGCCAAGGAGGCAAGCCGCTCCCTCCGCACGCTGGCGGTTGAGCAGGTCGGCCAGGGGTTGAGGGCGAAGGAGTGGCTCGTCGCCGACCAAAACCATGGCGGGACCCGAGTAGCCCTCCAGCAAGTGTCGGCACGACTTCACGGCGTCGCCCGTACCGAGCTGCTGCGTCTGGTCCGCGAAGAGAACGTCCGGCTCTCCGGCGAGCCAGTTGCGGACCTGGTCGGCCGCGTAACCAACCACGACGATGATCGTCTTTGCCCCTGCGCCTCGGGCCGCCTCGACGACGTACTGAATCATCGGCCGGCCGCAGACTTCGTGGAGCACCTTCGCCTTGTCCGACTTCATTCGCTTGCCATGACCGGCCGCCAGAATGATCGCCACAGGACCTTGCATCGTGTCGCGTCTCACAAAACGAGGATTCGAGGATGCCGCGTGCGTGTCTCGGACACGATCCTATAAAGCGATGGCTCCCATAGTCAAACGTGCAAAGGGAAGGGTCTGGCATTGAGCTTGCACGCTCGGGCGGTGTCGCTACAATCAACGTGTTCCTTTCCATCGCTGCCACATCTTTCGCGAACTTACGGTCGCTCATCCGGGATTGTCCCACCTCGTGTGTTCGATGTGGTAAGATGAATCAGAAAGGCGAACGGATCGGGTCGTGCGCGGTTCCTGCTCGACGCAGCAGGAGCAGATCGTTCGTGCTCGATTTCAAGCCGGGATGAAACGTGACCGACGGAACGGGAAACGTTGAGCGGGCGAGTCGAGGAAGGAGTCCAGAAGATGGCTTTGCGACGGTGGAGCGACGCGGTCCGTTTTGGGGCACCCGGCGTGATTCTTGGCCTGGCGTTGGCGTGCGTGATCGGTGGACAGCGGGGACTACAAGCGCAGGGGCCGTCGAAAGCGCCGATCGGAACCAGGCCTGGTGCCGGTATGTCGGCTGGCGAATCGAATGGTACAATGGCCCTCGTCGCGCCACTACATTTGGACGGAGCTGGGCCTGCCGCCCAGGTGCTTTACCTGATCGACACGAAAACACAAGCCTTTGCGATCTACCGAGTCGACCCCACGAACTCCAAAGGGGCCGTGAAACTCGAAGGCGCGCGACAGTATCATTGGGATTTGAGGCTGCAAGAATTCAATAACCAGGAACCCGAGGTCCGCGTCGTCAAGTCGAACGTGGAGGGAACGGGTAGCAACACTCGTTAGTGACGCGGGGGAAGCGTGGTCGCTCGTGCAATCGCGGTTCTCTCCCCTAGAGATGACTTCAACGACCTGAACCGACAACAGAACGGCCGATCAGGAGGCCGTTTCCGACTGCGAGGAGCAAGACCATGGCGCAGTTCTACACTCTTGAGGAGGCCGCACGCGTCCTGGGAATGGATCCCGATGAGCTGAAGTCGAAGGCCCAGCAACGCGAGGTCCGGGCCTTCCTGGACGGCGGCTCCTGGCGCTTTCGCGTCGTCGACATCGACGAGCTCGCCCGTCGTCGCGGCATGGGCAGCGATGCGGAGCTGCAGCTTTCCGATCTCGAGATTCCGGTCGGAGATGATGCGGAGGACATGCTCTCCGAGTACAACCTCGGCGCCTCGCCGGATCTCGGCCAGCACACGATGCAGCTTCCTGCGTCGGACAGCGGTTCCGACCACGATCTGCTGATCGAGGAGCTTTCGCTTCCGCCCGGGCCCGTCGGCGGTTCGAGCTCCGTGATCATCGGCATGTCGCAGAGCGGGCTCGGCTTGCCGACCGACTCCGATGTGAAGCTCGTGCCGGACAACCCCAAGGGTGCCAGCGACTCGGACGTTCGCCTTGCGTCGCCCCAGTACAAGACGCCGAGCGATTCGGATGTGACGCTCCTCGCGGACGACACGTCCGAGCATGGCATCAAGATGCACAAGTCGGGCGACACGGCGATCCGTAAGAGCCCGCTTTTCGGCTCTTCGGCGGAAGTGCCCATCGGCGGTCAGGCCAGCGACTTCGAGCTGTCGCCGTCGTCGCACCTGATGGACGCGCTCCAGCCGGACTCGGGCAGCGACTTCGAGCTGACGGCCCTGGAAGAAGCGAGCGACGAGTTCGAAGCCACGCCGATGGGCGGCGGACCGAGCGACTCGGACGTGACGGCGGCCGACCCGGGCTTCTCGGGAGTGAACCTCGCGAAACCGAGCGACTCGGGCATCAACCTGATGGCTGCGGCCGGCTTCGATATGGGCGCGAGCTCGATCGAACTGGCGCCGCTCAGTGGCGATGACCTGAAGCCCGTTCCTACCAAGGCCAAGCCGGCCGCTCCGGCGCAGCCGTCGAAGCCCAAGTCCGCCTTGGCTGCGA
Source organism: Singulisphaera sp. (assembly GCA_027451445.1). GTDB lineage: Bacteria > Planctomycetota > Planctomycetia > Isosphaerales > Isosphaeraceae > DAIDJG01. The sequence goes on from DAIDJG010000084.1 coordinate 12,272, forward strand.
CGCCACCGCCGTCAGTGGGCAAGGGCGAGAAAGACATCTTCGACGACACCGACTTCGAAGTTGACGCATTCGACTCTGGAGAGGGCGGCGACGACAAGACGATGCAGCTCGAAGCCGCGAGCGACTTCGAGCTGGAGGAGAGCGATACTGGGTCCGAGGTCTTCGCGATCGACGAGGACGACGTCGACCAGAACGCGTCGACCGCACTCGGCCCATCCTCGTCGCTTGATGACGATGAGGAGGAAGAGGACCCGTTCGCAGAAGCGGCGTCCGGCGAGGCGGCGAGCGCTTGGGACGTCGAAAGCGAGTCGGTGCCCACGTCCACCGGTCGCGGCGCGGCCGCGTCGCCGATGCTCGCGTCGACAGCGCCGTCCCCGGAATGGGGCGGGCTCTGGGTCGGCCTGCTGAGTTTCGCGACCGTTCTCATGCTGTTCCTGGCCTTCGTTTCCATGGATCTCGTGCGGAACCTGTACGAATTCCGTGGCGATGGTGCCTCGTCGGGTATCGTGAAGAGCCTGTCCGGGTTCATCGACAAGTAATCGTGCATCGCTGGGAAGGTCCGCAATCCGGCGGGCCTTCCCGGTTCGTATGCAACAGCGCTGGCTGTCGTCCCGAAAGGAGTCGGAACGCATGGTCAAAACATCCCCGCTGCAATTCGCTCGCTTCGCGCGGCCATGGCGAGTGATCGGGCTCTTTGACCGGCGCTTCGTTTTCAAGACGATTGCCTGTGCAAGCCTCGGCCTGCTTTCGGGCTGTGCGCTCACGTCTCGGCCGCAACTCGACGAGTGCCGGCAGCGCAGCCAGGCGCTCCACGCCGAGAACGCGAAACTGCGCGATCAGGTGCTCGCGCTCCGCTCTCAGAATCAAGACATGGCGCAGCGTGCCGTCGACGACGCCAGGGTTCGACAGCGGCAGGAAGATGCGATCAAGCGGCTCGATCGCAGCATCATCGGCTACCAGGAAGAGCGTGAGAAGCTGGCTACGGCTTACGACCGCTTGAAATCGCGCGTTGAGTCCTCCGCCACGCCGGAGGCCTCGAACAATCGCGATAGTTTACGTCGTTTCGCGACGGCACATCCCGGCAGCTCGTTTGACGACCAGCGCGGAGTTCTGACGCTTGCCAGCGAGCAGATCTTTGCACCGGGAGCGAACCGCTTTCAGTCCGAGGGCGAGAAGACGCTCAAGGATCTGGCGTCCGCGCTCGCGACGATTCCCGGCCCGAAGGGGGAAATCCTCATATCCGCGGAAACGGGAGATCCGATGGTCGTGAAGGCGGGTCTCGACTCCGACCAAATGGGGGCTCGTCAGCAGTTCCTGGCGATGGCCCGATCCGCGCTCGTTCGCGATTACCTCGCGAAGGCCGCCAATCTCGATCCAGCCCGCTTTCGGGTGCTCAGCGAAGAACAAGACCCAGCGCCGAGCGCAGGGAAGGGGCTCGCGGCGAACCCGCAACCGGTGGTGGAAATCCATCTCCAGCCCGTGGCTGCCAAGAACGGACCGAGCGGGCCTTGACGAAGCCACGAAACGACTCGCATAATCGCTCATTGAGGATGATCCGAAATCCCAAACGCAACCCTTTTCCGCGGGAGTCCGTACAATGCTTCGAGCCACAGCCGCCTTATGTGGCGGACTGGTCCTCCTCGCCGCTGGCGCCTCGCACGCCGCTGGTATCCGCGGCGATTATGTGGAAGCACGGACGGCTGACGTTTTCACCGGTCCTTGCTTCTCAAACGCCGAGATCTTCATCTACGGCGATCAAGCTCTTCTCGCCTGGAAAGTGACGGAAGGTTCATTCGACGGCGTCGACCTGAGCGGTCTGTCCGTGGCGGCCGCCGTCAAAGGGACCTGCACCTTTTCCGAGGATAAGCCCGAACTGGCAAGCTCCGTCCTCATCGTTGATGAGAAGGCCAACACGCGCCAGCGAGAGGCGCTGATCGCGATGGCAAAGTCACTGGGTGGGGCTCGCCTCTCCAACGTGGTCGATGTCAAGGTTTCGCGCATCAGTCTCAAGCTGGAAGATCATCCGATGGGCGATGCGGACTCCGCGCACGCGGCTCACGGCATGCCCCACGCCCCCCGCGCCACGTTCTGGGCGCCCGGATTGGCCCGCATCGTGACCCGGCCCTTGAACAGCAACGACCACACCTGCGGCAATGAAGTCGTCGCCTACCCGCCCCTGTCGAAGGGCACGAGCGTCCTCCCCGCCTACACGCTCGGCAATGAGTTCAAGGGAAAGGGCCTGAACCAAAACTGGGATGACCCGAACTGCCGCAGCAGCTTCGTCGGTCATTTCGCGCTTTGATCGTCCCACCCTGGCACGAGCCCTCGCTCCACGGCATTGGCCAACCCGGCCAATGCCGTATTCCTCTCGTGGTGTCGGCTCGGCAATTCCTTTCACCCCACTCGAGGACGATTCGCCTCATGCTCCGCGACCGCGCGATGGTTTTGGCAGTTCTGCTGGTCATCGGCACCAACGCTGTGGCTCAGGACAGCTACAAGGTTGAAACGTTGAAGTCTGCGCCCCCGGACGCGCTGGCTCCCGCTATCCGTTCAACGCTCGACGCGCAGGGTTACAAACTTGTTGATGCTCAGGGCGCGGTCTATGCCGAGGTCTGGCTGCGCAAGTCGATCCCCGCGACCGGGAAACCCGCAGGGCCGAATGGGGCGGTTCAGTTCCCGGTCCTTGCTGAGGGCGAGCTCATCGGTGCGCTTCGGTTCCCTGGTGAGGGCCACGACTACCGCGACCAGACGATTGCCAAGGGCGTCTACACGCTTCGTTACGGCCTCCAACCGGTCAACGGCGACCACCTGGGCGTGAGCACGTATCGGGATTACGCGCTCCTTCTTTCGGGCGCGAAGGACAAGGAACTGAAGAACCTTCCGCAAAAGAGCCTTCAGGATCGAAGTGCGGAGGCCGCGGGGACGACTCATCCCGCCGTCTTGATCCTCCTCGCAGCCCCCGAGGGAGTGGCCAAGGGCGAGCCGATGCCGATCCACGACGACACCAAAAACACCTGGGGAATTGTGCTTCCTCTGAAGCTCGACGCGAAAGGCGAAGCGGTGATGCTGCCTGTCCAACTGGTCCTGGTGGGCGCGGCGATGAGCTGAACGGCGCGTCGTCAACTTTCTTCATTGAAACCATCCCTCCTCCTTTCCGATCCGTCTGGGGATCATGCCACTCACGCTTCTCGCGGCTCTTTTCCTGGCGTTCGGTCTCGATGCGATGCCGGCGGGCGCGGTCTCCCTGCCCCGCACTCTCGTGTATTGGCGGCTGGCCGAGACTTTGGTCAGTCTGCTGGCGCTGGCATTCGCGGCCTGGTGTGCGAGCCGTGTGGTGAGCTACCGGGTGCGCAAAGCGGGTGAGCCGACCTATCGGTTGCGCCGGGGGTACGTGTGGCTACTGCGCGGGTTTACCGTTCTGAATCTGGGCGTTTATGCCGCGATACTGCACTTCCTGGGCTGGCGGGAGGTCGTCCGAACGGGCTTGGGCCTCGAGGGCTGGCCGCTGATCGAAGACGTGATGATCTTGCTTCCCTACGTCCTGAGCGAGGCGGCCAGTACCTGGGGACTCTTCGGCGCTGAGCGGGTTTTACGATCGACCCGCATCGCGGCCGACTCTCAACTCAGGCGCCACCTGGTTTTAAAGCTGAGGCAGACGGTCGGCCTGTTGCTGCCGATCCTGATCGTGTTCTCGCTCGGACAAGTGTTCTCGCAACAACTCCTTCCTGCGTCGGCCGATCGGGTGTGGGCACAACCGTTGGGGCTTGCGTCAGTCGGATTCCTCATCCTGGCGGGTTCGCCGTTGTTCCTCAGACTCGCCTGGCCGACCCGCTCCCTGCCGCAGGGGCCGCTTCGAACACGGCTCGAGCAGGTGGCACGCCGGGTGGGGTTCCGTTGCACGGACATTCTGGTCTGGGATACCGGTCATTCTCTGGTCAATGCGGGCGTGACGGGATCACTCCCCTGGTTTCGGTACGTCCTTTTGACCGATTCGCTCATCGACAATCTCAACGCCCACGAGGTCGCGGCGGTGTTTGGCCACGAGATCGGACACATCGCTCACCGGCATCTGCTCTACTTCGGGCTGTTCTTCCTGGGCACGATCGGCGTCTTCTACGTGGTCAACGGCGCGATCGACCATCACCTGATTCCCGGGCTGAGCCGCACGTTCGTAAGCCAGAGTTCGACGCTGCTGGGGATCGTGAAAGCAGGCGCGAGCCTGGTTGTGCTTGCCCTTTACGTTTTGATTGTTTTCGGCTACCTCTCGCGACGTTTCGAGCGCCAGGCCGATATCTTCGGCTGCCGTGCCGTGTCCTGCGGGGATGTCGGCTGCCCCCCTCACCCGGACTTGAACGACGATCGCAACGGTGCCGATGAACCCGCGGTTGCCGCTACGCTTTGCCCGGTGGGGATCCGCACCTTCGTCAACGCGCTGACGAGCGTGGCCACGCTGAACGGCATCGGGCGTGAAGCGCGTTCGTGGCGGCACGGGAGCATTCAGCGCAGGATTAACTTCCTGGAAAGCCTCGAAGGCCGGCCTGAGGTGGAACGGCGCTTTCAAAGCGAAGTCCTCAGGCTCCGCATCGTGATGGCACTGGTGCTGTCGTGCGCGTGGTGCGCGGCGTGCGCGACCGGTTGGTTGAGTGGCTTGAACTGAGCCCGCGCGACCGAAGCATCCGCAGTCGTTCCGACCATCGGCGGGAGAGGAGCCGAGGCCGATTCGTTATTACTTTGCGGCAAGTGCATAGGTGCCGAGGGCGCCGAGCGATTCGCCCGGTGGCAGGCTCTTGGGCTTCGCTCGTTTTTCCGCGTACGAGATCATCGTCTGTGCGTGTTCCGCACAGGTGTAGCCGTACGTCTTCAGTTCCGCGAAAGCACCGTCCTTCCAAGGGGCGGCAATCTTCGCTTCTGCATCACCGCCGCATCCGGGAACCGAGCATTTGACGATTGTGACAGGCATTGGTCCCTCCCAGGAGTGCGTCGTTCTCCTGACCCCCGACTTTATACGCTTCGACTCGGTTTCCGCAACGTCCCGTTCACCACGGTGTTCTTCAGCCCGTTTCTCGACCCCGGTCAGACGCGTTCCAGACTTGAAGAAATCCGGCCCGACGTCTCTTTAAGCCTTTCGGGCTCTGTGGTATAGTCCCCCCGCGCATCGGAGAGCCGGAGCATGCACGCTCCGCACCACGACAGGGAGGTCGTCGCCATGCCCAAGTGGACCATACGGGTCAAGCTCATCGCCGCCTTTAGCCTCGTCGTCGGGATGATCCTCATCCTGATGGGCGGCTCCATCTTCGGGCTGCACTCCTTCCATACCAGCTACTTGACCCTCGTCGATCAGCTTCCGGAGCTCGGCGCTTCGAGCGTGCTCGTTGAGTCCGTCTTCAAGCTGGAAGTCCCCACGAAGCACACCGAGGCAGAACGCTTGAGCCTCGACCGGAAGGTCGTCGAAGTGCAGCAGGCGCTTTCTACATACCACAGCATTCTGAGGAAAAACACCAACAGCGGTAACCGCGCGACCAACGGCATCGACGAGCTCGCGCTCGCGTTCGTGATGGACGACGACCTGGCCGCGATTCGCGCTGAGTTGAATCCCGGAGAGAAACCCTCTCCGATGTTTCCCGGTACGACCTATTACCTGACCGAGCATCCCGAGAAGATGCCACTCAAGGTTGAGCCGGTGTCCGGTATCCGAGATCGGATCGAACGGTTGAATCACACCGCGATCTTGCTGCAGCCCAAGCTCTACTGGGCGTTTTACACTGTCCTCCAGATGTCGCAGAAGCAATACCACGCAAGCCGGGTCATCGTCTGGACCTCCGCGCTCACGGTACTGGTGATGCTCTGCGGTTTGGCGGCGCTGTTTCATCGCTGGGTGTTGTACCCGGTTCGGCTCCTTCAGCGCGGGGTTCGTCGCGTGGCGCGGGGTGCTTTCGATTATAAGATTGACCTGCACACGGGCGACGAGATGCAGGCCCTTGCCGAAGCCTTCAACGACATGACCGCCCGGCTCAGCGTCACGTACGCTGACCTGGAGCGCCAGGTTCAAGAGCGGAGCAAGCAACTCGTTCGCTCCGAGCGGCTTGCCGGGGTCGGCTTCCTGGCGGCGGGTGTGGCACACGAAATCAACAATCCGCTGGCCTCGATCGCATTTTGCTCCGAGGCGCTCGAATCGCGGCTCGGTCCGCTGCTCGATGGTGCCGAAGGGGGCGACTCGAAGGTCGCGCGAAACTACTTGCGAATGATCCAGGAGGAGGCGTTTCGCTGTAAAAGCATTACCGAGAAGCTGCTCGACTTCTCGCGCTGTGCTGAGATTCAGCGCGAGCGCACCGACATCGCCGACCTCATCCAGGGTGTGGTCGAAATGGTCCAGCACATGGGGAAGTATCGCGGGAAGCAGATTCTGTTTCAGCACCCGAGGGACGTTGTCACGGCCCACGTCGATGGGCAGGAGATCAAGCAGGTCGTGCTCAACCTCGTCGTCAATGCGCTCGACTCGATGGATTCGGGCGGTACGCTCCGGATCGAGTTGCGCGAGGTCGAGGGGATGGCGGAGATGTCATTTACGGACGATGGTTGCGGGATGCCGCCGGAGGTTCTGGAGAACATCTTCGAACCGTTTTTCACGAAGCGGCGTACAGGTAAGGGGACGGGGCTCGGCCTTTCGATCACCCACCGCATCATCAGCCAGCATCTTGGCGAAATCACCGCGACGAGCCCCGGCGAGGATCTCGGATCGACCTTCGTCGTTCGACTGCCTGTGCGGTCGGCCGGCGACCCCGCGAACGACGATTCCGTTGTAACGAAGAACCATCGTGCTGCCTAAGAGTCTGTCCCGGAAGTGGAGCGGAGCCGAAAAAGGGGACTGGCTCCAAGTCTTCGAGGTGCCTGTCCCCTTTTTCCGGCGGAGCGGGAGGCGTGGAAATGGGGACAGGCACCGTCCGAAGACGTCCGGAGCCAGTCCCCATTTCCACGCCTCCCGCACTATTGGGACAGACTCTAAGCCAAAGTCCTGAAGGCACAGGCTCAGAAGCGCTGCCCTGTACAGATCAGGTTTGCCAACGATTCAAGCCGGTCGTAGGGTCTCACGGAGGAGACGCAAGTCATGGATAACGCTCATCACCGCGGTCTGCGGATTCTATTCGCCGATGACGAAGCGCCTCTCCGGGAACTCATGAAAGCTGAGTTACCGAGGTCGGGCCACGATGTCACCGTCTGTCCTGACGGTGTCGCCGCCATGCGTGCGCTGGAAAAAGGGACCTTTGACGCGGCGCTTCTGGATATGCGCATGCCCGGCATGACGGGCATCGAAGTGCTGGGGAAGATCCGCCAGATCAGCCCCGAAACGCAGGTCATCATCCTGACCGGCCACGCCACGGTCGACACCGCGGTGCAAGCGCTCAGGCTCGGGGCTTTCGATTATCTCACGAAGCCGTGCAAGTGGGCCGAGCTCGAAGTGATCCTCAACCGGATCGCCGAACGGCGCGACCTCGCGAACAAGGCCACGGCGCTCGAAACGCGCCTGAAGGCCGCGGAAGGTTCGCCGATGCTCATCGGCGAAACGCCGGCCATGCTCTCCGTCCGCCGATTGATCGAGACCATCGCTCCGACGGACGCCAGCGTCATGATCCTGGGCGAGACCGGAACGGGCAAGGAGTTGGTCGCGCGCGGCCTCCACGAGAAGAGCAAACGGGCCAGCAACGCGTTCATCCCGGTGAACTGCGGTGCCCTGCCCGAAAACCTCGTCGAGAGCGAGCTCTTCGGCCACCGCAAAGGCGCGTTCACCGGTGCCGATACGAATCGCAAGGGCCTCTTTGAGGTCGCCGACGGCGGCACGCTCTTCCTCGACGAGGTCGGTGAGCTCAACAAAAACGTCCAGGTGAAGTTGCTCCGTTTCCTGGAGTCCGGCGAGATCCGTCGCGTCGGCGAAAACGATCCGTTCCGCGTCGATGTCCGCGTCCTCTGCGCGACGAACCGCGACCTGCGCGACATGATCACCACGGACCAATTCCGCGAAGACCTCTTCTTCCGAGTCAACACGTTCGAGATCCATCTGCCCGCCTTGCGCGATCGGAAGGGAGACATCGGCGTTTTGTCGCGGCATCTCATGACCCGTTTCGGCTCGCGCCGGGCTGCGGCGGAAACCGTCCTGACGCCGGAGGCGCTCGAAACTCTCCAGGCCCATGACTGGCCGGGCAACATCCGCGAGCTCGCCAACGCGATCGAGCGTGCCATGATCCTCGCCGGTGGCGGCCCGATCCTTCCCGAGCACTTGCCCACGCAAGCTCCCCCGCGCCGGAGTGGAACTACGTCCTCCCCTGCCCTTTCCGGCCCTCATTTCCAAATTCCCGATGGCACGCCGACGCTGCGCGACATCGAGATGAAGTACATCCAGGTCGTGCTCGAAAAGCACAACGGAAACAAGCCCCCGGCGGCGAAGGAATTGGGGATTAGCCTCAAGACGCTCTACAACAAGATCAACCAGCTCCAGCAGAGTTGAGCGTCGCGCACCGTCGACCGAGACGCCGCCCGGTTTCGCTTGTGAAAGGCGAAACTTGACGGCGTGTGAAGGGTTTGATCGACTGTACGGAAACCCTTCCTAAAATCCTCGGTGGGAGTGAGGCTCATGAGGGCTGCGATTTCGGCAATGTCCGCTGCGCTTTTGGTCGCGCTGTCGGGTGTCTTCACGCTGGGCGCGGACGCGCCTTCCTCCGCGCGTCGCGAAGCCCAGGCAGCGCTCAAGCCGTTCGGAGGCATCGTCGGCGACTGGCGCGGCAGCGGTCAGGTCGAGCGTGGCAGGACCAAAGGTGCGTGGTCTGAGAGTTCGAGCTGGGCGTGGAAACTGACGAGCGATTCCGCTGCTCTCGAAGGCCAGATCAAAAAAGGAAAGTATCTCAAGTCGATCCTCATCAAGCCAGGCGAAAAGCCTCATACGTTCAGCGCCGAAGCGGTCCTACCTGATGGGAAGAAACGCACGTTCGTGGGCAAGGAAACCGCCAAGAAAGCGTTTGAGTTCACGTCCGAGGACGCCGGCGGCGACGGCGTGAAAAGGATCACCCTGACGCCCCTTCACGACACCCGGCTTCTGATGCTTCTGGAGGGCCAGAACGCTGACAAGGACTACACCCGCCTGGGCGAGGTGGGATACACGCGCGAGGGTGTCGCGTTCGCCACGGGCGAAGGCGGGCCGGTGTGCATCGTGACCGAAGGCCGCGGGACGATCCCGGTGTCTTACAAGGGCAAGACCTATTACGTCTGCTGCGGCGGCTGCAAGGACCTCTTCAACGAGAACCCCGCGGCCATTCTGGCTGAGGCGGCTGAGCGCGAGAAGGCGAAGAAGAAATAGAACACCGTTCGCTTAAGACACCTGATGTTTATAATTTTCGATTGAGATAGTTGTGATTGCCGTTCGCTTCGTGAACGGGCGTGCTTTCGCTCCGCGACAGCACGTCGTCTCCGACACTCCACGCTCGGCAGCGTCAATGCACGAACCGATCCGCCGCTGACACCGTACGCGCTGGCCTCCGTTGATGAAACTCAGAAACACTCCTGCTCATTTCGACGGCTTGGGTTTGATCGTCAACGTCACGGTATTCGTCGGATACACGCACCGAACGTTGCGCGAGTTGCCGCGGTCATCCTTCACGGGCACCTGTCCATCGCCGTTGATCAAGAAGCTGTACGTCCCGGGTGGGATCTTGTCGGTCGCGATTTTCACTGCGGCCTTCGCCTGGTCGGCACCCACTTGCGTCGTGGGGATGCTCAGGTTGGGAGGAAGCTGGTAGCCCGCACCGTTGAGCTGGACGCCGTTGGGCATGTCCTTGCGGCGTTTGATCCCCACATCGATCGTCAGCGAGTCACCCTGAACTGCCGTCAATTCCGTCGGCGACGCCGTAAGCGCGAAGGGAACCTCATCGCGAACGGCGAGTACGATCGAACGGGTCATCCGACTGATCGCGGGCGTGTTCACCGTGTCCCACACGATGACGCCGCCTCGCGCTCTGTGAGTCACTTTCGCGGTATCGGACCCGCTCGAGCCAACGACCTCAATTTCACCTTCGCCGAGCGCGGCGTCGCTCGAGGCACTCACGACGAGGGTCCCCCACTTCACGCCGGGCCCGATCACGATCGGATCAGCCGTCACACCGGGAGGCAGATTCCGCGCTTCGACGGTGATCGGGTCGTTGTGCCCGGAGAGCCGGTAGACGAGCACGTCGACGCGTTCTCGTCCGCCTCGGTACACCACGTGCGAATCGCACCGGATTTCGTGGGGTGGTTGCACGATCAGCCGGAAGTCGGGGGCGGGCCTGGGACGGACGACGAGCCGGTAGAGATACTGCGGGCCGCCCTGAACCTGGCGATAGAGGTGTTCCAGCCGCAGGGTGTAAACCCCGTCCGCGGGGACGTCGAAGGTGTGCTTCAGGTCGCGGGTGAATGAGGGGAACCGGATCTGGCCGATGTTCTCGCCGTCGTCCTGGATCGACGCCATCACGTCGCCCTTTGTGTTCAATACTTCCAGGTCGGGGTCAGCCGGGGAACCGAGCCGTTCGCCGAAGACTTCGACCTCGAAGCGGTCACCCTTCTTGGCCTCAAACGCGTAGAAGTCAACATCCTTCGGGGCCTGAAATTGACCGCTGATCGCGCAAGGAGGTGTGATCTTCTCTGCCTCCTTGATTGTGTCGTTCGACTCGTGCTCGACGAGCTCGGGCAGGTCGCTGAAGAGTACGACGCCGGCGTTCGAACTACCAAGCTCGGTCTTGACCCTGACGGGCAGTCCGTCGAGTCGCGCGGCGGAAGGCCGGACGAGGTCGCCCGGCGAGGGTCGCGGGTTGCCTTCGGCATCCGTGGGGATCGCGAGCGTGACGTCAAGCCTGTCCAGCGGCCGACCTTTGATCGTCCAGGGGGCGGGCGAGCCTCCGGGCAAGTTGCGACCGAACACGGTTACGGTCGCGGACGTGCCTGGCTTTGCGGCCGTGGGCCAGGCGAAATCCACGAACGGCCGAGTCCCGACCTGGAGGCGGTAGAAGTAGTCGCCCCCACCGCTGTAGGTGAAGTCGGTGAACTTGATGTAGTAGTCGCCGTCGGCCGGCACGTCGAAGTCGATCAGCGGGTCGCGCATCTCGTTGCGGACGTTCTCGTCCTGCGACGAGGCGAGCTCCTTACCATCACTGTTGTAGATCCAGAGATAGCCATCGAGCCTCGAATCGATGCGCCAGGCCCACGACTCAACGAGCAGCCGCTGGCCCTTCTTGGCGGTGACGACGAACCAATCCACATCTTCGCCGGGTGAGATCCGGCCGTTGATGACGGTCTCGATCGGAATCCGATTCGCCTTCTCGCGATCGTTGTTGGGCTCGGTCTCGGCCGCCTCGTTCCAGTCGCTGACGACGAACGTGCGGGGGTTGCTGATGCCGTCCTTGCCGACGAACCGAACGTCGTGAAACCCCACCGGCGCCGTCGAGGCCACCTCGACCTTGAACCGCGCGGGCTTACCCTTTTCGTCGGGAAGCTTTGACGCCGACAGCCCCGGAGCGCTGAAGTAGAGACCGGTCGCGCCGCTGAGATCCTGCCCGGCGACCTCCACCTCGACCGACGTCCCTTGCTTTGCTCCCGGCGGGAAGACCTGGTGCAGACGGGGAACCGGAAGCTGCGCCCGGGCCGGCGTCGCGAACAGCACCGAGGCGATAAGGAAGCTGACCGCGGGGACTTCGATTCGCCTCATGAGCGCCTTCTCAGAGTCTGACCCAACAGTGTGGGAGGCGTGGAAATGGGGACTGGCTCCGGGCGGTGCCAGTCCCCATTTCCACCCCTCCGCTCCGCCGGAAAAGGGGGACAGGCACCTCGAAGACTCGGAGCCAGTCCCCTTTTTCCGGCTCCGCTCCACTTCCCGGACGACGCTCAAACGATTTCCGGAATGGGCCGGCCCAGGTTCAGAATCTGGACCGGACGGTTCGCCTCGTTGACGTACGACTTCTCCTGATCGACACCGATCTGGCGGTACATCGTGCTCAACACGTCCTGCGGCGAGATCGGGCGGTCCTTCGGGTACTCGGCGTGGCCATCGCTTGACCCAAGGACGACCCCGCGCTTGATTCCGCCGCCGGCCATGACGACGCTGAAGACGTTGGGCCAGTGGTCGCGCCCTGCACCGGGGTTGATGCGAGGGGTCCGGCCGAACTCACCCCAGACGAGCACCAGTGTGTTGTCGAGCCGCCCGCGCTGATCGAGATCGTCGATCAAGGCCGAAAAGGCAAGGTCAAACTTGGGGAGGTGACTGTTCTTGAGGGTCTCGAAGTTATTGCCGTGGGTGTCCCAGCCCCCCATGTCGACCGTAACGAACCGCACGCCCGCCTCGACAAGGCGTCGCGCCAGCAGGGTGCTCTGGCCCCACGTGTTGCGGCCGTAGCGATCACGCATCCGCGGCTCTTCCTTGCTGAGGTCGAACGCTTCTCGGACCCTCGGCGAGGTCACCATCTCAAACACCTTCTGGGCGAAAGTGTCCATGCCCCGGATCGTGCCCGACGCGTCGGCGTCGCGGCGGATCGTATCGATCCGGCCAAGCAGCGAGCGACGGTGCTCGAGACGCTCGATCGACACATTCGCGGGAGGCGCGAGGTTGCGAACCTGGAATCCCTCATTGCCCGGATCGCCGAGCGCTTCGAAGGGATTGTGCTCGACCCCCAGATAGGCTGCCGCGGAACTCCGAGGAGCGCGAGGAACCGCGACGTACGCTGGCAAGCCGGGCTGCTTCGCGCCCAGTTCCTTGCCAACGATGCTGCCGTAGCTCGGGACTTCGTTCGAGGGGATATCGTTCGTGGGGGGATAGCCCGTCAGCAGGAAGTGCGTCGCCGACTCGTGACCGCTGTCCGGATGGGTCACGGATCGGAGCACCGTCAACTTGTCGCACACTCGGGCGATCCGAGGCATGTGCTCGCCGACGTCGAGCCCAGGAAGGTTCGACGGAATCGGATTGAACGTGCCGCGAAACTCGCTGGGCGCGTTGGGCTTGAGGTCCCACATATCTAGGTGACTCGGTCCGCCGCCTTGCCAGATCAGAATGACGCTCATGTCGGCCAGCGAGCGACCCGCGGATTCCGCCTGTGCGTTGAGCCTCATCCAGTCGGCTAGTCCGAACCCACCGAATGCCAGCACGCCGGCCTTGAGCGCACTGCGGCGCGTCATCCCATCACAGCATCGATAGCGCCCGCTCGTAATCTCGATCATGACATCGCCTCGCGGAGCACGCCGGTGCGTGCGGATTTCGATCAATGATTGAACAGAAATTCCTTCGAGCTGAGCAACGACCAGAGGACGTCCTCGAACGCGGCTTTCTTGTTCGTAGCGGAGCGGACGTGCCCGAGGACTGCGTCCAGCTCGTCGGCTTTGGGCTGTCGGGAGAACGCCCAGAGGAAGAGTTCGCGGGCGATCTCTTCGTCCGGCAGCTTCTCTTTGATCATACGTTCGACGCGGCCGTTGCTGATCTTGTTCTGCGTCTCGGGCGAGTTCATCAGATGGAGCAACTGCGCCAGGTTGGGAGCCTTGCTCCGCTCGCACTCGCACGCGGTCTCGCGCTGGGAGCGGCCGAACACGTCTAGGAAGTAGCTGTTGATGGCTTCGTCGGGCAGGTCGATCGCACGTGTGCCTGCGGGGAAGCCGCCGAATCGCTCGGAGCTGCCGGTCGCAGCGTCGACCGCGTCGGAAAGTACCTCGGCGGCGAGTCGCCTGGGGAAGTAGCGAGCGTAGTTCTGGCGATCCTTCGCGTTGAAGGGCGACGGGGCGGACGAAAGCTGGTAGGTCCGCGAGTTCATGATCGTGCGGATCAGATGTTTGAGGTCGAACTTGTGGGCGATGAAATCCTTCGCCAAGGCATTGAGCAACTCGGGATTCGTCGGCGGGTTCGTGACGCGCATGTCGTCAACGGCCTCGACCAGCCCCAACCCGAGGAAATGCGCCCACATGCGGTTAACAATCGCCCGCGCAAAGTAGGGATTCTCGGGATTGGTCATCCAGTCGACGAGCGACTGGCGAGGGTCCTCGCCACGGACAAATTCGGTCTCCGGGGCTCCCAGCGGCTTGGGCTTCATGGAGCGGCCCGTGCGAGGCTGGTTCATCCCTCCATCTTTACGCACGAAGATGGCGTTTTCGTTGGCGACCGCGCCTTGCTTTTGGCCGAGACGAGCAAAGTGTGCCGCAAAGCCCCAGTAGTCGTCCTGGCTCCATTTCTCATAGGGATGATGGTGGCAATTGGCGCACTGGATTCGCATTCCCAGGAAAAGCTGGCTCGTATCGTTGACCTGGTGGGTGACGTTTCGGACCTCGCGGTACCAGACGACCGGCGGGCTATCACTGACGTCCCCTTGCGCGGTGAGAATGCCGCGGACGAACTGGTCGTAAGGGACGTTTTGCACGAACGCATCACGGATCCACGCGGCGAAGGCGAACGTTCCGCGCTTGTAGCCATCACCGTACCGGCGCTTGTTGCGGAGCAGGTCGCCCCACTGAATCGCCCAGTAGCTCGCGTATTCGTTATGTTCGAGGAGCTGATCCACCAGGTGCTCGCGCTTGTCCGGCGAGGGCTCGGCGACGAACTTTCGCACCTCGTCGGGCGTCGGCAGCGTGCCGATCGCGTCGATCGACGCGCGGCGGAGGAATTCCTCGTCGCTGCAAACCGGGCTCGGGGCGATGCCGAGCTTGTGCCATTTCTTCAGCACGAGCTCATCGACGAACCCCTTGGGCTGGAAGTGTGCGTAGGCCGACTCGGGGGGTGCCTGGCCGAACGGCACCGTCACGCGGGCCACATCCACCTGGCCCATGTAGCGGACCATCACCGTGCCTTCGCCAGTGGCCTCAAGTGTCGAGACGAGCCCTGCACCGTTGACGACGAGGATATCGGGCTGCTGGCTCTTGAACTCGGCCTCGCGCGTCACGTCTTTGATCGAGTCGTCGGTGTATCGGGCGATGACACGAAGTTGCTGGCGTTCGGAGCGTCCCATCGTCGGCGACGAGGGCGAGACCTGAATCTGGGCGACCGTGGGGTCGTCTTTCTTTCCGAAGGGAGCTCCCTGGACGAGCCAGCGCATCAGAAGCTTGTACGCCGGTGACTGCGTGTCGAACTTGCGACCGCCCCCGTGAGGCGTTTGTCCGGTCGGCTTCGTAAGCAGGAGTGAACGCTCTGGAGCGGCCAGGAAGACACGACGGCCCCGACCTTCCTTGACGAGCGAGTCGTGGTCGCCGACGGGGTCGAAGCCGAGCAGGCTCAGTTTGAACCCATTTTGTCCGCTCGCCTTGCCGTGGCACCCACCCGCGTTACAGCCAAACTTGGTCAGAACGGGGACGATATCGTTGGTGAAATTCAGCGGTCGATCGATTTGAAAGTGGCTGACGGCGACCGAAGTCGAGGCCTTGAGGTCCCCTGCTCGATCGAACGCCTTTAGCGTCACCTCAACCCGGGCGGTTCCGTCGCCAGTGGGAATCACGAGTCCGCCTTCGATCGTCGCCACGCTGGGGTCGGAGATCGAAAACGAGGCCTTGCCGGTGACGTCGCGCAGGCTTCCGTCCGCAAGCTCCAGCGTTGCCAGAAGCTGCGTCGACTCGTCCGCATTTCGGAGGGTGACCTGGCTCGGCTCAACGGTCAGCTTGACGGGGCGCGGGGTATCTGCGCTGACGACGCCGGAGGGGGTTGCGAGCGCAAAAGTCACCAGAATCGTCGACAAAGTCCTGGATGCCTGACGCGTCATGTCGAGCACTCCGGAGCGTAAATCGTTCTCAAGGGGCCTGGGTGGCACGGTGGGAAGGCCGGGCGAGAGCCGGACTCATCGCGGTCCATCAATCCCAATCTAGCACGTCTCGTCTGCGGGAGGCGGTTACAAAGGGGCGGGAAGCACCTCAAATCGGGTGCCAAACGGCGGGTTCTCGTTTCATCATCGGCACGATCTTCGTCAAACACTAACACGGTCGGAGCCTGGCGGCAACATGCATGTGACTTTGGTTGGGTTGTGCGGGGTCGGGTTCCGTCGAGGAAGCGCAGCAGCCGGATGGGGGGTTAGGGGGTGTCGCGGCAGCGTTCGACGCATTCTAATAGGGGCGTGCGCGATCTCTCGAGGTCTTTCATTTCTCTCCCAGCAGACAGGAAAGGGACCCAAGATGGACGGGAATCTTCGGCGTCGACGTTTCTTGCAGGCTGCCTCGGCACTCGGGCTCGGAGTGGGCCTCGGTCGCTTGCCCGGGCTGGACTCGATCACAACCGCCAGGGCCGCTGACCTGAAGGTCGGACCCGATGCCGTGCGGTTTCGGCCCGAGATTGAGCCGGTGGTCGCGTGGATCGAAGAAACTCCGCGCGAACGGATCCTGGAAGTTGCCGTCCAGAAGCTGAAAGACGGTCTGTCGTATCGCGATCTCCTGGCGGGCGTTTTCCTCGCCGGCATTCGCGACATCAAACCGCATCCCGTCGGTTTCAAGTTCCACGCCGTTCTCGCGATCAACTCGGCGCACCTGCTCGGGCAGTCGGCGGCCGTGTCCGATCGTCTCCTGCCGCTCTTCTGGGCGCTCGACAACTTCAAGAACTCGCAGGCGGCGGACATCCGCGAAGGAGATTGGACCCTCGGTAAGGTGGACGAATCGCGCCTACCGAAACGCGACAAGGCCAAAGACGCGTACTTCCAAGCAATGGAGCAGTGGGACGAGGGCGCTGCGGATACGGCGATCGCCGCCCTCTGCCGGACCTCGGGCGCTGCGGAGACGATGGAACCGATCTGGCGGATGGCCGTTCGCGATCAGCGGAACATCGGCCACAAGCCCATCTTCGCGGCCCAGAGCTGGCGGACCTTGCAGGCGATTGGCTGGCAGCACGCCGAGCCGGTCTTGCGATCGCTGACGTTTGGCCTGCTCGACCTCTCGGGCGACGCGCGCCACGTGCCTGTCGGGCCGTACGAGGCGAACCTCGAAAACGCGAAGA
The DNA here is from genome assembly GCA_027451445.1 of Singulisphaera sp. GTDB lineage: Bacteria > Planctomycetota > Planctomycetia > Isosphaerales > Isosphaeraceae > DAIDJG01. The sequence continues at coordinate 29,226 of DAIDJG010000084.1, forward strand.
GAATCCGGGACGATTGGCAGACCGGCCGGCTGGACTCGAGCGCGACCCGTTCCTTGCTTGAAACGATTCGCTCCGCGAGCCCCGAAGGTGCATCCGCTGCTGTGGTGAAGCTGCTTAACGACGGCATTGCGCCGGAATCGCTCTGGGACGCCGTTGTGCTCGCGGGCAACGAGCAGATGATGCGCAAGCCGGGGATCGTCGCGATTCATGCCATGACGTCCGCCAATGCGCTCCACTTCATCTTCGGGGCGAGCGGCGACGATACCACGCGACGTCTTGCACTGTTGCAGGCTGCGGGCTGGCAGCCGATGTACCGCGATCGCAACAAGGCGGCCGACGAGCCGAAGATTGATGCGCTCGAAGCGCCGGCCCCGGAGACCACGGGTGATGAAGCGGTCGGCGAGGTCTTCGCGGCCGTGACCGAGAACCGAGCCCAGGCCGCTCAAAAGGCACTCGGTTACCTGTCGCACGGGGGCTCCTCCGACCTGCTGTTCGGCGCAGCCCGACGCATGATTTTCTACAAGGGCAAGGACAGCCATGACTACAAGTACGGTGCCGCTGCCTGGGAGGAGTGCGTGCTCGCGTCCGATCCGAAATGGCGTGCTCCCCTCGCCGCCGCGATGCTCTTCAACCTCCCCGGCGCCAAAACGGCGGACAGCCCTCTCATGATCCGAGCGCGCGAGGCCGTCGGCAGCGTGCTTGGAGCTCGCGGATGACGGGCTCTCGGATTCGAAGCCCTGGCGCAGAGCGATAACACATCGCTCTGCGTTTGCTTGCTAGGCTGGTCCCGGAGTTGCCCTCCGCGATGAAGCCGTCGTTCATGAGATAACTTCCGGATGGGCGTGCATCGTGACCCATCGGCACACGCGGAGACATTTTCTGATATGCCGTCAAGCTACGTCGTCGATATGGACGGAGTGATCTATCACGGTCACAGATTGATTCCGGGGGCCCTCGATTTTGTCGCAAGGCTGCGTGCCGGAGGTCACAAATTCCTCTTTCTGACGAACAACAGCCAGTGGACTCCCCGAGACCTGTGTCACCGCCTCAGCCAGATCGGGATCGACGTCGAGGAGACGGCCATCCACACCGCAGCACTCGCGACCGCCGAGTTCCTGCACCTTCAAAAGCCGGGTGGCACCGCGTATGTCATCGGCGGGGCAGGCCTGACGAACGCCCTTTACGGCATCGGTTACACGCTGACCGAACGCGATCCCGATTATGTCGTCGTTGGTGATACGAGGAGTTATGATTATGAAAAAATCGAGCGTGCCGTCCGTCTCGTCCTCGGCGGCGCTCGCTTCATTGCCACCAATCTCGACCTGACCGGTCCGTCCGAAGAAGGGCTTCAGCCCGCTTGCGGCGCACTGGTCGCACCGATCGAGCTGGCGACGGGCCGCAAACCCTACTTCATCGGGAAACCGAACCCGTTGATGATGAGAACCGCATTGCGGAAGCTGGGAGCCCACACATCCGAGTCATTTATGGTCGGCGACCGAATGGACACCGATATCCTCGCCGGAACCGAGGCCGGCATGCGGACGGTCCTGGTTCTTTCGGGAGTGAGCTCGCGCGAAACGATTGAGGCCTATCCCTTCCGTCCCACCTATGTCTTCGACGATGTTGGACACATTCCCGTCGAATCACTGGGGTGATCATTTTGGGGAGAGGGCCGCCACACGCTATGGGGTAGGGAATGGGAGCACCGATTGGGAAAGCCCGATGGGATGAAGATGAGGATGAGGATGAAGATTAGGACAAGAGGCGAGTGCGGTTGTTCTCCATCCTCATCCTCATCCTCATCCTCATCCTCATCCTCATCCTCATCCTCATCCTCATCCTCATCCTCATCCTCATCCTCATCCTCATCCTCATCCTCATCCTCATCCTCATCC
>DAIDJG010000085.1 GCA_027451445.1 Singulisphaera sp.
CGGCAACCCCACGAGTTTGTCGTTTGGACCGAACCGGCGACGATACTTGCCCCGGTTCCTTCAATCACCCCGCGCAGCTCCGGCTCATCGGGCATGAGGAAAAACCCCCACAGGTCGCGCGGGAGCCTGACATTCTTCAGCCAGACTGAACGGGTGTTCGGACGCATCCGGTACGCGCGCCCATGGTCGTCGGGTACAAAGATCTTTGAAGGATACAGGAAGGTGATGTTGTAGTTTCCCCAGCGAAAGAAACCGTCGCCGGGCGCGAGGCCGCCGTAATCGAGAAGCCGCCGGAGTGCGGGCTTCGACTCGGCGTAGACGTCACGGTAAAGTGCGCTCGTGGTTGCGATTCCGCGTTCCCGGCGGATGCGCCAGAGGGCCTCGATCGCGCCCCGATCGGACGGCAGACCAAGCCACCGAGAAACTGTCGCACGCGCGAGGAACCACGAACGCTGAACTTCATGGCGGCCCACTGGTGAAGCGGCCAGCACGGCGACAATCGTTACGAAAGTGGCCCACCGGATCACCCGCTTGAACGTTCGATCGAGCCGTTGCTGGCGATCCAGGAACGCCAAATGCCCTTGCCGCAACCTTACCTGGGCGGCGTGACCGAGCCAGCGACGGCGACGGGGCGCAGCGCGATGAGACGCGCCGCGTTGGGTTTGGTCGGCGGAGGCGCGTAGCGAACTCGATTGAGCGAGGACGCCGATCACACATGAGCCATCTTCTGCGCGATGGGACGATCCTTCAACTTCATGCCTCAAACCGGATTGTCCCATAAATGCGTCCTTCGTGAAGAGAGCATGTACGTGTAGGTTGGGCACAAGCTGAAGACGGGCTCGCGGTCGCACCCGCTCCGAAGCGGAGGTTACTCCAGAAGTTTGCGAAAGAGGGCACGTTCATCGCGAGCGTCCGGGGAGCTATCAGTTAGGTTGTGAAGCTCATTCGGGTCATTCGCGATGTCATAAAGTTCCTCATGACCGTCGCCTTGCCATATATACTTCTTCCCCCGGAGCGTCACGCTGCGCATCGGACCGCGCAGGGCCGGTACGACTCGAGGATCGGGGTCGACGTTGGATTGCAGAAAGACCTCGGAAATGACGGGGGTGTCCTGCGCGGGCTTCGCTTCAGGTTTGTCGCGCCAGTACTGTGCGAGAGAGCTGCCGGGAAACCTCGACGAAGCGCCGAGGCCCAGGAAGTCAACAACGGTCGACGGTACGTCGCAGAGGCTCACACTGGGATGGATCTTGCGGTCCGACGGAACCTTGCCTGGGCCGACGATCAGCAATGGCACATGAATCTCGGTTTGATAGAGGCTCTTGCCGTGATTGACGAGGTCGTGTTCTCCGAGGTTCTCGCCGTGATCCGCGGTGATGATCACGAGCGTGTTTTCGAGCAGACCGCGGTGCTCGAGCTCGTCCCACAGGTGCCCGACCTGTTCATCGAGGTAGGCGATGCCGTCGTCGTATGCATCGATGGCCCACGCACGTTGTTCGGGTGTGAGATGGTGCCGTAGCGGATGGGCCCAGTTGTGCAGGAAGGCGCGTTGTTCTGAGGTCGGCGCGGCCGCTCCAAACTTCGGCTTGACACCGGCGGGCAAGATGAACGGGTCATGGGCGTCGAAGTAATTCAAGAAGGCGAAAAACGGGCGTTTCTGGTGGCCGTCAAGCCAGCTCAGAACGTCCCTGTTGATCGCGGCGGCGTCCTTGCGGTAACTGTTCGTGGTGAGATGATACCGCGTTGCGACTCCACAAAGACGAAGCACGCGACGGCCGACTTCGGAGCAGTTCACAATCTCGGGCAAGGAAACTACCGCGTTCTCGTAAAAGTCCTCGTACCGAGCGAAGCCACGATCGAAGCCGTAAACCGCGTTGCAATTGATCGTGTTTGCGACGAACCCAGCCGTCGCATATCCACGGTCGTGCAAGTATTCAGCGAGCATTGGCAAGGCGGCACTGAGCTTAATGTCGGCCTGAGCCGTCATCTCGGAGTGTCGCCGCCCCGAGAACAGACTGGCGTGGGAAGGGAGAGTCCAGGGGGCCGAGCTCAGCGCGGAATCGAACTGGACACCGCACTGGGCCAACTGGTCCAACCGAGGGGTTGTCTTGCGACCGTACCCGTAGGCGCTCATGTGATCGGCCCGGATGGTGTCGAGCGTGATCAACAGTACGTTCGGCGCATTGGAAGCTGCGGGAGGCAACGCGGCGAGCATGCGTCCCTCCCTCGCGGAAACCCGGACGAACTGAAATCCACTCCAGAATCCAACTCCCAGCATCAGTACGGGAACGCCAAAACAAATGTTCCGACGAAGCCGAACCACTCGGTTCCTATTCAATTTCGAACCGGCCACCCCGAGCCCCAGGGCGAGTGTGAGGCAGGCCGCTGGATGAAGCCGGTGCAAGGCGAGTAGCGGGGCGAGTCCCAGAAGACAGCCATAAGAGGCGAGGGCCAGCCTCGCCGCGCTGTGCCAGCCGCGCCAGGCGGCACACGCGAAGAGCAATCCCAGGACGAGAAAGGTTCCCACGTTCGCAACGGGTACCATCCAGAGGACATGGTGGTTCAAGCGAAGGTCATCGAGCACCACGCGCCGCAATAACTCACGGTTAATCAGCAGAA
>DAIDJG010000086.1 GCA_027451445.1 Singulisphaera sp.
CTCGAAAGCGTCTGCCACACGTGGATGACTTTCGCTTGAATCAAGGTGGGGCTCCTTCCACCGGTGTGTTTGCCGACACGACCTAAGTGCTGGGAGCCCCTCCTTTAACAAAACGTCCCAAGATCATGGAAGGCTATTTAGGGCGCACTTTCCTCGGCCCACGGAACCAGGGCCGCACCATCTCGGGTGAGACTCGATGGAAACGCTGCTCGCGGAATATCGCCGCCTGGCTTTGGAACACGGCAGAGGAACGCGCGGAGGTGATGCCCGGGCGACGAATCGAGCGTACGACAAACTCATGGCCCTCGCGCGCAAAATCTGTAGATCCGGTAAAGGTTTCCTGTTTCTGACCCTCTTTGACGACGCGGATTCATGGGTTCAGTTGTGGGCGGCTTGCCACTGTCTCGAAGTTGACGAAACGAGGGCCCTGGCGAAACTGGAAGAGCTTTTAGCCCGGAACGAGCGACTTGTAAGTATGAGTGCGTATTATACTCTTGATGAATGGAGAAAGGGTGCACTTCGGTGGTTAGAAAGAGATTCGTAGGAGCCGAGAATTATCATGCATGTGATATTATGTATTAATATATGTAAGTACGGAGAAAGCCACCTCGACCAGTAAGATGACGATGATCGTGATCTCGAGAAACGCCCCCCAAGCGAAATTGCGATACTCGCAAAGCTTCTCCGTCACACAGGCGTAAGTATCCTCAACCATCTCGGCGCGCTCGTCGATCGCCTCTGCCCATGCCTCCAGGTGGAGCTTCTCGGCGAGCATGCGGTAGGTCTGAACGGAGCGGTCCGACGTGCAGTACGCGTGGGGGTCGGTGAGCGGGCCCATGAAGTGGGGCAGGTCAAGGAGCAACGTCCGTACGGCGCGTGCCGTGGTCAGGAGCCTTTGTCGCTCGAGGAGCGTGTCGGGGACCGCCATTGCCGCGTGTCCCACGTCGCGTTCCGCAAGCTCCGTGAGCCGATCAAGTTCGGCGTCGATCGCGAGGAACCGCCAGTACTGGCACACGGCGAGCAAGACGGGCTCCGCCTGAGTGTCCCACATCGCCGGTGTCCCGGCGACGCGGACCCGTTCCGGACTGACGGTGAGCGTCAGGTCGCCTTCGTTCGGCTTGTTACCCTTGATACGGATCGTCTGCGAGGGCCGAGGCGAGCGCCCTACCGGTTCGGTCGCCTTGATTTCGGAGGGGTCCGCTTCAGCATCAGGATAGAGCAACTCCATGACGAGGCGCGAAGTCGTCGGCTCCGTGGGCGCGGGTCGTTCGGTGAGCCAGAATCCCATCGGCGAAGCGCGGCCGGACTTCTCGCAGGTTCCCGTAAACGAGCTTCGACGCCTCCAGAGGGAGCGCACGTTGGCCGTGTCCGCAAGGTCGACGGCATCGATATGCCGAGGCCACGACGGAAGGTCTTCGATCACGCCCTGTACGAATTGGTTGAAAGGTTTCATGTCGTGCACTCCGCGTCGCGAACCGCGGTGGAGAGTTCTGCGTTTCAGAGCGCAATGCGACTCACCGAAGTCGTCGCCGCAACAGGCGCCGGCAGGTTGAGGATTTGCGCCGGAGTCGCGGTCTTGAGAAAGCAGTGGCTCATTGTTGTCGGTGCCGTATGCGGATGCTTGCCGCCAAAAGCCCTCGTGCGCGTCGCCCAGAGCCGCGCCATCGTCTTCGCATCGTTGACTTCGGGAGTCAGTCCGTGCTCAGCGAATAATCCCATCCAACGGTCGAGTGAGAGCTCAGTTCGCACTCCATAGCGCAAATCGTGTTTTTCCACCAGGTCCGCCGGCAGATCGGTGGTAAACGAGCCGAAAATCAGCCCTTTCCTCGCCACCCGTTTCAATTCGCGGATCGCCTGGGCGAGATCGGCTTCCGGCAAAAATGCCAGGCACGTCTCGTAAACGAAGTCGAAACTGTCGTCTTCAAAGGGCAAGGCGCGCACGTCGCCGAACCGGTTCTTTGACTTCCACGGTCTCGGTGTCTGTGCGTGAATGTAGGGGTTATTCTCGATCCCCCACGCCTCGACGCCGAGCTTATCGAGCGCACGGAGGGTCAAGCCGCAGGCTGCCCCGGCGTCGAGCAGCCTGTACGGTGGCCTGGCACCCCAGACAGCCTCGATCGCGTCGACAACATAATGCGGATCGAACGCGACGGCGTACGATTCCGCGTACGTCGCGCCGTTGTAATAGTCGTCGAAGTAGTCGTTGTCCACACAGGCCCGCTCGAGACCGAGCGTCTCGATGAGTAGGTCCGTCGCGAAGTCCGCCGAGTCGAGTGCTCCGTTGATTGATGTATCAAACATGTAGTCGCCGACCACGAACAGCCCAGCGTGCTCGATCGGCTCGGGAACGTGGCGTTCGTCCAGGCCCTTGATCGTCGTCCCACCCGGTCGGGCACTGACCGAGCCGAGCCAGCGGTGAACGTGTCCCTCGATGAACAGTTCTCGCCCGGCCGAGATCTCCTTCGGCAACGAGTCAAGCGCCATGGCAATCAAACGATCATCGGCCACGTTGTTTGCGGCGAACGCGTTGTTGCCGGCAAGAAGCCAGGCCAGCACGCCGTAACCGCTCGTGTCGTGGCGCGCTCCTTCGTCGTAGACACAACAGCCCCCGAACGCGTCGATCATGAAGTACGACTCGTTGAACTCCTGTCGCCAGAACGGACTGCGAAACAAGAGCGAGATCCGCAAGTAGTGTGCGGGATGGTCATAATGCGCGAGATGGGCGTCCATCGCGGCTTCCAGCCGGTTACCCCCCCAGGCAATGTTCGGCAGCCAGGCATGAGGAAGGGCAACGACGACCGAGTCGAACTCTTCGGATCGACACTCGCCGTTATTGCGAAAGACGATCCGATAGGTCTCGCCGGCGCACTTCTCAATCCGCTCGACTGGAGTCTCCAGCCGAATCTCCGCGCGGATTTCCCCGCGCAAAGAGTCGATCAACCGCTCCAGACCCCCTCGGATCGAGTAAAGCTTGCAGTAACGAGGGTCGTTGATGAGGTAGTTGTCGAGCCCGTACAACGCACTCGTGCAGTGGGGTTCGCTGGCCAGGTCGCTGTGAATCAGCACCTTGAGATAGCGCCTCGCGGCTTCGTCGGGGATGTCTGCGAGCAGCGACGCGAGGGTTCTGTCGAACAGCGGCTGATCGTTATCCGCCGTCCAGCCACCGTCGTAAAACTGGTCGTAGGGCCGTACGGCGTGGGCGAGCGCATCGAACTGCTCGATCGCTTCTACGGTCGCCGGACCATAATGGCGTTCGACGTCCGCCAGCGAGCGCAGAATATGGCCGTCCATGACGACGGCTCGCCCGCCCATGCTCACGACCGGTAGGCCAAGGGTCTCCTTGATCAGCAGACGCAATGGATCGCGCCCGTACTGATAAAGCTCCGCCGCGCCCGCTTCGTAGGGCACCGGCACCGTCTCGAAATGCTTCGTCAGCAGCTTCCCGCCGAGCCTCGACGAGGCTTCAAACAGGGTGATCTCCGGCGTTTCCCGGCATTTCTGACGCAGCAGCAACGCGGAAAACAAGCCCCCCGGTCCGCCCCCGACGATGGCGATCCGCTTCATGATCTTGAATGACCTCAAAAAGATGTGGACGAAGTATTCATGAGGTTGGGAGCCCTTGCCCAAGCCCGCGTGGAACCGATGCAACCAGCGCGCATTCGTGTCGTCCGCGGCGCATGCCAAGCGGGATCTCACGCCACGTGCGCGCTTTGCGATCGTGCTTCAGAGGAGCTTGTGAACCGCGCAAGGGTTGTCTCAACCCACTCCTTGGGAATCGACAAACCAGGAAGGACCGGCCGGGGGAGGAGATTTGGGTAGGAAGCCAGTACTCCAAGAGATTGTCACGTACGGCGACTTTACCAGTCAGTTGGTTACGTGGCAAGTCGAACTCGGCGACGGTGACGACCGTTCTATCGTCTGAGCACGTGTGGGCCGTCGCAGCACCGCGTTGCGCTCGCTGCCGCGCCGCCGGTATCTCCTCATCTCGACGGATCGGGCAAAAACGATTATGGTTCAGGCTCATCTCTGCGACGCCCTGTTCGGAGGGAAACCACGGCCGTCTTCGTCGAGTCCGAAGATTTGGCACGAGTGGCATCGGATTTCTCAGGTCGGCTTTTTCATGGATAAGTGGGCCAGACACGCGAGTCGCACGTGCATCCACGCGATGTTGCTCGCGTTGGCCGGTTGCTCGCTACCTAACCGCCCAACCGCTGCCTTGAGAGATTCAACCCCTCCACCGAAACCCGGTGTCGCCGCTCCACGGAATGGGGAGGCGGATTCCGCAAGTGTTGCTCGCTTGACGCTGTCGATTGACGGCAACTCTGGGACGCCCGGGGTTGCATCCGACCGCCGAGTTCAGCGCGCTCGCGCACTGTCAGAACCTGCCGGATCAACGGAGTTAGGGGATGAGGACGATGACGACGATGATGATGACGAGGAAATGACATCCGGATCTGGGGCTGTGGACCGACATTCCGCGGTGAATGTGCCCATAGCCCGAGTCGCCGATTCCGGGGGCGAGACTCCGACGACTCGACGCAGTCTGGGCATGAATCGCGTCGACGATGGGATGAAAGACGAGGAAGAAGACACGAGCCTTGATCGCTCTCGTGCCGAGCGGCGCGGCGGAGGTGGCGGACCGACCCGTGAAGAGGAGCATGAGGAACAGCCCGAAGACGAGTTCAAGTCCGACCTGCTGGCGCGGGTTCTTGGGCTTGAAGACTCCCCTTACCGCTTTTTTGGATGGCTGGAAGGGGGATTCATGGGGAACCCGGCCCGGCCGTCGAACGGGATGAACTTCGGTGTGAATCCCAACAGCGTCGCGAACGCCTGGAAGTTCCAGCAGCTCTATCTCGTGGCCGAACGTCTCGTCGAACCGAACGATCGCGTGAACTTCGGATTCAGGAGCGACTTGCTGTTCGGCACGGACTGGCAGCAATTCCATATGGTTGGCCTGTTCGACCGCGTGTTTCCGCTGAATGGGTTCGGCTTCGATCCTGTGCAGTTCTATGGCGAGGTTCACCTGCCGGTTTTGACGCGAGGAGGCGTGGACATCAAGGGGGGACGATTCTACGCGCTGGCGGGGTATGAAGACGGAATGGCCCCCGCACGCCCCCTCGACTCGGCGAGCTACATGTTCGGCTATTCCCACCCGTTCACTCACTTCGGAGTGATGTCGACCTGGCACGTCACCGACCGGCTCAATCTCTACAACGGTGCGGTCAACGGTTGGGATCGTTGGATCAACCAGAACGACCGCTGGGGCTACGCTGGAGGCGTGAGCTGGGACTCCGCAGACGATCGGACGAGCCTCTCGATTACAATCAATGCCGGCCCGATCCAATCCTCGCGTTTCTTCCCCGTCGGATACCCACTCACACCGAACGGGGTTACGACTCCCCCCTATCTGGCTCGCCTGCGGAACGTACTCTACGGCGGGGACAGCGCGTTGCTGTTTACGACCGTGCTGATCCACAAGTTCAGCGAGGCCTTGACCGTCATTGGCGAGACCGATCAGGGGTTCGAAGCGAATGTCCCCGGCTTCGGTTCCGGGGGCACGCCACAGAACGCCGAATGGTACGGTCTCGGGGGCTGGGTGCTCTATACGTTCACCGAGAAAGTCACCGGCGTGTATCGCGCGGAGGTCTTTCGCGACAATAACGGCGTGCGAACGGGGTTCGCCGATACCTTCTACGAAATGACCCTGGGCGCCATCTACAAGCCGAAGACCTGGTTCTGGCTCCGGCCTGAAGTCCGCTTCGACTGGGCCACCGGCGAGCCTCCTTATGACGCAGGACACTCCCGGAGCCAATTCACCCTCGGATTCGACGCGATTTTCCTGTTCTGAAATCCGCCTCGCGCTTGGGACAAGCTCGATGCGCGCTGGTCGCCTCCCAATCGTGCGCACCCGAGCCCTCAGTTCGTCGGCCTACGGTTTCGCCTTGTCGAGGAACCCTCGCCCCTTGAGCCACGTCGCGCACAGACCGGGCCACGCCGAGAAGGCCGCGTCGGGGGGAACGTTGAATCGCTTTTCACCCGTTCCTAGACCAAGGCCGTGCGGACCCTTCTCGAACAGGTGGAACTCGACCGGTACCTTGGCCTCGCGCAGGGCCAGGACAAAGTAGATACTGTTCTCGGGTGGGACTCCCGTATCGGCGTTCGTGTGGGCGAGGAATGTCGGCGGCGTATCCTTCGTAACCTGCGCCTCGTTCGAGAGGCTCTCGACGAGCTCTCTGGACGGATTCTCACCGAGGAGATTCCGCAACGAGCCCTTGTGGCCGTACGACCGCGCCAGCCCGATCACCGGATAAACCAGGATCACCACATCCGGGCGCGAGCTAAGCCGATCGATCGGATCCTCGGCGTCAGCCTTGCCCGCATCGAAGTGCGTGCCCGCCGTCGAGGCGAGGTGGCCGCCCGCGGAGAAGCCCATGACGCCGACGCGCTTGGGGTCGAGCTTCCATTCCTCCGCGCGAGCCCGGACCGTGCGGATCGCCCGCGAGACGTCGTTGAGCATTGCCGGGTGGTGGTATCGTGGGCCGAGCCGGTATTTCAAGACGACCCCTGCCACACCGATCGAGTTGAGCCACTCGGCGACCTGCTTTCCCTCGTGGTTGATCGCCAGCATGCCATACCCGCCTCCAGGACACACAACGACCGCCGCGCCGTTGGCCAGCTCGGGCTTTGGGAGATAGACGGTGATGTTCGGGATGTCGGCGTCTTCCTCGCCCTTGGCCCCCGGTGCTGCGCCTGACCAAAGCCGGTAGACTTTCGGCTCCTCGTCGGCAGCCCATACGTGTGCGGCAAACGCCATCAACACAACCCCCGAAAACAGACCTACCCATGATCGCCTGAGCGTGCCCATGTTGAGTCCCCCGGTCGAAAGACAACGTAACCCGAACGCAAGGAGGGAAGGCCGGTCAGTTTGGCTTTCGCGCGCGCGATTGTCAAACCACACGCTCCTGCGCCCGCAGTCAAACCGCCGCCTGCTTCGGTCTTTGCGCAGTCGCGAGAGAGGGATCGCGACGTCGCCGGAACGCGACCCGTCGATCCCGACTTCGACAAGTGGCGGCAGAAGCAGCAGTACGAGTTGCGCGTGACCCGCCTGGACGTCACGTCCGACCAAAAACGGAAGAAGCTCAACAACGAGGCGAACGACAAAGGCCTCTGGCGCGGGACCGCGAGGAATACTGGGTCGCGGGTGTCGAAGCCTACTTCGACGCCGCAGGCGCCGGCCCCTCACCGACCGCCGCTGAACGGCCCATCAACTCGCGAGAGGCGCTGAAAGCCCATGACCCGGGTCTGGATTCGCTGGTCCACGAGACGATAGCCTATCAAGATCGTGTCGATTGGCGGTACAAGCCCTAATTTGTGGAAGTGAAAACGCGTAGGGTGGGCGCTCCGCGCCGTCCCGATTCAAGGTGGTGGGCGGTGCCCACCCTACGAAACGAATCGCCACATCACTTCTTCTCGCGCTCTCGGAAATGGCGGTCGGCAAAGTCCAGAAAGAGCTTCCAGTCAGCCGGTACCGCCATGTGCCCACCGCTGTGGTAATGGAAGGCGAGGTCACCGTCCGTGACCGGCGTATCGAGCTGCGGGAGCTCGGTCACGCCCAGATCCTTTGCGCCGAGCAGTCGGTAGACAGGTCCGGCGGCGACCATGGCGAGGAATTCGCCCTTGGGGTCGCTCCACTGGTCGGTCAGTCCGCCGTTCACATACACGGGGCGCGGTGCGCACAGGGCAATCAGCATGTGTTGGTCGACGGGCAACTTGTCCCACCGGTCGACCCACTTCTGGAAGTTGCCGGCGAATTGCCACGGGAAGTTTTGCGCCATGTCATCGAGCGTTTCGCCCCAATCGCGGCGGATGAGGGACGCACCCATTTCGCCCGAGACGACCGAGAATACGGCGGCCACGCGCTCATCCTGCGCCGCGGCCCAGAGCACGGTTTTGCCCAGCCTCGAGGTGCCCGTGATGGCGACCCGTTTCGAGTCGACCGCCGGATCGGACTCCAGGTAATCGATCGCCCGGCTGATTCCCCATGCCCAGGCGCTGATCGTGCCCCACTGGTCCGGTTCGGGATGGGTCTGGCCGGCCTTGAGCGTGAGGCCGATGACGCCCTCGGTCCAGCGGTCGGCGCGGTCAGGTTGGATCTCCGTATAGTTTAGTGAAGCGTGACCCCAACCGTGCACCAAGACCTCACCCAGCGAGTCGAAGCGGCCGGGGCCGAAGCCCTTGGCGGTTCCGGGTTTCGGGACGGTTTTGGCTGGCGCTGTCTTGAGCGCGGATTTCACCGTATCGGCTCGCCCGCGCGCACCGGCAGGAAAGCCAAACGTGATGCTGAGCAACACGGGCACGGGACCACTCGCCTTGGCCGGGAGGTGCAGGGTCATGCTCATCTTCGGACCGTCAGGCTTGTCACCCATCCGACCCACGACGCGTTTCAGTATCGCCGCACCACCTCTTGCGGTCGGATCGGATTCGACGACCTCCCATGTCACCTTTGGTGCGTTTTCGGGAATATTGCCGTAGATCTCATCCCGGTAGAACTTCAGAATCTCCGGCCGTCGTGCGCGAAACCATTTCTCGGCGCTGTCGACGCGTTCGCCGTTTGCCAGCACAAGGGGATCAGGTAGCGAATAGGGGCGCACCTTCTCCTCACTGTAATTCGACACGTGTCCCGACGCCTTCGCGAGGCGGACGGGATTGCCTTTCTCGTCCTTCTTGCCAATGTAGGGCACATTGTCAGGATTTCCCCGCGTCCCCGGCGCAGGCAGGGTGGCATCACCCGGCCCCTGGGCATACCCCAGAGTAGCGGCCACGGAGAGCATCGTGAACGCTGCGGACAGCAGTTTGCGCATGGGAGAACCCCCTTCGGACGCACGAAACTCGAGATGACGGAATTGATCGCGGCCGATGGACATTCGTTTTACCGCCGCTCATGCCAATCGGCCAGCCCTCAGCCGGCGGTCGTCGTATCGAGGTTGCTTCGGTTGTCGATCGAGCTCCACGCGATCTGCCCACGACGCCGCGAACGGGTCCTGGCGTCGCGAACTGTCGTTCGGTTCAATCCTTGTAGGACACCACCGCCTGCTGCGTCGTTGGCGGGAGAGGATGGAATTCGCTGCGCGCGAACCCGGCTCGGGCGAACATGTCCTGGAGTTCCGCGAACGTGTAGGCATCGCCCTGGGCCGTTGTGGCAAGCATCACCAACGCGAAGGTGGCCGTGGCCGATGGTGTGACGCGGTCGGCTTCGGGGATGAACTCCAACGTCAGCGTCCGGCCACCCGGCGCGAGCGCTGTGTGCGCCTTGGCAGCCAATTGTTCGCAGGTGGGGACGTCGAAGTGATGCAGGAAGTTCGTCAGGAGCACGACATCGTAAGGCCCGCCCCACTCCACATCAAAGGCGCTGCCTGGGCGCAACGCATAGCGCTCGATCACGCCGGCTCGCCGCGCGTTTTCCTCCGCGACGGCCAGCACATTTTGCCAGTCGAGCGCAGTGATGTGGGCTTGAGGGTAGCGCTCGGCGATCGTGATGCCAAACAAACCGTGTCCCGCGGCGACGTCGAGCACGCGCAGGGGTTGTCCGGCAGATCCGCCGGCCAGGCCCGCGAGCAACTGCGCAGGCATCCTCATGAGCGGAGCCATCGTGCGCGCGAACTCCACCCAGATGGGGTTGTCGTGCGATACGGTTCCCTCGTTAGAAACCGCCGTACCGCCTCGCCGCACGGCTGCGGTCAGTTGTTGGAACGAGGCCTTCAAATCGGGCGCGAGCAGAAACCGCGCGGCGTCACCGACGTAGGCCGGTGAGGCACGATCGAGGAAGACTCTTGTGTCGTCGGTGACCTCATAGCGGTCACCTTGCTTGCGAAAGAAGCCGGCGATTGTGAGGAAATCGGCCAGGATGCGGATGCCCCGAGGCGCTGCGCCGCATGCCGCGGCCAGTTCGGTCGCCGTCTGCTTCCCGCTCGCCACGAGCGAAAACAGATCCAGGTCGATCGCCGACCGGAGCGCTTCCGTACGCTGATACGCGCTGATCGTATCGAAAAACAAGGCGGGGGAAGGTCCCTGTGTCGCCATGGGATGTCCTAGATTGGGTGGTCCTGAGGCCGCCGGGTCGCGGCATCATTGAAGGCGAATCACTGGTTCGTGGTGCATGTTAGCCGGCAAACAGCCGGAAAGGGAACATCGATTCGTGCTCCCCGGCAGCGGACAAGAACCGTCAAATCATCGGGGTTGACCCACGGTACGTGTGCTCGATCGTGTCGTGAAACCGCCGCGCGAGGCTGGCCGAACGGAGTGACCGGCGCATGGGGGCCTTCCTCGCGCGTCCGCGTTGCCAAAGCGCGTTAGAGCGTCGTCTGCTCGCGACGGAGCCAACCGTCGCCGATCCCTTCAAAATGGCCGAAGATCCAGTCGCCATTCTCGGAGAGCACCGAAAACTCCGCGCCGTCTTTGAGGGGCTGATTGAAGGCCGGCTCGTAGTCTTTCCCAATTCCCTTGCGAGCGATGGTTTCGCTCGTGACCACACCATGGTTTGCGCCGGTCACGTCACGATAGCCCAAAAGCGCATCAACGCTCAATACGGCGCTCATGACCATCAGGACCGCACTCAGCCAGTAGGCCCGGCCCCTCCGAAAGAAAAACGCAACGCACGCCACCGCTGCAGCCAGCAGCGACGCTCCGAACGCTCCGTACACTTTCTCCGGAAATGACAACCAACCGCTCCAGAACAGGACGTGTTTCCACCACGGCGGCGGCGGCTCGGGCAGCTTGCCCGGTGCGACCGAAAGGGCCTGCCGCAGGTTTGCCTCGAGGTACGGGTCGCGGGGCCGGTAGGGTTTCGCCTTGCGGTACGCTGCGATCGCGCGGCCGAACTCACCGGCGCGGTAGTAGGCGTTGCCCAGGTTGTAGTACACCGCACCGTTGCGGAAGCCGTCAGCGAGCAACGATTCCAGCAGGGCGGCCGATTCGTGATAGTCCTGCGGGGACTTCGCGGCATCGAAAAGCTCGAGCGCGCGAACGAACGTCCGTTGACGCGTTCCCGCCTCCGCGGCAAATGATGATGTCGGGACGACAAAGCCGAGTGTCAGTAACGTACACACCATGCTCAGCCGCATTCAGGAACCCCGCTCGAGTGCTCGTGCCAGACTCGGGATGAGCCGAGCCGCTTCATCGATCATGGTGGGCGCCTCGGCGGCAGCCCCCGAGCCATATTCTGCCGACTCAATCGTCTCCAGCAACCGGGAGACCGCCGCACGGTCGCCGCTGGAGACGGAGGTCACTTTGAGCGCAGCGTCGGCCTCCGAGGCCGTGAGCCCCTCGGCGACGATGTTCCGCATGTCGGCGATCAGCCCCACCAGGGCTGACCGTACGGCCCGGAGTGCCTCCTTCGATCGTCCCTCCGCAAGCTCCTTGCGCGCCTCGGACAGTTTGCGCTCGGCCACTCGTTGCGCGGATCGCTTGCGCTGCCAGACGCGGTCACCGGATTTGCGGCGTCGTGTGCTCACAACGATCATCAAACACCCGGCGACAAGCCATGAGCCGGCCGCTGCCCCGGCCAGGACACCGACGGGGACGCGTTCGTCGCTCAACTCCGAGGGATCCGTGATGTTCTGAAAAATGCCTTGTGCCCTCGATTGAATCTTCGGCGTCGCCGAGCCGCCGATCGCCCCCACCAGGTCCCCCGCGCCGACGCGGCTGCCGGCCGACACGGTGAGTGCAACAGGCTTGGCGGCGATCTCCGAAAACGTCTCGCGATCGGGGTCGAACACCGTAACGGCAAGCGCGGGAATGCTCACGCCAGCCCGTTTGGGACGAAGGGCGTACTCGAATTGCTTGACATTCCCTTCGCTACGGCCGGTCGGATCGCGGTCGACGATCTCGAAGTCGGCGGCGAGCTGGGAGTTTGCGCCGAGGTCGGGTGCCGAGATCTGGTCGAGGGATCCGCTACCCTTTTCGCGCTCGATGTTGAGTGCCAAAGTAAGGGGATCGCCCACGCGCAATTCCTTTGGCCGGGCAGACACGGACACGCGGTAGTTGCCGATTCCGCCGCAGTACGACGCGGGACGGGGCGAGGGGACGTCGCGCACCTCG
Source organism: Singulisphaera sp. (assembly GCA_027451445.1). Taxonomy (GTDB): domain Bacteria; phylum Planctomycetota; class Planctomycetia; order Isosphaerales; family Isosphaeraceae; genus DAIDJG01. Next base: position 12,097 of record DAIDJG010000086.1, read on the forward strand.
ACGGTGGCCGCAGGCGCGACGGCCACAAGGCGGCGCGCGGCGTAACTGTTGCCGTCCATGCCGCTGACGAACGCCCCCTTCGCGAGCGCGGGGCCGAGCGTGTAGGTTCCCGGCTTGTCGGGTGTGAGCGTGCGCTGGAGCTCGTAGACGAAGTAATTCACGGGGTGTCCATCCAGCCCGTTACGCGTCTCGCGCCCCTTGGCCAGGTTGAAGACGGCCGCGGGCGGACCTTCGAAGAACGAGATGGTCCGCATTGTGAAGTCGTTGAGCGTGAAGCCGACGCCATTGTCGGCGAGGTGGCTCTGAAGCCAGCGCCCCTTGTCCTCCCCGGTAAGTCCCGCCGGCGGGTCGACCCATTTGACGTCGAGATGTGGCGGCCGGCGACGCAACGGTGTGAGCGGGTCGCGATCGGGATCGTCCGGTAAGGGCCGCACCAGCACGCGGAGCGTCACCTCGAACGGCTGGGTGGGGTACACGCGGGCACGACTCGTCTTGATCTCGGGAATGACAATGTCCTGGGGGTCGGGCGCCACAACGTTCAGTTCGAGAGCGCGACCCGAGATCGTTCCACCGTCCACCTTCGCCGTCGGTGCCGCGATGATGAGATGGCCGGCGCGCTTCGGGGTCAGCCGGAAGCGGTACACGTGCCCGAACGAACTCTGCTGCGTGACCCGGCCGTTGATGATGAACGTGGACGACTGGTTCCGCGACTCGTCCCCGAGCGACGTGATCTCGAAGTCCTTGCGCAGGGCGGAGAGATCGGGGCTTGATGGGGTTTTCACGTTGCGCACTTCGACGAGGTAGTCGACCGACTCGCCGACGAAGATCTCGGTTGCGCCGGCCTCGACGGCGATCTCGGGTTCGTCGTCGGCATGGGTGGGTGCGGCGAGGAAAAGAAACAGCAAGAGGGCGCCCAAAAGCCGAGGAACCTTATAACTCCCCCCCTTGGGAAGGGGGGGGTGGGGGGGTGGGCATCGGCCGTCCGACGTCGGCAATTCAGCCGCGAACGGCTTTCCTGCACTTGACGGTTGACGAAGAACCGGGCGAGCCGAGGACGTACGTCGACTCCCCACCCCCCCAACCCCCCCTTCCCAAGGGGGGGAGTTATGTGTTCTCCTCGCGCGATGGCGGTTCGGCGATCGCCGCTGGCGCTTGAGTGCGATCGCGGTCCAGTGAGCGTGTCGCATCACCAGTCTTTCTCCACGGGGACCCTACCGAAGATGCGAGCCTTCATCACGCGATCGCGCTCGCGCTTTTCCTGCTGTCGTTCCCGCACCTTGCGGAGCATGGATTCGATCTGATCCGACGAGCGCTGGGGCTGATCCTTCATGGATGCATCGGACTTGCTTTGCTCCTGCCTCTTAGTGTCATCCTTCTTGGATTCGTCCTTTTTCGGTTCGTCCTTTTTCGAGTCATCCTTCTTCGGCTCGCCTTTCTTCGCCTGGTCTTTTTGCTGCTGTTTGTTCTGTTCCTGGTTCTTCTTCTGTTCTTCGTTCTTCTTCTGATCTTGATTCTTCTGTTCTGGCTGCTCGTTCGGGGGCTGGGCTTTCTGAATTTCCTCGAGCACCTTACGCGCCTCTTCGGCGGGAGGGAAGGCCATACGGCGATCCTTCTGCTTCAGCGCCTTGATGGCGTGCTCCATCTCGGCTACGGCCTTCGGTGCGAGTTCGATCGCCTTTTGATAGCCCGCCTTTAACTTCTCCGGATCGACTTGCTCGGGGGCTGCGCTCTTTCCCTTTTCCTGCGGTTGGGGCGGCGGAGACTTCTCGAGCCGGTCCCATTCGGCCTCGGCCTTCAGCTTGAGCAGTCGCGTTCGGCGGTGCGTACGCTCCTGGAGCTGCGTGAGAGGAGCCAGATCTTCGGATTCATTCGCGAGCACCGCGGGACCAGTGTTCTTCGAGGCGGGAGGCGACGTTCCTTCCGACTCGGTTGGTGGTGCGAGCGTCTGGGCGATGCGCGTCTGGTCCGCCAGATCGCGCGCCAGGAGTGGGTGGAAGGGGATCACAGCCTCCCAGATCTTCTCGAGCTCATCGACCGCGGCCTGCTGGTCGGCCGCCGCGGGTTTGGCTCGCCGACCGTCCAGATGGCCCGATGCGGAACCCATCTTTTCACCGGCGGCGTGCGCCCACCCCTGGAGGAGGTGGATTCCTTGCTCGAGCTCCTTCGCGTTGGGCTGGGGAGCGCCCGCCGCGCCTGTCTTTGCCGCCTGGAGCTCGGTTTCGATCTTCTGTTTGAGTGTCGGGATCTCCTCCCGGAGCTCGTCCTGCACTCGCTTGAGCTCGAAGTACGCATCCGACGTCGCCGTTGCGCCGAGGGCGTTGACCGAATCGGCGAGTGCGGTCTCCGATTCTATCAGGTACTCCGTGAACGCCAGCAGGTTCATCTCCCGCCGGCGTTTTTCGCGATCGTAGGCGTGCCAGCGATCGCCGTAGTACTTCACCCAGTTCCGCACGAGCTCGACGTCGCGCCGGGCCGCCGTGTTCTCAGGCTCCAGCTCGAGGCAGTGGCGGAACGAGGCCACAGCGCCCTTGAGCTGTTCGAGAATCTCGTTGCGCTTCTCCGGAGGAACCGTTTCCGGATGCTCGCCGGCCAGCCGTCGCGCTTCTTCACCAGCGAGCGTTCCCAGGTTGTAATGGGCCGCGGCCGCCAGCGTCTTGTCGTGTGCGAGCCCCGCCTTGAGGTACCACTGCTTCGCCTCGGCGACGTCCCCCTTGCGATGCGCTGCGCAGGCCTGATCGAACGCGGCAATCGCCGCCTTTGCAGGATCCTTGCGATCAAATTGCTCGCGCGCGGCTGCGAAGCGTTCCTGTGCCTTGGCGAACTCGCCCTGGCCGTACCAGCGCAGGCCCTCACGCACCGAGCCCCCCGGCGTGTCGGCTCGGCCCACGCTGGTGAATGTGGCAAGGAGAACCATCGCCGTCGTGATTGGAGCCGCTCGACGTCGCGAACGCGTCCCGCTCGTCTCGGCACGACCGTCGCGATCCGGCTCCGGTGACTCAGCCGTGCGAGGATAAAGAGGCGTCAGCGCATCAAGCAGGAGCGCCAGAACCGCGAGGGCGAGGAAGATCTGAAACCGGTCGCCGCGGCGGATCCGCTTCTGGGCCTGCGCTTCGTTGCCTCGGCGGCCCTGGAGATACTTGGTGTAGAGCTCGGCGAGGTCGTAGGCTTGCGTCCCGGCCGGCACGTAGACGCCGGACGTCTTGAGCGCGATGTCCTTCAGGAGGGCGCCGTCGAGCTTGGTCCAGACTTGCTGCCCCTGATATTCGAGGTACGACTTCGCATCCGTTGCTTGCGGGATTCGTGCTCCGTGATCGGCGTCACCGAGGCCCACCGTGAAGATCGTCACGTGCCGCTCGGCGGCGGTCGCGGCGGCCTCGCGGGGGTACGATTGCTGGTCGTCGCCGTCGGTGATCAACAAGATCGCCTGATCGCGGTTGCCGCCAGCCTGGAAGACCTCGAGCGCCTTGCGGATGGCGTCGCCGATGGCAGTTCCGCCCCTGGGCGCACTGTTCGGGTCAAGCTCGTCGAGCGAGCGCCGAAACGCGTCGTAATCGACGGTCAACGGGCACTTCACCACGGCTTGACCAGCAAATGCGATCAGGCCCACTCGCTCGCCTTCGAGCCGGTTGACGAGCGCGGCGACGTCGGCCTTGGCGCGTCCGAGCCGGCTCGGCGGGACATCCGTCGCGAGCATCGAGCGCGAGACGTCGATCAGGACGTAGAGATCGCTCCCGCGGGGCACGACCTCCTCGTACTGCGTCCCGAACCGAGGCCCCGCGAGCGCAACCAAGCTCGCCACGAGCGCCGCCTCGCGCAGCAGAGTTTTCAGCCAGAACCGTGCCGGTGAATCGGCGGGCAGGATCCGCGGCCACATTGGCTGCGCCACAAACGCCGACGCAGCCCTCTGGCGACGGCGCCGGGAGTAGACCGCGAGGGCCAGCCACGCGGCTCCCAGCGGGAGAATCAGGTAGAGCCACTGCGGATACTGCCATTCCATCGCGAAGCGGACCCTCGAACACTACGGCAATGAACGAAACCGGGTTTCGGAAAGCAGGCCAACCAGCAGAATGAGCGCCAGCCCGGGGGCGGCGAACCACCGAAACATTTCACGGTATTCCGAGTATTTTGTCTCCTCGAACCGGGTCTTTTCCAGCGTATTGATCTCCGAGTAAACCTGCGCCAGTCCTTCGGAGTCGGACGCATGGAAATAGCGCCCGTGCCCGGTCTCGGCCATGTCGCGGAGCAGCTCCTCATCGACGCGAAACTGCGCGGGGACGAGGACCCGGTTTCCGAACCCGTCGTCCTGCGGGAAGGGGACGGTTCCACTCCGCCCGATGCCGATCGTGTAGAGCCGGATCCCCGACTCGGCGGCGATCTTTGCGGCGTCGCGAGGATCGACGACACCGGCATTGGAGTCGCCGTCGGTGAGCAGGATGATCACCTTGCTCTTCGCTTTTGCGCTCCGAAGTCGGTCCACGGCAGCGGCCACCCCGTCGCCAATCGCCGTGGCCAGCTCTTCCTTGAGCATCTCGGCGTTGATCACTTCGCCCTGGGTATCGCGGATGGGGCGGGGGATTTCCAGGCCGTTCATGATGTCGACGAGTGCGCCGTGGTCGAGTGTGAGCGGGCACTTGCTGTCGGCGAATCCGCCGAACGCAACCAGCCCGATGAGATCGTCAGGACGGCCGGAGAGTCCACTCCCTCGGGAGCCGAGAACAAATTCGCTGACGACGTGCTTCACGGCCTCGAGCCGGTTCACTTCCTTCCCGCGGAGCTCAAAGTCAATGGCCTCCATCGAGCCCGACACGTCGAGGACGAGCTCGATCGCGATCCCCTGGCCGGCGATCCGCGATTCCGCTTTCCCGGCCTGCGGCCTCGCCAGGCCGACGATCACGAGGCACAGTCCCAGGGCGTAAACGCACGGCAACCAGCGACGAATGCGCTGCGCCAGGGTCACGGGGAGCCCTTTGAGATCACTAATGCTCGAGAATACGGCCGCCGGCCGGCGCCGCGCTCGTCGGCGCCACGCGATGAGGCCGATGGCAAGCGGCGCCAGGATCAGCCAGAGCCAGGAGTAGAAGCGAAACGCGTTCACGGAAAGCACTCTTCTCAGCCTTCGTTCAATTCGCCAGCGCCCCAGCAGGTGTCGTAGTGAGGTTCACAAACTCCTGGGCCCGCGCGATCGCCTGATCGATCTGCCCGCGTTCCGGCGTCTGCCCCGCGTACTTGACGAGGTCGGCCGACTCCAGGAAATCCGCGAGGCGGACCGATCGATCCGGCGCGAACACCGCTCGCGAACGGATATCACGGAGGAACTCCTCCGTGGTCTGTTCGGGAGCCCGGATCCCGGTCGTGTCCTCGACGTACCGCCGGACGATTCCCGTGAGCCGCACGTAGAACTCCTTAATCAGCCCCTGCGCCGGAAGGTCCTCCGCGAGTAGAGCTGCGAGTGCCGCATGCGCGACCTCCTCGGGCGTCAGCCGTCGCGGCTCGGCCTGGGGGCGCTTCCTGCGCCGTCGGACGATGTAGCCCACGATCGCAAGCAGGGCGATGGTCGCAACGGCCGCTACCCAGACGAGCGTCATCGTGTTCGACACGGCCTGTGGGGGCGCCATCGGCTGGAGATTCGCGAGGCTGGGGACTGCGTTTCCCAGCTCTGACGTAACGTTCACTTCAAGCGGATCGCTTTCCACCAGCGCGGCGTGCCCTTTGCGTTCCGAGCCAGGCCGCTTGTCGACGAATTCAATCGCGACCGACCGGATCAGATGTTTGCCCGCGTGCGTCGGCTCGAGCTCGTAGTGAAACCGGCGCTGACCCTTGGTTCCTTTTTCGGGGGCCCGCTCGCTATAGTCGCGGACGAGAAAATCACCCACCGCCTGACCGAACGCCGGGGGCTTGATTTCGACGCCCGGTGGGGACTTGACGACGACGTCCATCTGGAGCTGGTCCGAGAGTCGAGGCTCGCGAGGGGAGACGCGGACGGAGAGCTTTACGGGACCGTTCTCGGCGGTGCGCTCGATCGCGTTCTCGGGTGCTACGGCTGATCCGCCGTTGTTATGGCTTGAGACGCCGCAGCCGGTGACGAGTCCGAACAGCAAGAGAGGCGCGAGCAAGCGTCGTGGGCGGGGCGCTAGACACACGCAAACGCAGCGTTGTCCTAGCTCGCTCACCCCGCCTAACGCCATAGGCGTTAACGTCGAGCCGTTTGCGTTCGGACTCCGCACACCATCGCTTGACGTCACGCCCTTCGAAAGCGGGGGAACCTCATAACTCCCCCCCTTGGGAAGGGGGGGTAGGGGGGGTGGGCATTGGCCGCCCGATCTCGGTAATTCAGCCGCGAACCGCTCTCCTGCACTTATCGGTTGAGGGACAACGGCATCAGCCGAAACCGTGGGCTGACTCCCCACCCCCCCTAACCCCCCCTTCCCAAGGGGGGGAGTTATATGTTCCCCCCCTTGGGAAGGAGGGGGTGTTGGGGACTGTCCGATACGGTCACCCTTCCCATCGCAAACCACCGTGGTCAGCAGCAAACGGATCATTCCCCTCATCGCTGCCGCTCCCTCATGCGAAAGAAGCGCTGAAGGCTCGTCGCATAGGGCTGATCCGTGTGAATCGCGAGCCGCGAAACGTTCGCCCTCCGCAGCCAGCTCGCCAAACGCATTTCTCTCTCTCGCGCGGCCTGCGCAAACAGCGCCCTGACGCGCGGGTGGCGCGTATCGAGTTCGAGCAGTTCATCCGTTTCCGCATCACGCAGCGTGACGAAGCCGACGTCGGGGATACTTTGTTCCCGGGGATCTTCCATCGTTACGGCGATACAGTCGTGCCGCTGGTTCGCGATCGCGAGGGCGCGGGAGCAGTCCGGTCCGAGGAAGTCGCTCATCACAAACACCACGCAGCGCCTGCGTTGAACGCGCCCGAGAAACTCGAGCGCCTTGGAGACATCGGTTTGCGCTTTGACTGGCTCCGTGGCCAGGAGCTCGCGAATCAGACGGAGCACGTTTGCCCGCCCTTTGCGCGGGGGGATGTATTTGACGACATCGTCCGTGAAGAAGAGCAGGCCGACCTTGTCGTGGTTCCGGAGCGCTGTGAACATCAGGACGGCGGCGACTTCAACCGCAGTCTCCATCTTGCTGAGGCGGAATGAACCGAACGAGCCCGAGGCCGAGATGTCGACGGCGAGGATCACGGTGAGCTCGCGTTCCTCGCAGAACGTCTTGACGAACGGGGTGCCGGTCCGGGCGGTGACGTTCCAGTCGATGGTCCGGATTTCGTCGCCGGGAACGTACTCGCGGACGGCGTCGAACTCCATCCCACGCCCTTTGAAGACGCTCAGGTACTCGCCCGCGAGGAGGTCGTTCACCTGCCGGCGCGCCACGATCTGGATCCGCCGGACTTCCTTCAGAATCTCTTCGAGTGGTCGCGTCGCCATGGCCTCGGACATCAGGGGACAGGAACAGATTCCAGCACCTTCCGGACAACATCGTCGGAGGTGGTCTCCTCCGCCTCGGCCTCGTACGTGAGGATCACGCGGTGCCGGAGCACGTCGAGGGCCACGTCCTTGACGTCCTGGGGCGTGACGTACGCCCGGCCGACGAGGAAGGCGTGGGCACGCGCCGCGAGGCAGAGATTGATCGAGGCTCTCGGCGAGGCGCCATACTCGATGAGCGTCTTGAGGTGGTCAAGCTGATAGCGCTCGGGTTGCCGCGTGGCGGAAACGATATCGAGGACGTAATCCTTGACCTTGTCGTCGAGATAGAGCGCCGTGACCGCATCCTTCATGGCGCCGAGCTGCCCCGGATCGAGCACCGGCTGGACTTCGCGGCGGACACCGTTGAGCGCGGTGTCCATGACCTTGCGCTCGTCGCTGGTGCTCGGATAGCTCACGACGACCTTGAACATGAAGCGGTCGACCTGTGCTTCGGGTAGGGGATACGTCCCCTCCTGCTCGATTGGGTTCTGGGTCGCCAGGACGAGGAAGGGCTCTTCGAGCGCGAACGACTCGTCACCGATCGTGACCTGGTGCTCCTGCATCGCCTCCAGAAGCGCTGACTGAACCTTGGAAGGCGCACGATTGATCTCATCGGCGAGGATGAGGTTCGCGAAGATCGGCCCCATGCGGGTCTTGAACTCCCCTTCGCGCGGGTTGTAGATCAAGGTGCCGATCAGGTCCGCCGGCAGCAGGTCCGGTGTGAACTGCACACGATTGAACTTGCAATGAAGGGCCGAGGCAAGCGCCTTGATCGCCGTGGTCTTCGCCAGTCCGGGGACCCCTTCGAGCAGAACGTGGCCGCCGGTCAGAAGCGCGATCAGGAGGCGCTCCAGCATCTGATCCTGTCCGACCAGGACCTTGCGAACCTCCGTCTTAACCCGTTCAAGTTGGTCCGAATACTGGAGAACCTGATCCTTGATCCTCTGGATGTCGACGCTCATGATCTCCGGTCAACCCTACGGCCTTCGTCGTAACAATGTTCCAATCCGTTTGCCACCGATTCCCTGCGCGGTCTCCCCGCGGGACCTCTCAATAAAGCTTCTTAGATCCTGATACGCAAGCCCGAAGGTATTGGTTCGGTCTGACGGTACGCCGTCGTTCAGGTCTCTGGCACACAACGACGACTTTCACGCAGTAACGCTGTGCGACTTCCATGAAACGGAGAAAATCCACCTACCCGGAGACGAACATGGCCAGGAGTCGAACGGTCGCTGCGGTCACTTTCATGGTCGTTGGCGCCAGCCTGCCGCCACTGACATGGTTTGTGGGCGACGCGTGGATCCGCGCGAAGGCGGCGCTTGATCCGATCCCGGACCAGGGTGCCATGCTCATCGTCTTCCTGAGCTTCTGGGCATCGGTCGCGGTCGGCTCGATTCTCGGTATCGTGGGCCTGATCCTGTTTTTCAAACGTTCTATGGCCACTGGATCACGCGCGTAAGGTCCATGATTCATCGGCCACCGACAAGCGCAAAGATCGCGGATACGGATTAAACACAGATTTAAAGTTCAATAGTCTCTGTGGCCCGGAAGAATCGCTCGTCCGTTCCGTTTAAGTGAAGACGCTGGTAGCTTGCGATGACTGTGAACAACGGCTTTCGTGCGCTCGTCCCTGGCGATATGCTCGCAGTTGGCGATATCGATCTTGTCCGTATCCGATGACCTTGGGTGTGCGAATCGCTCTGGTGGTGCGTGAAGTTGCACGGTGGTCGAGGTCGTCACGTCTCGAGCGTAATCAACGGGGTGCTTTGATGATCAGATCGACCGCGGCTGGGTTCGCCTTCGTGATCGGATACTTCTTCCCCGCAGTGGCGGCCCTCGCCGCTGATCACTAGAGCCGGGACATCGCGCTTTGCGGAATCACTGATCAATAATGCGCTCCGTGCCTGTTTTCCGGCGCCTCGCCGCCGTCAATACAACACCAGAACCCAATGTGTTGGGAACAGGCCACCGAGGCAGTTATGGTAGTACTCGCCGTACTTGGCCCTCATCTCCGAGTGAGCGGTCATGCCGGCGCGTGTGCAGCGGACGAGGCGCAGACCAGAGGGATGTACCGCGCCGCCTTTGTATATGCCCATGACTGCGATGTCGATCGGGCTGAACATTGACACGAAGAAGACACCGAGCAGTACCCAGACCCAGGGAGAACCACATCCCAGACGCCGCGCGCAGATAACGGCGGCGACGAGGAGCGGCAGACTGAGTAAGCGGAACGACAACACGACCCAAGCGGTGAGTAAGCCCAGGTATTCGACCAGAGTCAGACCTCGCTGTCTGCGACCTGGGACACCCATCCCGGCCTCCCCCCGCCACTCGATCGAATTCGGCAACTCGGACTGATGAGAACTCAAGGCCATTCTATCGAGTCCGTTGGGCATAGTTGATCCTTGTCACGGATCACCCACCGACGCTTCAACTTGCGCGCGGCCTCGTTCCCCAACAAGTTGTGGCTCACGTTGAGAGTGTCAGAGGCTTATAATCAATGTAACACGGGGCTGACTGGGTTTGACCTCACGGACTGAAGGAGAGGAATCGTCATGCCGAACGAGAAGGACCTTCACGCCTATGCGGACGTGCTGCCTGAAATCTATCGGGACATCTTGGCAGCGTTCCCGGCCATCGAACCCAGACGGAACCCAGGGTACGGACTGGCGTTTCAAACACTGGCGGCTTACTTCGCGAATACTCGGAAACCGTGGACCTTCGGAGACGTCCAAGCGGCCTGTGAGCAGCTGGCTGATGGTGGGTTCGTTGAAATCAAGAACGGAATTTTCGCCCATCCCACCGAAATCGGCGAACAATTGATCGCCGCCGTGACGGGGAAGACGCCCGCCGCGAATGTTGCGGTTCCTGCGCTTCCTACACGCCCTTGGTGAACTGAGGAACATGATGTTCTGGCAGATCACCTCGTTCCCACGGTGCATGTATCACGTATTTCTTTCGCACTGTGCGGCCGACAGGACCTGGTTGGTGCATCCCGTGTACAACGAACTGATGCGAATCGGAATCATTCCCTGGCTTGACCGGGAAGATTATTACTACGGACGCGATTCGCGAACTGCTCTGCGCGATGGCCTCCTCCGATCGCGGCACGCCGTGTTTTTCATCACAGTTGGGATGATGGAGTACACGCGCGGTTGGTGCCACATGGAACTGGCGTACGGCGACCTGGTCCAAGCCAATCTCACACATGTTGGCGGTCCGTTGCTCAATTTCGGGCTCCCCCTTTTTTACCTCGATCGCGCCAACGCGGAACTTCCGCGGACTTCTTGGGCTCTGCTACGCGACCGAGGCCAATTCTTTCATCCGTCCGACGGTGATGCCGTCGCATGGACGGTCAATCAAATCACGAGGTTTCTTAAGAGCGAGCAGGCTCTTGCGTTGGATCTCGCGAAAGTCATCGTGCCCGGCCAGCCAATCCACGATGAATTGGCAGGGCGAGTCGGACTGATCGAACGGGTTACGCGGTTCGACCCCGGTCCCATCCCATAGTCGAGGCGGTCCGTTTCTGGGCGGCCAGGCGTGTGCAATGCGACGGAAAACTGCTATAGGGAAAAACGTCGCCAACGCTTACCGCCGCGACGGGCTTTCTCGCGGTTAACCCTCGCGGTATGCTCGGCCGCGGGTGGAATCGGTATCCGCCGAATCGGGCGGCCGGGAATCCGCGAAGTTTCAGATTGAAGCCGCATCAGCATTTGGCTTTCAAGTCGCGCCGCCAGCGTGTCTCTCCTGGACTCAACAAGGTATTCTGATGACAAGGTCGCCGACGGCTCTCCTCGCTTTTCTGATCGCTGGCTTCGGACCGGCACTGACGGTCCTCGCGGCTGATCGGCCGAACATCGTTGTCGTGCTAGTCGACGACCTCGGATTCTCCGACATCGGCCCCTACGGCGGTGAGGTCCCCACCCCGAATCTCGATCGGCTGGCCGCGCGGGGAGTTCGCTTCACCCAGGCGTATAACGCGGCGCGTTGCAGCCCCACGCGCGCGTCGCTCCTGACCGGTCTCTATCCGCATCAGGCCGGCATGGGCTGGCTCGACAATCGCGTTGAGCCTAAATCGAAAGGAATCCACGGCCGACTCCTGCCCCGAGCGGTGACGATCGCCGAAGTCCTCCATGACGCGGGCTACTTCACCGCGATGACCGGCAAGTGGCACCTCGGCCAGCAGCACGGTTGCACCCCCTGGCACCGAGGCTTCGACCGTTCGCTGAACTCACGCTACGGCGAGGTTTATTTTCCCAAAGAGGCGGACCGACCGGGCACGGAGAAGCTCTACCTCAACGGCAAGGAACTCCCCAAGGACTCGCCGGTCTTCGGCACGGACTGGTACTCGACCGACCTCTTCACCGAGTGGGGTCTGAAGTTCGTGGACGAGGCGCAGGCGGACAACAAGCCCTTTTTCCTCTACATCGCACAGGGCGCAGTGCATTTTCCGCTCCGTGCGCCCGCGGAGACCATCGCGAAATACAAGGGCCGATACCTCAAAGGCTGGGACACGCTCCGCGACCAGCGTTACGCCAAACAGCTTTCTCTCGGGTTGATTGACTCGAAATGGCCGCTCGCCCCGCGTCCTGCGGATGTCCCAACCTGGGAGTCGCGCGCCGCCGACCGGCAGCAGCGCTTCGACGAGATCATGGCAGTCTACGCGGCGATGATCGAACGGATCGACGTGGCGATGGGGTCCCTCGTCGACGGACTTGAAAAGCGGGGCGTGCTCGACAACACCTTGATTCTTTTCCTGAGCGACAACGGGGGCAATGCGGAGGGCGGTCCGCCGGGTGTCACACGTGGCGAGGGCCCGATCGGTGGTCCGCAGTCGTACGTGCTTCTCGGGATGGACTGGGCGACTCTGGCGAACACCCCGTTTCGCCGCTACAAGCATTTCACCCATGAGGGAGGCATCAGCACTCCGCTCATCGCGCACTGGCCGTCGGGCATTCCGGCGGAACGCCGAGGCGCCCTGGAGAAACAGCCCGTCCACCTGATCGACGTCATGGCAACCGCGGTCGATCTCGCCGGCGCCACCTACCCTCGCGAATTCGACGGCCACGCCATCGAGCCAATGCAAGGCGTGAGCCTCCGCCCCGGCATGCTGGGCAAGCCGATCGGCCGCGCAGAGCCGATCTGCTGGGAACACGAAGGAAACAAGGCAATACGCGACGGGAAATGGAAGCTGGTCCTGCGGCACAAGCAACCCTGGCAGCTTTTCGACATGGACGCCGACCGCACCGAGCTCCATGACCTGGTCGAGAAACAGCCCGAGCTCGCCGCCAAATTGGAGGACGCATGGAACGGCTGGGCTCGGCGGACGTTCGTTGACGAGTGGCCCGGACCGGATCATACGGACTGGGGGGAAGACATCAAACCTCGCTAACGTGTGTGAGATGGGCCAAACCGCTAACTGGGGGACCGCCCGCCTCTGCGTTCACCTAACGGTGACCCCAATCCGTTGCGAGAAGAGAACATATTAACTCCCCCCCTTGGGAAGGGGGGTTAGGGTCAATACCGTTCAATTAACCCTAAGCCGAAGCGGACGAACGATTAAACTCCCTCCCCCCTTTGTGGGGGAGGGTTGGGGTGGGGGGGCGAACGGTCACGGGTAGCGCGATACCCCCCACCCCGGCCCTGGGATGGTGAAACGACCGTGTTTTTTTTACGTTTTTGGGCTTTGCACAATCGCGGTTTTTTGGTGCGCTCTGTCGGTCGTTCAATCGGAAGGAGTCCTTTCAGGAGCTGCGTCATGGAAGTCGCAAGTGTGCCGTCG
>DAIDJG010000087.1 GCA_027451445.1 Singulisphaera sp.
TTCCACACCTGGTGCCGGAGATCATCCGTGAACATCGAGGTCCTCCTGACGAAAAACGCCTTTGGTACAACGTTTTATGTCAGGAAGGACCTCGATGTTTCAAGAGAAGCTTAGTGCCATTGGGCTCCGTCCGAGCCAGCCCTGATCTATCGGTGAGTCTTCGAGCCGATGGATCATTGCGTGCCGCACCGCGGAACTGCGTCAGCACACGCGATGTTCAGAGGACTCGAAGACTCGTCCTCCGAACAAGGCTGGCTCGGACGGAGCCTCGCCCTCCCAAAACATGCAGGCACCAAACATGAAATAATGTCGGTTGGTTCGGGCGTGCGCGACGCGAGAGAAAACCGCTCTAACCGAGGGAATTCCCTGTCTTCTGGGGCCTTCCTGGGAGAAAATGCCGTCTGGGTACCGTCGCAGTCCCCCGGAGGATGGCACGTCGTTCGCTAATCTCCTTACCTCCTGTCCCGTCTCAGCAGGGATCGTTCCCTCGGTTGGAAGCGAGGCACGCATGGGTTCCCGCGAGCCATTGTGCTGCAACGATTGGCCCACTCTGGGCTTAGAGGTCGAGCTCCAATTGGTCGACATGGAGTCGTCAGCGTTGCGGAGTGCCATCGCCGAGATTCTGCAGAAAGTACCTGGCGACTTCTGCGATTCGGTAAAACCGGAATTCATGCAATGCTACGTCGAGATCAATTCCGGCGTATGCCGCACCGTCGCCGAGGCGGGAGATGACCTGGAGCGAAAGATCCGGGTGGTGGAAGGGATCGCCGACGGTTGCGGCGTCGGGTTGCTCTGGGCGGCAACACACCCGTTCTCGCACTGGCGCGATCAGGAGATCACCCCGAACGAACGCTATTACAAGCTCGCCGACCTCCTCCAGGAGACGGTCATCCGGCCTGTGACCTTCGGTCTGCACGTTCACGTGGGCGTCGAGTCCGGCGACCAATTGATCCGGGTTGGCTCCGCTCTCCAGCAGTATCTTCCTTTGCTGCTTGCGCTTTCGGTGAATAGCCCCTTCTGGCATGGCCGGCCGACCGGGCACCATTCGCATCGGATCGACCTGCTCGAAGGTTTTCCCACGGGCGGGCTCCCACCCAAGATGCAATCGTGGGATGAATACCTTCAGCTCGTCGACCAGCTCCAGGCGGCGGGATTCATCGAGTCGCCGAACGAGATCTGGTGGGACATTCGCCCGAGGTCCACGAGCGGAACGATCGAAGTCCGCATCTGCGACATGCCTCCGAACCTGCCCGGCGTGCTGGGTCTCGCGGCGCTTATTCAGTGCCTCGTCACCGACCTCTCCGAGCGGCTGGCCCGAGGCGAGTGCGAACCCGATTGGCACGCGCTGATGGTCCGTCAGAACCGCTGGCGAGCCTATCGTTTCGGTCTCGAAGCAACACTCGCCGAACCGCAAACTTTGAAAGGCGTCCCCGCGCGTTGCGCAGTCGAGCAGTTGGCCGAACGGCTGCGTCCGGTCGCCGAGCGCCTGGGTTGCGCTCGACATCTCGAGCACGTCCTCGATATGGCGTCCCTGCCGACCGGCTCGGAACGCCAACTTGCACTGTACGAGCAGACCGGCGACCTCGCCGAAGTGGTCCGCCAGCTCGTCAAAGAGAGCCGGCTGACGCCGGGAGCCGCTCTTGCGGCCGCCCCAACTCAAGCATCCCTCAGCACTAACGGCGAATACGACGGGACGCGACCTTGGTGATGACCCCAGTCGGGTGGGGTCGGAGCCGCCCGTCAGGGCGGTGAGGCCCACCGGGAGGGGGCGCTCGCGGTGAGCCTAGCGCCGCTGGGCGGCGTTCCGACCCAGCCTACCCGTGTCTCATCGACCCATCCGCGGAGCTGGAAAAGGGGGACTGGCTCCGAGTCTTCGAGGTGCCTGTCCCCCTTTTCCAGCTCCGCTCCACTTCCGGGACAGACTCTCAGATCGGTGCCCGCGGCAATCCGTTTTGACGAAGCCGCCATCGATCTGCTATCATCCGACCTCTTTGAACCAGTGAATCGGAGCCGATCTCATGGGCATGCGTCGGATTGGAAGTGCTGAGCGGAAGCGGCAACGGGCCAAAACTCACGCGCGTAACGCCAAGCGCAAGGCGCGGGAACGCGTCAGCCGCGATCGCCGGATGGTGGCCGCGATCCAGGGACGGGCTCTCCCCTACGAGCCCTGGGTCATGACCTGGCTGAGCGCCTTGCTCGGGAAACGGTCCCGCTTGATCACGCAGGCGGACGTCGATCAAGTCGTCGCGCAGCGTACCGCAGCGCTTGCCTGATCGTACGAACTGGTGTCTCTCCGGTAAGGATTTGCGCCGCGAGCCGAAGCGCTGCGCAATTGCGTCAGCGCGCGTTCTCGACGCGGTTGCTCAGTATCGGTCTGAGCCCACGATCTCCCCGCCTGCGCGCGTCGCAAAGGGATCATGACCGGGCGGGCGAGCGTCCGGATTGGGTCGACGACCTGTGTTCCACCGCCCCTGAAGGGAGCCGCTTGCGCCGCTCACCCGGACGGGGGGCGGATCCAGTGATCCGTAAACAGCAGTCTTTCGCCGGCGGGGCGCCGGGGCATGTGGCAGTCGAGGCAACCGTCAGCACGTGCGGTGGGACAAGTGGTCTGCGATGCGGTTTGATGACACTTTCGGCAGGTGGCCTCGTACGCCCGGCGATCTCTTGAGGTGCGCATGTGGGGATCGTGGCAGGTCGTGCAGCGCAGGTTTCCGTCACTTCGCGTGTAGCACTTCGACTGCATCAGCCCCACAGGCTGAAACCTGCGCAGGACCGGCTTGTCCGGCTGGATCTGCTCGGCCGGTATGAACTCGGGGAGGCGGTGGCACTGGCCGCAGAGCCGCATTTGCTCCTCGGCCGTTTCGCGGTCGTCGCCGAAGGGCAGGCTCAGGTCGCTGTCCCCCCGACGCGCAGCCTCCACATGGGCCCCGGCCGGCCCGTGACAGCGCTCGCACGAGATGTTCGGGAGCAGGCTGGCGATATCGAGCATGCCGGGGCCCTCCTTCGAGGTCCTCGATGTGTGGCACTCGAAGCACTTGCACGTCTCATCCGCGTTGAACGCCCGGCCGAAGGTTGTCGGGTGCGTGGGGTTCGACGCGAGACGTTGACCGGGCGTGATATCGACGACCTGGTCGTGCGCAAAGTAGGTCAGCCGGAATTCGACGCTTTCGGGCCGATCCTGCTCCGTATCGGCGTCGGTCAGATTGAGAAACGTAACCGCGTTGTGCCCGGAGCCAAACGCGAACTCGATTGGACGGCGCTCGCGTTGACCCGCGGACTTGCGGTCAACGTCGAGGTGGCCATCCCGGAACGCGAAGTCCCAGCGCACTCCCTCGTTCTCCGGATCCTCCACGCCGCGGCCATCGAGCCAGTGGGCGACCTTCACATCCTTCGCCAGCGCGAGCGTTCTCGAGTGCCCCGAGCCCCGATGGGCCGCGAACTCTCCGGGATGGCACTCTGCGCAGATGCGGTCGCGTCGCTCCCAGCCGGGTTGGCCCAGGTGCTCGGTCAGCCGCCTCGAAGTCCGAGGCGACGACATTGGCCAAAACAACCACAGCGCGACGCCCAGCCACACCATGAGCACCGTCGTGACGAAAACCAAGCGCAGCGGGGAGGGCGGCGGAGCCGGTCGGAATTCAGAAGGTGATTGCGAGACCGGCATGCCTGGCGACTATGCTCGCGAGCGAATGAGCCAACCGTGCGTCACGGTGACAATGGCCGTGTTCAGCCTGTGTGCGGCGGCTTCATTGACCTATTCCAAGGTACGAGAGAACCGGGACAGATGCCAGAGGCAGGAGGCCTTGCGACTTTACTATAGGTTTAAATTTGATCGTAAAATGTTAATTTGATAATCAGTATTTCGATGAGGTTCAAATGGAACGAGGACGGGTGCTCCGTCCTCGTTCTGAAGGGTTCTGTGCGGTGGCGATGAGGTACCGCGATTCGCGGAAGCGGAAGTTGAACGTTGCGGTCGCCGGTCTTAATTCGTGGCCGAATCTTCAAAGGCTGTGAATCAAGGACGGCAGGGACGGAGCGTCGAACTCCCACGATCGCGCGAGGCCGTCGAGGCCGTTTAGAGCGCCGAACGGTTGGATTGCGCACGGTGACAACCAATCAAAACACAGAAGCATCAGAACTCCCTCCCCCCTTGTGGGGGAGGGTTGGGGTGGGGGGTTCCGGGCAACCAGTAACCGTGCGACGGCCCCCCCACCCCAGCCCTCCCCCACGATGGGGGGAGGGAGGATGCTTTACCCACG
>DAIDJG010000088.1 GCA_027451445.1 Singulisphaera sp.
AAGTGCTTCTTCCCCGCAAGAATCTCGGAGACCGTGGACTTGGGGACCGCCGTGTCCCTGCTCAGTTGCGCCTGCGTGACGCCCTTGGCTTCCATCAAGTGGCGAAGCATGTCCGCGTCCGAGGCGCGCTCGATGCCGTAGTGTTCGTCCTCGTACGCGGCAACGAGGTCGCTTAGCGCGTCGAGGTACATCTCCTCTCCGGCCTTGAGTTCGCCTCGGGCGAGAAGTTGGTCCATGACTTTGTGCGCCTCCTGAAGCTGCTCGTCGGACTTGATCGAAGCGAGCGGAAAGGCTGTCACAAGCTTCAGATAGGAATCCCGGCCTGCCCCCTTCAGTCTGAACTTCGTCTTCACCGTCATGGTCGTTTCCCTTTCGTGGGCCGCTTGGCCGGCGCTGTCTTCGTTTTCTTCGGTGATGGAGGAAGCTCAAAACACCCGCATTCGTCCTTCCACTTGTCTTCGTCGTATTCGCCGTGAGTCATCACCTTCAGGACGAAGACCTTCTGGGTCGCGTAGCGGATGCGGCTAATCAGCCGGTACTTGTTGCCGCCGATATTGAACACGGTGCAGTCGCCAACGATGCTTGCGCTGGCGAACGAAGCTTTCACATCTCCCCAAGATTGCCACGAGACGGTCTTGCTGTTGATGTGCATATACCACGCCCGGAGCGGCCCTTCGGCGTCCTCGTGGCCCGGAGACTCCCAGAACTGCTTCAGGCGAGCCTTCGAGATGACCCGCATCCGCTCCTCCTCGTATCGGCATCAGAGCTGATCATAGTTCGCAGATTACGAACGGTCAAGGCGAGAGTTCGTAATACGCGAACAGACGAACGGACCGCCGAGCCCTTTTTGCGAACTGAGGAGCGCCCCGGCCGCAGCGCCATGTAGTCGCGTACAATAAACGTACTTTACATGGTTGACTAATCAAGACAGTGCGAGGGTGGTGGGCCATCGCTTCGCTCTCCTCCGCGCCACCCCCCGTTTCCCGTCGTCCGAGGGGGCGAGGGGACGGAAGGGGAGTGGGGGAAACGCCCCGCCGGGGCGACTTTGGGGGGAAACTCGATCGCCAAAGGCGACACCGCTGAAGGCATCCTTTGCCGGACTGGTCCCCCAAAATTGACATGGGGACTGGGCCGAGCAAAAACTCTCACGATTCCGCCAGCGAACCGGGGAGCGATCCGGCATGAACGGCGCGAGGTCGTCCGAGAGCCGGGCGTGCCGGTCGCGGTTCGCGACCCGCACCAGGGGGCGGGAGGGGGCCGCAGGCCGTGCGCCGGGCGGACCGAAGCGAAGCGGAGCCCGTAAGTACCCGGTCGCCGACAGGGCGAGGTGCCCGAGGAGTCGGCCTGGTCAGCGATCCAATTGGTTAAAGCAGTAGAATAGCATACAGCCTACCGATGCTCTCTAATAAAGACGTCGGGGGTGAGTCAGCGGCTTGGGAAACCGGCCGCGGAACGAGGATGTCGGCCCAGCCAGAAGGGAAGGACGGAATCATGCGAGTGACTCTGCGAGAAGTCTTGATGATCGCCATCGTGGCGGGAGCGGGCGTGGCACTGAGCAGTTCCTCGGCGAGGGCCCAGGACCCGGGTCTCGGCGGCATTCTGGGGGGATACGGGGCCATGTCGGGCGCCTCGGGATCGTCGATGGGCGGGGGTTTCAACATCGTCGATCCGTCGGGCATGGGAGGGAACGTAATCGTTCCCGCCGGGGGTGGATCGGTGGCCGCGATGTCACCGAGCATGAGGGGCGGTGGGGTCTTGTTCCAGCCGCGGTCCGCCACCACGATGTATGCCGCGCGCCCGTCATTCGTCCTGGATTCGATGGGCGGAGGCATGACCCGGATGGGCGGAGGCATGGGCGGAAGGCGTCCTTTTACGCTCCAACCCAGCAGTCTCTCGGGCGGGATGGGCCTCGGTGGCGGCATGCGGCGAATGCCGGCGGCGAGGGGGATGGGGGTGATGCCCCCAAGTATCGGTTACCCGTTCCGGCAACCGCCGAGCCTCCTGACCCCTTCCGCCGCCGGTGCCGGCATGTCGATGTGAACAACGGACCGGCCCAAATTCCGAGCCGCGCTCAATGCGGCTCGGGCAGCCGGTTCCGGTCCGCCTCGGGGGTTGCCGGCGGGGTCGTCGGCCGGAAGGGACTGCTGATATTGGCGGGCTGAGGAGGCGGGGTCGGACTCGCCGCTTCGACCGGCTTGGGTTCGAGCGTCCGCTCGTTGACCTGGCTGCCGACGGCACGCTCCAAGGCGGCAAGGGCTTTGCCCAACTCCGCCTCGACCTGGGCGACCTGGATCTGCACCTGGAGCACCTCCCGCTGGGCCGACAGCACGGTCGCGATATCGACGTTGTTGACCTTGTAGTCGCTCTTGGCGAGTTCCAGCGTGTCCCTTGTGCGCGGCAGGATGCTGTCGCGGAGCAGACCGAGGACGTTCTGCTGCACCTTGGCCTGCGTCAAGAAGTCCGTGATCTCGCTGTTGGCCTCGTCCCGCTCGGCCTCATAGAGCTTGGTGTCGGCCAGGGCTCGCTCCTTCGCCTCGCAGACCCCGGCGCGGTACTTGTCGCGATAGACCGGGAGGTTGAAGGCGACGAACAGGCCGACGTTGGGCATGCCGCCGGCCGTCTGGGGCGTCTGGGCGTTGGTCTTCTCCATGTCCATGTAGGTCAGTCCGAGCGTGACGTTGGGGTAGAACCGCTTGCGCGCCAACTCGATGGCCTTCTCGTCGCGGGCGATGGCTTCCAGGCGGCCCCGGAGTTCCGGTCGGGCGGTGACGGCCAACTGGTAGAGACGCTCGATTTCGACCGGGACGCCGGCCATCGGTAGCTCGGGCAGACTCCGCAGGTCGACCTCGGGGCTGACGTGGACCTGCCTCGCCAGGGCGGCGCGGGCCGTGACGACCTCCTGCTGATTGCCCGCCAGTGTCCGGTCCAGCTCGCTGATGAGCGTCTCGGCCCGGATCACGTCCTGCTGCGAGCCGCCAGAGGCGAGCCGGGACTTCGCGATCGCGTGGAAGTCCTCCAGGATCTTGCGGTTTTCGGCCAAGACCGCCCGGGTCCGCTCCGCCGCGTAGAGGTCGAAGTAGGCCCGCCTCACGGCCGTGACGGCGTCCAATTGGGCGACGGCCAACTCGGCGAGGGCCACCCGGACGTCGCGGTCGGCAACCTCGCCCCGCAGCCGCCTCGTGCCGAACCAGGGGAATTGCTGGGCGAGCGTCATGTTGTACGGGTTGTAACCCATCAGCGAGTATTGGGGCGCGACACTCGGGATCGGGAAGATGGTATTGGAGACGACCGGATCGTCCAGCGCTGTGACCTGCGGGATGCGGTACTTCAGCGACTGGACATTGTGGAACGCGGCTTGGACGGTCCGATTCTCCGCCAAGGCCCGGCGGATGTAAGCGTCCACCGGCTGCGGTCCGGACAACTCCGGTGGGCTCGCGGCGGGGGCCAACGCCGTAGCCATGCCCTGCTGAGGGTGGGCGGCATCGGCGGGATGAAAGGCAGTCTGTACCACTGGACCCTCAGCCGGGGCCGGGTGCGTACGTCGGTTCGTTTGAGCGCAACCGATCACCCCGAAGACGAAGACAGACAGCAGGGGTGGGTACCATTTTCGTTTCATCGCTGGTTTTCCTTGGGGAGCCGCCGCGTTGCGCGCACCGCCCGCGCAATCGGCAACGCAGATCCAATGAGCCCGACTGTTACATCGGCAGGGACGCCCACATCGCTTCGAGGGATTGCTCCGGTCGCGACGGTTTTTTCGAGAAAGCGCTGAGCAACCAGCCGGGTTCGGACGAAACGACACGAAACGACGAACAATTGCTCTCGGCCGACGTATTGATCTGTTGGTAGGGCCTCCGCGCGGTCGATCTTTCAGATTGTCAGGACGGCCCCAGCGGGTATAATGATCGTTGTGGCAAGGTAGGCAATCTTTTTGCGGTGTTCCCATGACCGGCCTTCGTCATCACCTCCGGCTCCCTTGGTTCGTCCTCGCGGCGATCGTGGGGATGCTGTCGGTGGCGGGCGAGGCGTCGGCCTGTTCGATCAAGGCCGCGAGCAAGGCGGCCCGCTCTTGCTGCACTTCGGCTCCCGCATCCGCCTGCTGTTGCGAGTCGGCCAGGCCCGGATCGAGCGACCTCTCTCCGGCATCCTCACCGATCGGCTACGGCCTCGCCGTCCCGAATCCCACGTGTGAATGCCGTCCGGGCACCCCGGGCGATCCGGCCCCGAAACCCGCATCGCCCTCCTCCGAGCGGCGGACCGATCAGGGTCGCGTCGAGTCGGTGGATTTGACCTACGAGGTCC
>DAIDJG010000089.1 GCA_027451445.1 Singulisphaera sp.
GGTGTGGTCGAGCTATCCGGGCTATGTGTCAACGGGGCGGCGCCGCGAGTGGGTGCGGTACGAAACGCTGTTGGCTGCGTGGCGTGGTGAATGGGGCGGTTCGGATGCCGTGACGGCGTATCGAAACTACGTGGAGGCCGGGGTGAGCGACCCTGCGGAATCCCCGTTCCGCGAGACCTTCGGCGGCTGGGTGCTCGGCTCCAGCGAGTTCATCGAGCGTCTGCGAGCGGAGGTTGGAGGCGTGACGTCGGATCCCCCGTTGCGCGAGGCGCGGCAATTGACGCGGCTGGACGCGACGAGCATTTTCAGGTCCGTCACGGCGTATTACGACCTAGAATCCGATGCGCTGCGTCACCGGCATGACCGACACGTCGCGCGCGCGATGGCGGCGTGGCTCTGCCGTCGCTATAGCGAGGCGACGCTCAGCGAGATCGCGTCGGAATTGGGTTTGTCGCGTGCCGACAGTGTCCCGTGCCTGGTGCGTCGGTTGGAGGCGCGCTTGAAGCAGTCTGCCGACCTGACGCGCGATGCGGAAGCGATCGTCCGACTTGTAACAGAGAGTCGGGTCGTCTGAGGTAAGGGCCTCTGAATTTCCCTACCGCCCTGGTCTCATGTAACGCGACATCGCTCATTATACCGGCAACACCAGCAACGGTAGGGACTGACCCTGGGCCGCTCCGGGCCGCTGTGTTGACCCCGGGCCGCTGTGCGAAACTCTCACCGCCGTTGAGTGAACTGCACCCCGCCGGCACAGCAACGCCCCCAGAAAGAACGTGAGATTCGCGTTCACGATCGTGTAGAATGACGGCGACAGGAGGAACCCTCATGAGTCGTATCGTTGTGCATGCGAAGGCAGGCCCTGATGGCATGCTTCACCTGGACGTTCCACTCGGTTCCGAGCAGGCTGGCAGTGAGGTTCAGGTCGTCATCGAATCCGCAGCCAGGCCGCGGACGCCGGCCGAATACGCCGATTGGGTTCGGTCGATGGCGGGCGCCTGGCAAGGCGACTTCGAGCGTCCCCCGCAGGGCGAGTATGAGCAGCGGGAGCCACTCGGATGAAATACCTGCTGGACACGAACGCGTGGGTGGGCTGGCTCCGACAAAACCAGCCACAACTCGTCGAGCGAATCCAGCAGGCGTCGGCCAGCGACCTGGTCTTATCTTCCGTCGTGATCGGGGAACTGATCTACGGTGCCGAGCGGAGCGGGCCGACTCACCGGGACGCGAACCTCGCGTTGGTCACGCAACTCCGCGGAACGTACACCTCAGTCCCCTTCGACGATCGAGCGGCGGAGGTGTACGGTCTCATCCGAGCCAACCTTGCCGCTCAGGGCCAATTGATCGGCCCAAACGACTTGATGATTGCGGCGAGCGCCCTGGCGAACGACTGCATCCTGGTCACGCACAATACTGCCGAGCTCAGTCGCGTTCCTGGCCTTAACCTCGAAGACTGGCAGGTTCCATGAAGACGGTCTCCGAACGGGCGCTCGAAACCGCCATCGTCGCCGCGCTCGTGAAGGCGCCTGGGGAGGCATGAGGTCGGGGAGGTGCGAGGTTAGGGTTCACTCTTCATTTTGGGGCACGCCTGAAAAACGAAGAATCATGTCCGATCCTCTTGGATGAGAGTCGGGTAGTCTGAGGTGAGGGCCTCGGGATTTCGGGATTTCCCTATGAGGAAGAGACGCCAGGACAGGCAATGCAAACTTGACGCCGGCCTCTTCGACGGTTATCATCCGTGCACCTAACCAGGAACCCGGATCATGACAATCGCCCGTGCCCACCTTGTCGACGTCGACGTAACCCGCTGGTACCATTGCATCAACCGCTGCGTCCGCCGCGCGTTCCTGCTTGGGGAAGGGGAGATCGACCGTAAAGAATGGATCGAAAATCGGCTCCAGGAACTCGCCCAAATCTTCGCCATTTCCGTAGCGGGGTTTACGGTTCTCGATA
>DAIDJG010000090.1 GCA_027451445.1 Singulisphaera sp.
CATGGAACGTATGCTCGGCAGGTCATGGAACGACCTGATCGGACGCTCGATCCACGAAGTGCTGGCGCTTCCCGACGATCAGGCGCATTCGCCGTTTCACCGCATGCTCGTCAGCCACCATCGCGAGTCCGTGGAGCTGGAGCGAGGGGACCACTGGTTGAGCGTCGCCATCGATCCGATCCGCGACGAGGCTGGGGTGGTCAAGGGTGCGCTCGGCATCGTTTCCGACATCTCCGTGCACAAACGCCTCGAGGAGGAACTGAGGCGCCGGGCGGACGATCTCGCGATCGCGGATCGGCGAAAGGATGAATTCCTGGCGATGCTCGCCCACGAGTTGCGCAACCCATTGGCGCCGATCCTGAACTCGCTCGAAGTCATCCGTCTGGAACGCAACGATGTCCATGCCACCGAGGAAGCGCTCGAGATCGCGGGACGGCAGGTCAAGCACATGTCCCACCTTCTCGAAGACTTACTCGACGTTTCCCGGTTCACTCGAGGAAAGGTTCAACTTCGCAAAGAGCCGTTGGATCTCGTGACCGTCGCAAGGCACGCCGTCGAGGCCGCTCGGCCGGCGATCGTCGCCGGGCATCACGAACTGACGTGCCTGTGGCCCGACTATGCGCTCTGGATCGAAGGTGATCCGACGCGATTGGGCCAGGTTGTGTCCAACCTGCTGAACAACGCGGCGAAGTACACGGAGGCCCGCGGCAAGATTACGCTCAAGGTGGAACGCGTTGGTGGCGAGGCCGTGATTCTCGTCCGAGACAATGGGATCGGGCTGAGTCCTGAGATGCTGGCCAGGGTCTTTGACCTCTTCGCGCAGGCCGACCTTTCGCTCGATCGTTCGCAAGGAGGACTGGGGATTGGGCTCACCCTGGTACGGAGCCTTGTCGAACTGCACGGGGGTAACATCACGGCCTATAGTTCCGGGCTCGGACGAGGGAGTGATTTCGTCGTGCGAATACCGCTCCCAGCGCAGGTGCTGCGGCCGGTTGCCAAGGCCGCACTTCCGCCCGACACCGCGGAGTTTCGCCCCTGGCGAATTCTCGTGGTCGACGATAGTGTCGATGCGGCGCGAAGCCTCACGCGCGTGCTCAAGCTCTGGGGACACACCGTGAGCACGGCATTCGATGGCCCCAGCGCGATCGAAATCGCTGCGGCGGAAGTCTTCGACGTCATGATCCTGGACATCGGACTGCCGGGAATGGACGGTTACCAGGTCGCTGCGCAGATTCGGACGGCTGAGGGTGATCGCCACGCACTTCTCGTCGCGCTGACGGGTTACGGCCAGGAAGAGGATGTGCGGCGCGCGCTGCAAGCCGGTTTCGACTGCCATCTCGTCAAACCGGTCGACCTCGATCGGCTCAGAGAGCTGCTCGCCGACCCTGAGAAGTACCGAATCCCGAGGAATGGACGAGCCGTAGCGAATCAGAGAGCGGATTGACGAATCGGCGAGGCGTCGTCGACACCAAATGGCCAGATGCTATTTCCGAAAGAACTTGTCGGGCGTTCAAGCCTTACGCCGCTGGGAACAGTCTTCCGTCGCGAGTGCTTAAACCGGGACGGCTGCCGTCATTTCCGTCGGATGGACACTCAGATACTCGCGCACCTCAAGCTGCATGCGATCGATTTCGGCAATGAACCCCGACGCTGAGGCACGATAGTTCGCCGAGCTCTTTTCTGTTCTGCGCAGATGCGACAACTGGGCCTGGAGATGCGTAATCCGGTCCAGCGTTACTTGAAGTTGTTCGTCGTTGCAGATCATGACACCTCCGATTCAATCTCGACAATCCCGCGCAATCCGCCATCACGCTTAGTCTGCCAAAACTCGATTGCGGCTTGCTCGCCGCCGAAGGCCGCCAGACGTCTTGTCCAGAACACGCTGGCCCCGAAGTGGGCGTCAGCGGCGGCGTGATCAAAAACAAGGCGTGCTTCACCTGCGATCGTGTCAATTTCGAAAGAATTCTCCATCAACAGAAACACATCCACGTCGTTTGGGTTCGGTTTGTCCGTGACAAAAGACCCGAATACGACCAACCGGGCCAGATGTCCGGTCGATTGGGCAAGCTGAACAATGCGGCTCAGGCGCAACCCGACAGCCATACGACGAGTCGATCCCCGCCCAAACCGAGTCAGGACTTCGTGGAGCGTCGCACGATGAACACCCGCCGGCAAGTCGCCGATCGAATTGAGTGACGGGAGCGGCACTTTATCGCCTCGGTGAAGTCACTAATGCAAGCGATCCATCGCCTCTTTCATCCTATCTTGCCATTCCGTTCTCAACCAGTCACGCGCGGATCTTCGGCGTCAACCGACCTTCGCCACAACAAGCGTACGATCGTCGCTGGCCGGCCGTCCTTCCGTGAACTGCTCCAGTGCACCCAGCACCGCATCGATCAGCCCCTGGGCGTCGAGATGGCAGTTCGTCAGCGCCTCGTCGAGCCGCTCGGGACCGAACATCTGTCCCGTCGAGTCGGTGGCCTCGGTGATGCCATCCGTGTAGAAGACGATCTGGTCGCCAGGCCGAAGTGTGAGCTTGGCTTGCTTGTATTCCAGGTTTGGCATCACGCCCAGCGGCAAGTCACCAGCGGCGTCGAGAGCCAGGATCGAGCCGTCTTCGCACCGCTTCAAACGGGGAGGGTTGTGACCCGCACTCGCGTAGATCAGCTCGCGCCGCGCAGGATCGAAGATCCCGTAGAACGCCGTCACGAACGCCTCGTTCTCCGCTGTGTACCACTTCGCGAGCTGGCCATTGACGTAGCTCAGCAGCCTGTCGGGCGGGTCGGGTTCGCCGGGATGCGTATGGGCAAGGCTATGCAAGACAGCCATGAGCACGGCCGCGGGTGTTCCGTGGCCGCTGACGTCGGCGATCAAGAGTCCCCAGCGTCCTTCGGCCAGGGGGAAGAAGTCGTAGTAATCACCACCGGCCCACTGCGACGTTTGATAGCTCGCGGCGAGATCCAGCCCTCGGATGCGAGGCATCTTACGCGGCAAAAGCGAGCGCTGAATGTTCGCGACACGCTGCAGCTCGCGATCCACGACTTCATACGCCTGCTTGACTTCCTGGGCAAGCACGAGGTTCTGGGTCGCCCGGCCGAACAGATTGCTCAGCCAGACCCACTCGGGAAATTCCTCGGGATCAAACGCCCCCGGCTCCTTGCGCATCAGCACGAACATGTTCTTCGCGACGCCCTGGTCGTACTGGGGGACAACCATGAGCGAGCCATGCCCCTTGAGAAACTCGGCCGCGGGGTCGTCCGGCGCGATGTGGGGGTCGTTGAGCAGGCGCGGTTCGTTGTCGTAGATCAACTCGCCCAGCAAACCGCCGCTCAGGATCGGGAGGCGGTCCCGATCCTTCCAGGGGTTGATGTCACCGGACCAGCTACTCGACCGCGTGATGCGGTAAAACGGTGGTTCGAGATCGCGACGGCTCACGGCAACCCAGCCGTCGGCCGGCATCATCTTGCGAACCCGCGCGCTGTAAGCACGCACGAGCGATTGCGGGTCCGTCTCGAGGCTCATCTCGCGCATCATCTCGACGATGAACCGCAGCCGATCCTGCCAATCGCCGTGACACCACCCCAGTTGTCCCGAGTTCGCCGCCATATCTGGGCTCCGAGGATCTCTATCAACGCTGCGCCGCCCGATTGCGACGTATTTCCGTCACCAGGATCGTATACCCGGAAGGCAAGCCCTGGGTGATGAAAGGGGGGCGTCAACACGCGAATCATGTAAAGCCGCGACCGTTGCACAGAAACGCCATTTTCGTTTCGAGAGCGGTCCACCGCACCCGTGACCCAGTAAGGACTGAAGACACAGACAGGGAAAGTCAAATGGGATGAGGATGAGGATGAGGATGAAGATGAAGATGAGGATGAAGATGAAGATGAAGATGAGGATGAGGATCAGTGCCGAGTGCGGTTCTTCTCCCTCCTAATCTTCATCCTCATCCTCATCCTCATCCCCTCCGCTTGTTCCGAATTGCAACTGCCGTGCTGGAAGAGACGTCAGAACATCGCAGGCCATGTCACAAAAACGGCGTAAACACCCTCACGCAAGGATGTCGCGAATCACTTCGCCCGACACGTCGGTCAGCCGAAAGTCGCGGCCGGCGTAGCGGTAGGTGAGACGGGTGTGGTCGATCCCCATGAGATGGAGGATCGTCGCGTGGTAGTCGTGAACGTGCACGGGGTTTGTGATGATGTTCACACCGTATTCGTCGGTTTGCCCGTAGGCCGTTCCACCTTTCAGCCCCGCGCCGGCCAGGAGACACGAGAACGCCTTCGCGTAGTGATTACGTCCCTTGGTCCCGGGTGCATCGGTCCAGGGCGTGCGGCCGAACTCAGTGCAGATGGCGATCAGGGTGGTCTCGAAGAGTCCGCGCTGCTTCAAGTCCTGAATCAAGGCGGCGAGTGCCCGGTCGACACGCAGGGCCTTGGGACGGTGGTCGCGCATATCACCGTGCGCGTCCCAGTTGTTGCTCGAACCGGTGTCGATCAGCTCGACCACCCGGACGCCCCGCTCAATCAGCCGCCGCGCCACCAGGCACGGGGCACCGAACGAGGTGCGATCGCCGCGCTCCAACCCGTAGAGTTGAAGCATCCCCTCCGGTTCGCGCGTGTTGTCGAACGCCTCGGGCGCCTCGCGCATCATGCCTTTGGCGACTTCGAAGCTGAGCGTGCGCGCATTGAGGTTGGCATCGCCCGGGCGAGCGGCGGCGTGGCGCTCGTTGACATCGCGGAGCATCAACTGTTCCAACTCGTGCAGCGACGCCGAGCGCGCCGGAGAACGGAGATTCGGGATCGGCTCTTCGCCGGGGACGATGCGCACACCCTGGTGAATCGGTGGCAAGAAGCTGCTGTCCCACACCTGCGACCCGGCGTACGTCAGATGCTCGGCCAGAACGACGTACGGCGGCAGGTTGGGATTGAACGTTCCCAGGCCGTAGCTCAGCCACGACCCCAGGCTGGGCATCGGCACCGTGGCCGAACCCGTGTGCATGGCCAGAACGGCCTGAAAGTGCTCGACGATGTCCGTGTGGAGCGTGCGGATGATGCAAAGATCGTCGGCAAGACTCCCAAGGTGAGGGAACAGTTCGCTGATCCGCAGGCCCGACTCCCCGCACGTTGAAAACTGAAACGGCGACCCCATCAACGGCTGGCGCGATGTACCCCGCAGGTCGATTGATGGGACGACCTTGCCGTCATCGATCCGAAGCCTGGGCTTCTCGTCGAAGGTGTCGACGTGCGAGAACCCGCCGGTCAAGAAGACGATGATGAGCTGTTTAGCTTTGGGTTCGTGATGGCCGGGTTTCGGTGCGAGCAGTCCACCGCCGTTCAGCGCCGCGGCTCTCGCCAACGCCGGGTAGAGCGCCACGCCAGCAGCCGATCGTTTCAGGAATTCGCGGCGGCGGATCGAATCGATTCTGGGCATGGCCGTGATCCTCGATCAATCAACGTACAGGAATTCGTTCGCCATCAGCAAAACCCGCGCAAAGCTGGTCCAGTTCTCGAGTTCCCGGCGCTCGGTTGGCGCACCCGCGGCGACCAATGCCTCTCCAAAGCGGCGAATGTACTCCTTCGCGTTCGCCTCCTCGTCTTGATTCGGAGGACGTCCCCAGGCGAGCTCATACGCCAGCCCCAGCCGCACGTGGGCGTCGGGCGAAGCCGCCAGGAGGCGTTGCCCGAAGCCCTCGGCCTGCTCGCCGACGAAGGCATTGTTCAGAGCGTAGAGGGCCTGAAGCGGGACGATCGAGGTTGGCCGGGCGTCGGTGGTGTGGTTGGTGTCGGGGCCATCGAAGAGGGCCAGAAACGGATGGCGCTGGAGGCGCTGGGTCATGAGGTACACACTGCGATGATTGGACGGATAAACCGCCTTGAATGGCGTGTGCTGCGTCCAGTTCCACTGAGCGATCGGCGGAAACGGATGGGTGCCCGGCCGATCGAGCGCCAGATGGCCTCCCAGCGCAAGGAGCGAATCGCGGATCGCTTCGGCATCGAGGCGGTGACGGTCGAAACGCCAGTAGCAGCGGTTGTCAGGGTCTTTGGCGGCGTTGGCAGCATCGAATCCGCTGTCGCGCTGATACGCGCGCGAGCACAGGATCAGGCGGTGCATCGCCTTGATCGACCAGCCGCTCTTGATGAAGCGGTCGGCGAGCCAGTCGAGCAGTTCGGGATGCGTTGGCTCCTCACCGCGGAGGCCGAAATTCGAAGGTGTCGCCACGAGCCCTCGGCCGAAGTGGTGCTGCCAGATCCGGTTCACCATGACGCGAGCGGTGAGCGGATGATCGGGGCGGGTCAACCACTGCGCCAGTTGCAGTCGGCCGCTCTCGCTGGCGGGAATCGGCGACGGTTTGGGAGCGGCGAGAAACGTGGGGACTCCGCGCGGTACGACGGCGCCTCGCTGGCCCGGTTCACCGCGCACCTGGAGCGCCTCATCGACAGGGGGGCCTTCCTGGACCGCATAGGCGCCAGGCACGTCCGGAGGGAGCCCGGCACGCTGGAGCTTGCGGACCTCCTCGCGCATCGCTTCGAGCTTGGCCTGGAGCTGGCGCTCGACGTCTGCTCGACGAGCCTGGAGCGTCGCGAGGTGGGCACGGAAGGGCAGGGGGGTCTGCCCCTGCGCTTCGAGGTCGCGGATCGCGTCGTTGAGCGACTCGGTTTGATGCGCAAGCTCGGCTCGCTTGAGCGCGAGCGGGTCTTCTTTGTCCGCGCGCTCGATGTCCGCGCGGAGTCGCTGGAGGGTCGACTCGAACGCCGCCATCCGGGGTTTCGCTTCCTCGGGAGGCGCGAGCGGCATGAAGTTCGCGCGTGGGAAGCCCTTCGATTGAAACTCTTCCGAACCGGCGTACGGAAACTTTGTGCTGGAGAAGATCCCGTAGAGAGCATAGTAGTCCCGCTGCGTGACGGGATCGAACTTGTGGTCATGACAGCGCGCACAGCGGAGCGTGAGACCAAGGAAGGCGGCGCCCGTGGTCTCGATCGTGTCTTCGAGCGTTAGGTGCCACAACTCCTGGGGAGCCGTCGCGTAGCGCCTCGAGAGTGCCAGAAAGCCCGTGGCCGCGACACGCTTCGCATAGACTTCGGACGGCCCTTGGCGCGCGAGGAGATCGCCCGCGAGCTGCTCCTGCACGAACTGATCATAGGGTTTGTCATCATTGAAGGCGTCGATGACGTAATCGCGGTACAAACGAACTTCAGGGATGGGATAGTCCGCGTTGTCGCCGGCCGTGTCCGCGTAGCGTGCCACGTCGAGCCAGTATCGGCCCCAGCGTTCGCCGTACAGCGGCGAGGCCAGCAGCCGTTCCACGACCCGCTCGAAGGCCCCAGGCAATTCGTCCGTGAGGAATGCGTCCATCTCCTCCGGGGTCGGCGGTAGCCCGATCAGATCAAAGGTCACGCGTCGGAGCAGGGTCCGTTTGCTGGTCCCACCCAGCGGGTGCAGATCTTGCTCATGCCACTTCCCTTCCAGAAAGCGGTCGATCGGATGCGGCGCCGAGCCCGACGGTTCCTCCGCACGGATCGGTAGAAAGGCCCAATGCTTACGCGTGTTGAATGCGTCGGCACCAACGGCCTTCTCGGGCCAAGCGGCTCCCTGGCGGATCCAGGTCCGGAAGTCATTCACCACGGCGTCGTCGAGCTTCTTGCCGGGCGGCATCTTGAGATCTTCGTTCTGCCTGAGCGCGCCGATCAGCAGGCTCGCGTCCGCATCGCCGGGAATCAATGCCGGGCCGGTGTCACCGCCTCGCAGTAAGCTCGCTCGCGAGTCCACGCGCAGTCCTGCACTTGTCTTCTTGCCGCCATGACACGGAAAACACGTTCCGGCGAGGATCGGGCGGATCTTGATCTCGAAGAACGCTTCGCGCTCGTCCTCCGTAGCCGCGCAGGCGTCCACCGGCGTCCCGAGTGGAACGATCAGGCCCAACCCCAGCGCGAGCCACCTGATCCGGTGCATTTCACACTCCCCCGGCGAGCAGACTTACGCCCCCAGTATGACCAAGTTGCTTCTCCCTCGAAAGATGCGGCAGGGCTCGCTCGCAGGAGTCAGAAGGCTTTGGAGTCCTTCATGGCGTCCTGCGGCACCCGAGATCATGAAAATGAACTCGGGTGACCGGCGGCTCGTCGCGGTGTCTCATAGGTTAGAGGCCACCGTCGGGTCAGAGACCGTCGCACATTGGTGCTCCAAGCCCGTTTTGGAGTCTGGCCCGGACGTCGACAGGTACCCGAGATTGTGCTCCTGAAGGATAGGGAAGCACACGGAGCAGACCGTAACTCCCGGAGGGCGGCTTCAGGTGCGAGTAAGGATTGGCCCAAGGCACGCTCGGCTCGCCTTGACGCCATACCCGCTCCGGTCTACGATAGTCCCTCGAATGGAATCGCTTCTTTTGATTGGCTTCACGGATGGATGAGCCACACTCCATGTTTGCTCACGGAACATCCCGCGTCCTCGTCGCTTGCCCCGACGCCCGCCCGCCCGCCTATCAGGCGGTGATCGCTCTCGCCCGAGCGTCCTTGCTCCAACGCTTTGAGACGTCGTTTTATTACAAGGGAGACGGTCCGCTCGCGGCCCTTGCCCGACGGTTCGCTCCTGAGCGTTACCGCCGCTGGCAGCGCATCCTGGGGCGCCGACACAACGCCGAGATCCCCTCCGGACGGGTTCGATCCGACTGGGGATACGACCTCGCTCTTCAGATTGAGAACCGTCTCGCCGCTCGACGGGCTGCTCCGAGACGCGAGGTCGCGCGCTGGAGGACCCGGCGGTTCGACCTTCGCATCGCGCGCGCCCTGGCCCATCAAGGGCCCGGCGCGGCGTTCTTGTTCAGCGACGTCGGATCGCAGTACTCGCTGCCGCTTTGCCGGACGCTCGGCGTGCCGTCGATTCTGAGCATGGTGCACGGCGACGTACGGGAAGAGCAAGAGATCCTCCGCATCGAAGCCGAGACGTCGCCCGACTTTTTCCCGATCTACCTGGGCGACGGTTCCCTCGACCGCGAGGAGCTCAACTGGCTGCACGAACGTCGTCTCCGCGACATCGAGCTCGCAGACCGGATTCTCGTTCCGTCCGAGCATATCGCGGGCCGGCTCGCCGCGCACGGCACACCACGCTCCAAAATCGACGTCATTCCGTACGCAGCGGATGTCCGACGCTTCCAGCCCGATCCCTCGAAGCAGCATGACGGGCGCTGCACGTTTCTCTTCGCGGGCGGGATCACTCAGCGCAAGGGAATCAAGTACCTCCTCGAAGCCTGGCGAAAGGTCCGACGCCCCGGCTGGCGGTTGCAGCTTCTTGGCGCCTTGCCACGCGATCCGGGACCGCTCGCAGCTTATCTCAACGACGTTGAGCACCTCGGCCGCGTGGGGCACGCCGAGATGCCCGCCAAGATGGCCGCCGCCGACGTCTTCGTGTTTCCGTCGCTCTTCGAAGGATCGGCGGTCGTGACTTACGAAGCACTCGCGTGCGGCCTGCCCAGTATTGTCACGCCGAACGCCGGTTCGGTGGTCCGCGATGACGTGGACGGTTTTCTCGTTCCCCCGCGCGACGTCGACGCCCTGGCCACCCGGATGGAACAGCTTGGAGCGAACCCGGACCTCCGCGCAGCCCAGGCGGAAGCGGCCCGGGCGCGCGCGATGGAGTTCAACTGGTCGCGCTATCACCGCGCCGTGGTCGATGCCGTTCGAACCACCTGCGCACCGGAGAAGACACCGGTCCGAGGAGTGGGCACGTCATGGAACTGACCTACGTCTACGCGACGCTCACCGTCATGATCGTGTATTTCCTCATACACGCGATCAGCCGGCGCGTTGATCCTTACTCGCCCGTATGGCTCTTCCTGTGCGGCTACCTTCAGGTCTACGTGGTCCAGGCATTGTCGTACCACGAGTGGGCGATCACGATCCGTGGCACGGACGTGGTCACGAGCGCCAACGAACGTGCTTTGTGGGCTTTGCTCTTGTTCCTCGGGGTGTATCACTGCGGCGTCCCCCGGCTCGCCGCGGCGTGTTTGCCCACGCCCCCCAGCCGCTGGAAGCTGAATTGGGTCTTTGTCGTGGTTCCTCCGCTGCTGATCTGGGGGTTGTTTTGTGCGGTGATGGTGATTCGCGGCGGCTCGGTCAACGGCACGGATGAAATCTCGGCTGAGGAGTCGCTGCTGCGCGGGTTCCCGGTCGTCATGCTGGTGGCGGCGAATCTGCTGATCGTCTCGAGTAGGGCGGAGGGCAAGTCGCGGCCGCACCTGCTCGCGGCCGGGGTGGGAATCGCCGTTCTCTACGTCATGCTATGGATGTTCAACGGCCGCCGCTCTCATGCCTTGATCGGTCTGCTCTCGGCCAGTTGCGCATACTACATCTCCCGCTTCAAACGCCCGTCCTGGCCCGTGCTCATTTCGATTGGATGCACGGGGGCATTGCTCGTCGGCCTGGCGCTCGGTTGGCGGGTCAAGCAGGTGTATTACGAACACAATGTGTCGGGCTTTCTGCAGTTCGTCAGCGAGTTCGATCCTGAATTCGTCCTCCAGTGCGCGAACATGAAGGAAGCTGACAACCCCGAAGGGAAGTACGTCTCGAAAGAAACCGAGGAGTACGGTGGTTTCCTGCTGATGTTGGATACGGTCCCCGAACGATCCGACTACGACTACGGGGCACCCTACATTCGCATGGTCTCGACGTTCATCCCGCGCATCATTTGGAGAGACAAACCGTTCTTTGGCCGCGAGAAATGGATTCAGGCGTGGCAAGCCGGGTCCGAGCTCAAACGGGCCGACAACTTCACGGGACCGGCCATCTCGCTCCTCGGTGCGACCCAGTTGAACGGCGGTGCGGTGGCGACAGTGATCGCGGTGTCGGCCCTGGCGATCATCCTTCGAGCCAGCTACGAGTTCTTCCGCCGACATCAGACGAGCACCTGGGTTCAGGCCTGGTGGGCACTCACCTACTACAACGCCTGGTTCATGGTCGTCTGCGATGACCCGATGACCTGGTTCTACTACATCTGGGGCTTCACCTGCATGCCTGTCCTTACGTTGCTTTGGCTCGTCAACCGCGGGCGAGAGCACGCGCCGGCACTCAGCGGCGAGTCCACGCAACGCCCATGGAGTCCTTCGTATGCCCACATCTAAAGAAACGCAGCCGGCGAGCGGCTTCACGGTGGCCCAGCCCTCCCCCAAGGCCCGGCTGAGCGTTCACGAGAAGATCGATATCTGCCGGGGCGTGTTCGCGATCCTCGTCGTCATCGCCCACGGATACGAGATCATGGCCCGCCTTCAGGACCGCGATGTCGTTAGCTTGCCTCCCTGGGTCCAGCACATCATTGCCGCATTCCCAGGCGCGGGGATTTACTGGGTCATGGGCTTCTTCGTGATCAGCGGGTATTGCATCCATCTCTCGGTGAGCCGGCTCCAGAAGGGGGACCGGTTCCCGCTGAAAACGTACATCGAAGCTCGGGTGACGCGCATTTTCCCGCTCTACTACGCCGCGCTTCTGTTTGCCGTCGTAATCGAGTGGGTGATTGCCCCCGCGCGGCCGCATGCGTGGCCTGACGGCGTGCGTGGTCCGGTGTTGATCTCGCAGTTGTTCTGCGTCCAGAACCTGACGCAGACCTATGGATCGTTTGCGCCGTCGTGGAGCATCACCAATGAATTCTTCTATTACCTGTTCTACGGTCTGCTCGCGTGCCTGCTCATGAAGCGGCGCGAGTGGATGTCGGGGGCTGGGCTCGTGATCTGCGTCGCGGTTGCCTCCGTGTTACAGATCCTCTACGTGGGACCCTTGCGTTCGCCCCTTGTCTACAGCACGGGAATGCTGTTCGGCCTCGGGCTCTTCTGGTTCCTCGGCGCATATCTCGCGCAGCACTCTGAGACGATCGTGCATTCCAGGTGGCTGCGGATCGCCGCGAAGGGTTGGATTCCACTTTTGGTGCTTGGGATTTACTGGAAGTACGACACGCGACTTCCCCTTCAGGGCTTCTACGTCTTCACCGGCCTGGCGTTCGCCTTGATGCTGGCGCGGTTCCTCCAGGCCCCAGAACCCGAGGCCGGCGCCATTGCGCCGGTGTGGCGCACGCGTGTTGTGGAAGCCCTCGGCTTGCTGAGCTACCCGATGTATCTCTTCCATGCGCCGTTCATGATGCTCATCGCCTCGGCGATGCTCCGCTGGGAGCTGATCCCGGATTGGCGCGTGACGTGGGTCCTTCTCTCGACCTGCGGGATCGTCTTCGGTCTCGCGCTCGCCTACCTGCTGGAAAAGCCGCTGATGAAATGGCGTGCCGGCTGGCTCAAACGGCGGAACGGTGCCGCGGCTATCACGCGGCAGCAGGTCGTGCCCGGAACGCTCGGCACCGCCGGCTGACCGAAGGAGCACTCCTGCGATGACGACGCTCAGCGTTTGCTTCACGAATTTCGGCCCCTACCACCTCGCTCGTCTTCGTGCCCTGGCGATCCGGCTTGCCGAGACCGGCGACCGGTTGATCGCCTACGAAGTTGCCGGAACCGAGCGTACGTACCCCTGGGAAACGGCTCGTAGTCAGGAGCCCTTCCAATGGGTCACGCTGTTCCCCAAGAGGGTGCTGGAAACGACCTCGCGCGGGGAATGCGCGACCGCCATGCGCCGCGCACTCGACCGAGATCAGCCGGACGCCGTGGGGATCGTCGGTTACGCACGGCCCGAGTCGATGGCCGCGCTGAACTGGGCGCGACGCACCGGACGGCTGGCGATTCTGCTCTCCGAGAGCCAGCGGATCGATCATCCGCGCGTCTGGTGGAAGGAAGCGGTCAAACGCCAACGCGTCCGGCGGTTCTCGGCGGGGCTGGTCGGCGGGCGTCGTCATCGCGACTATCTCGTGGACCTGGGCCTGCCTGAGGATCGCATTGCCCTCGGGTACAACGCCGTCGATAACCATCACTTCGCGCAACGGGCCGCCAGCGTGCGGAATGCGAACAGCGGGCGGTCGGGCGTTCCGGAATCGCCCTACTTCCTGGCGGTGAACCGGTTCGTTCCCGAGAAGAACCTTGTGCGCCTGGTGCGTGCGTTCGCTCGTTACCGTGAACAGGCTGCAACGGAAGGCGCATGGGAGCTTGTCCTCTGCGGCGACGGTCCGAATGCCGGGGAGGTCCACGACGCGATCGCCGCGAGTGGCTATGCAAACGTTATCCATTGTCCAGGATTCCTTCAGGCTGACGAGCTGCCGCGCTGGTATGCCTTTGCCTCGGCGTTCGTGCATCCGAGCCTCATGGAGCCCTGGGGTCTCGTCGTGAACGAGGCGGCGGCCTGCGGGCTGCCGCTCCTGGTCTCGGAGCGAGCCGGATGTGCGGAGACGCTGGTGCCCGACCATGGTCCGCCGACTGGCCGCCGCTTCGACCCGCGCGACGAAGACCTTCTCGCCGCCAGCTTGACGTGGATCGCCAGTTTACCGGAACGCGAGCGCGCGACATTGGGCCGAAACGCCGCCGCTGTGGTCGCGGACTGGGGCCCGGACCGATTCGCGCAGGGGATGCTCGAAGCCATGGAGCTGGCCAAACAGGGACATCGGTCTCGGCGCAGGGATGAACTTTCACTGAGAGTCTGTCCCACAAGTCCGGGGAGCGTGGAAATGGGGACTGGCTCCGGCCGTCTTCGGACGGTGCCAGTCCCCATTTCCACGCCCGCTCCGCCGGAAAAAGGGGACAGGCACCTCGAAGACTCGGAGCCAGTCCCCGTTTTCCGGCTCCGCTCCACTTCTGGGACAGACTCGAAGGAGCTGACATGAGCCTGGTACAACCTCGAGCACCGCAACGCCGTTCCGAAACTCCTCGACACGTTCGCTCCGGCTGGCTCCACGTGTGCAACGGCCTCGACCCCGTCCGCGACGGAGGCATGGTCCCCAGCATCCTCGGCATGACCGGTGCCCTGGCCGCGCAGGGCGATGCG
Source organism: Singulisphaera sp. (assembly GCA_027451445.1). Classification (GTDB taxonomy): domain Bacteria; phylum Planctomycetota; class Planctomycetia; order Isosphaerales; family Isosphaeraceae; genus DAIDJG01. Next base: position 13,899 of record DAIDJG010000090.1, read on the forward strand.
ATCACGATCGTCTCACCGACGCCGTCGAACCTGGGTGACACGACGGTCCCCGGCGGACTCGTGCTCAAGGGGCCCGAGACCGACCTGGCCGAGGCGATCGCGCAGGCCGAAGTCTTGCACATGCACGGCCTCTGGCAAGGGCACACGCGCCGGGGTTCTCGCATCGCCAGGAGTGCCGGTGTTCCTTATTTGATCGCGGCGCACGGTATGGCCGAGCCCTGGGCGCTGCGGCACAAGCGGCTCAAGAAGCGGATCTACACGGCCCTGGTCGAGGGCAAAAACCTGCGTCGCGCGGCCTGCCTGCACGCGTTGTCGCGCCCCGAGATCGGCCACTTGCGAGCGCTCGCGCCGCGAACACCCGTTTGCTTCATCCCAAACGGCGTGAACCTGGCTCCGTTCGACGATCTCCCGTCGCGGGCGGTGCTCGAAGCCGAACATCCCGAGCTTCAGGGCAAGTTCGTCATCCTCTTCTTCGGCCGGATCCACGTGAAGAAGGGATTGGACTTGCTGGCGCACGCGTTGGCGAGCGTGGGGCAGGACCACCCCAACGTGCATGTTCTACTCGCCGGAAACGACGACGGAGCTCTGTCGCCGTTCCGTAGTGCGGTCGAATCGCTCGGACTGGCCTCGCGCGTCACCTGGGTCGGCCACGTTTCGGGCGAACGCGCCCGCCAGGTCTGGGCTGCGGCCGACGCGTTCATCCTGCCGAGCTACAGCGAAGGGTTCAGCATGGCGATCCTCGAAGCGCTCGCCTGCCGCTTGCCTGCCCTTATCACCACGGCTTGCCACTTCCCCGAGCTGGACGATGCCGACGGAGGGATCGTCGTCGAGCCCACTATCGACGGCGTGACTTCGGGGCTTCGTGCGCTTCTGGAACGATCGCCCCAGGAACGCGCCGAGCTGGGCCGCAATGGGCGAGGCCTCGTTGAGCAAAAATATACGTGGGACCAGCAGGCCCAACGGTTGGCCGAGGTCTATCGCTGGGTGGCGCGCGGGGGAACGGCGCCGGAGGCGGTGGTGGTCGAGGGTTGAATGGCAGATGGCAGATGGCAGATGGCAGATGATGAACCGATTCGCCGCGAGGTGCGCTCCATGAAAACGGAACAACGAGAAACCGCTGTCCAGTCCGGCTTGGCTGCGTTGGATGCTTGCCATCTGCCATCTGCCATTTGCCATTTGCCATCCGACATCGGCCATCCGACATCGCCACGCTGCCCCGTGAGCGTGATCGTGCCCGTCAAGAACGAGGCCGAGAACCTCCGGCGTTGCCTCCCCGCGCTCGCCTGGGCGGATGAGGTCTTTGTGATCGACAGCCAAAGCACGGACGATACGGCGGGGGTCGCCGCCGAGCACGGCGCCACGGTCGTGCAGTTCCACTTCAACGGCACCTATCCCAAGAAGAAAAACTGGGCCCTCGACAACGTGCCCTTTCGCAACGAGTGGGTGCTCATCGTCGACGCCGACGAAGTCGTGGTCCCCGAGCTCGCCGGCGAGATCACCCGGCGCATCGCGACGAACGAGGCTGATGGCTATTATCTGAACATGAAATACTTCTTCCTCGGTCGCCGCATTCAGCACTGCGGCTACTCCGAGTGTTGGAATCTGCGTCTCTTCAAGCACCAACTCGGTCGCTACGAGCGCATGCCCGTCACTGCGGGCGTTCGGACGGGTGACAACGAGGCCCATGAGCATGTCGAACTGAATGGCAAGGTGCTTCGGCTCGTGCATGAGCTCGACCATTATGCGTATCCCACGATTGCGGCGTGGGTCGAGAAGCACAATCGGTACGCAATCTGGGAAGCCGAGATGTACGAGCGCTTCCTGCGCGAGCCGGTTCCGGCCTCCATCGGGCGAGGAAAGCAGTTCAAACGACGCTTGAAGAAGATCTATTTGCGGCTGCCGTTACGGTTCGTCGTGCGGTTTCTTTATGCGTACGTCGTCCGACTCGGGTTTCTGGATGGCATGGCCGGGCTCGTCTTCTGCATGCTGCTTTCGTTCTACGACTTTCTGGCGTGGGCGAACGTCTACGAGAAGCGAGTCACCGTTTCTTCGGAAAGACGAGTCGCACAGCCGGTTTGAGGTGGGCGCGGGAATGAGTGTCGCTCGTCGAGCCGGGCAAGGGTTCCGCGGCTTAGAGCGGATAACGTTTGCATTGTACACGACCGGTCGTCCCGGCGCGCTCACTCATCTCTTCTCAAAGGGAGGAGTATATAACTCCCCCCCTTGGGAAGGGGGGGAGTTATCTGTCGCTCCCGCGCAAACGGAAAAATGACGGTTGGCCATACTGTGTGCAATCCAGACGTTAGGCGCTCAAGACCTGCGTTTGACAGGTCATCGCTTGACGAAAGCGGGAGCAAGCCCCGCGCACTCCAAAGCCTTCGGACTCCGTTGGGCGACTGCGGTCTCAGTGAGTGCGCGCAGCGTTGATTTCCCCGCCTCCGCGTCTTATCATCCAGGCTTGCTTGCGATCCAGTTGAAATCCACCCAGTCTGCCCCGGAGATTTGCAGCCATGTCGGACGAACACGGCGGTTCCATTCAGAGCATGCTGGTCGAGAACCGGCTCTTCCCCCCCGCCCCCGAGTTTGCCCGCAAGGCCCATGTCGCAAGCCTGGATCAGTACCAGGCGCTGTGGAACCGAGCGAAAGATGACCCTGAAGGGTTCTGGGGCGAGCAGGCCCAGGCGCTCGATTGGTTCCAACCCTGGTCGAAGGTGCTCGACTGGAAGCCGCCGTTCGCAAAGTGGTTCGTCGGCGGCAAGATCAATGCGTCGTACAACTGCGTGGATCGCCACTGTGTCGGCCCGAACAAGAATAAAGCCGCACTCATCTGGGAAGGCGAGCCGGGCGATCGCCGCGTCCTCCGCTATCAGGACCTCCAGCGCGAGGTGTCTCGGTTCGCCAACGTGCTCAAGGGCCTCGGCGTGAAGTCTGGCGACGTGGTCGCCATCTACATGCCGCTCGTGCCCGAACTCGTGATCGCGCTCCTGGCCTGCGCCCGGATCGGCGCACCCCACACGGTCGTGTTCGGCGGCTTCAGCGGAGAGGCGCTGGCCGGGCGCATTCAGGATTGCAAGGCGTCGGTGCTCGTCACGGCCGACGGCGGCTACCGGCGCGGCAAGGTTGTTCCGCTCAAGCAACACGCTGACGACGCGGCCAACCTCTGCACAACCCTCCGCCATATGGTCGTCTACAAGCGCACCGGCCAGCACGTCCCGATGCAGGCAGGACGCGACCATTGGTGGCACGAGTTGGAGGCAAACGCTGGAAACGAATGTCCCCCCGAACCCGTCGACAGCGAGCATCCGCTCTACATTCTCTACACCTCCGGCTCCACGGGGAAACCGAAGGGGATCCTGCACACCACGGGCGGTTACCTCGTCGGTACGGCACTGACCACGAAGTGGGTTTTCGACCTCAAGGACGACGATACCTACTGGTGCACGGCCGACGTGGGCTGGGTGACGGGCCACTCGTACCTCGTCTACGGCCCGCTTGCCAACGGCGCGACGTGCGTGATGTACGAAGGCGCTCCGAACTGGCCGGACGAGGGCCGTTTCTGGAAGATCATCGAAGACTACAAGGTCACGATCCTCTACACCGCTCCGACGGCCATCCGCGCCTTCATGAAGTGGGGCGAGCAGTTCCCAAACCGGCATGACCTGACGAGTCTGCGAGTGCTCGGCACCGTGGGCGAGCCGATCAACCCCGAGGCCTGGATCTGGTATCAGCGGGTCATCGGTGGCGGCCGCTGCCCGATCGTCGACACCTGGTGGCAGACCGAGACCGGCGCCATCATGATCGCGCCGTTGCCCGGCGCGACGCCGACCACACCCGGCTCGGCGACTCGTCCGCTCCCTGGTATCGTCCCCGAAATCGTTACCAAGGACGGCAAGCCGGTGGGCACCAACAACGGCGGGTTCCTGATCGTCAAGCAGCCCTGGCCGTCGATGCTCCGCACTCTCTACGGCGACGACGAGCGTTACCAGCAGCAGTACTGGAACGAGATCCCTGGCTGCTACTTCACCGGCGACGGCGCCCGTTGCGACGAGAACGGCAACTACTGGATCATGGGCCGTGTCGACGAAGTCCTCAACGTCGCGGACCACCGGCTCTCGACGATGGAAGTCGAAAGTGCCCTGGTGAGCCATCCCAAGGTCGCCGAGGCTGCCGTCGTCGGCAAGCCCGACGACCTGCGCGGGCAGGCCATCGCAGCGTTTGTCACGCTCGAATCGGGTCAAACGGCGAATGAGACTCTCAAGCAGGAGCTGCGTGCCCACGTCGTCAAGGAGATCGGGGCCCTGGCACGACCTGACGATATCCGGTTCACCGAATCTCTGCCCAAGACCCGCAGCGGCAAGATCATGCGCCGGCTTCTCCGCGACATCGCGGCGGGGCGGGAGAGCACGGGGGATACGTCGACGCTCGAAGATCTGAGTGTGCTGGCCAGGTTGCGCGAGGATGATGAGGCGTGAGGCGGGAATTTCCTCTGCGCCGCGTGAGGACCGCGGTACAATAGACTAGACATTAACGCCGCGAGTCCACGCCAGGGGAGACTGAATCCATCATGGCGACCGTCACGCTGCCTCCACAAACGATTCCTGACGAAGATGTGGAACCCGATTATCTATTCGAGATCGTGGACGGTCAGTATGTGGAGAAGCCGTCGATGAGCGCGCGCGACGACTCGATCGCATCGCAGCTTCTTTACGAGCTGATCGCGTTTGATCCAAAACGACAGCTCGGTCGGGTTCTTTCAGAGACGCTGTTCGTCCTCGATCGCGACAAAAAGCGGAAGCGCCGGCCCGATCTTGCTTTCGTCACTCGAAAACGCTGGCCACCGGAAAAACATCCAGCGTTCACGACGGGCTGGGACGTCGTCCCAGACCTCGCGATTGAGATCATCAGCCCTACAAACAAGAGCAACGACGACATGGATAAGCTGGACGAATATTTCCAGGCCGGCGTCCGACTCGTCTGGTACGTTTATCCTCGCCATAGACGGATCTGTATTTACACCTCAACCACACAATCACGAATAGTCCAAGTCGGCGATGAGCTTGAGGGAGGCGATGTTCTTCCCGGATTTCGTCTTCCTCTGGCGGTCCTCTTCGAAGACGCTCCGACAACGGCAAATGGCGCGTGAAGTTCAAAGCCTGTGAATTTGTTTGGAACGCCGCTTGCTGCATTGGCAAGAGGAGTTCAATCATGAAACACAACGTTCGTCTGACGAGTCTCGGTTTGCTCGTCGCCAGCACTGTCATCACATCTGGCTGCTCGGCGCCCCGCGAACCCACGCCCGAGCCCGCGGCCTCCTCGAAAGCCGGAGAACGGCCCATGAGCATCAAGATCACGACCCCCGCTTTTTCGGAAGGCCAGCCGATCCCCAAGCGTCACTCCGAGGACGGCGAGGACCTGTCACCAACGCTCTCGTGGTCGAGCCTGCCAGCGGATACCAAGGAACTCGCCCTGGTTGTCGACGACCCCGATGCACCCCGGACTGAACCCTGGGTCCACTGGTTGATCTACAAGATCCCGGCGGATGCGGACGGTTTGAAGGAAGGGGTGCCGCAGCAGGAGAAACCGTCGTCTCCAACCGGCGCGGTGCAGGGGAAAAACAGTTGGGGCACCGTTGGTTATCGCGGCCCCGCGCCGCCGAAAGGACACGGTACGCACCACTATCACTTCAAGCTCTACGCGCTCGACGCTGCGCTCGATCTCAAGCCTGGGCTCGACAAACACGAGTTGCTGAACGCGATCTCCGGTCACGTGCTCGGGCAAGGGGAGATGGTGGGGACGTACCAGAGATGAGAGAATGGAAAATGCCACCTTCCATTCTGCTCTGACCCCGGAAAGGGCCTGCGCGTGCCCGATACACGGACGCACCGAGGCCCGGATCCACGCGATGCCGATGCCTTCGCGCTAGAGGCGTTGCCCTCGCTCCGTGCTGCCGTCGCGGATCTCTCCTGGCTGCAAGGACGCGGATATGCCCCGGTCTCCGCACTCAAGCTCGTTGGGGATCGCTGGAGCTTGACCGAGCGCCAGCGGCTGGCCGTCCGGCGCTGTGCGTGCGGTGACGATGCGCGTACAAATCGACTTGCACGTGAAGTCCACGCCGATCACATGCGCGGCGCCCGACTCGAAATCGACGGCTTCAATGTCCTGACGACGGTCGAGGTCGCACTCGGCGGTGCGGTCGTGCTTGTCGGACGCGACGGCGGCTATCGCGACCTGGCGAGCGTCCACGGTACATACCGGAAGGTCGAGGAGACCGCGCCCGCGCTGCGGTTGATCGGCGCAACGCTCGCGACTCTCGGTGTCGCGCACGCCCGCTGGCTGTTCGACAGCCCAGTGTCCAACAGCGGACGGCTGAAGACCATCCTTCGTTCGTTGGCCGAAGAGCAGGGATGGGACTGGTCGGTCGAGTTGGTCTTCAACCCCGACCCAGTCCTATCATCGAGCACCGAAATCATTGCAACGGCCGATAGTGTGATTCTCGACCGCTGCGAGCGCTGGTTCAACCTTGCCCGGAGAGTGGTGGAAACCCTCGTGCCGGAAGCGTGGACCATCGACCTGGGGAAATCTGTGTGACCCGTCCAATCCGCTGTCCCTACAGCGGTTTTCACGCCCGTTGCGCACGCCCGAACCACCCGACATCATTTTATGTTTGGCCCTGCATGTTTTTGGGAGGGCGAGGCTCCGTCCGAGCCAGCGTTGTTCGGAGGACGAGTCTTCGAGTCCTACGAACATCGCGAGTGATGGCTGTTTCGCGGCGCGCGATGATCCGGCGGCTCGAAGACTCGCCGATGGATCAAGGCTGGCTCGGACGGAGCCCCGCCCTCCCCGGACTGCGCAACGCGAGTGAAAACCACTCTACGGCGTCGCTTCTCGCGCCGGAAGCGAATCGACGAACCGCTGGATCGCAGGGTAAATCTGACTGCCGCCGACCATGTAGAAGTCGTTGTGCCCGGCATCCGGGATCGCGAGACGCGTCACGGGCGTCTGTGCGGCGCGGGCCAGGCGGTCGGACATCGCGTAAGGGATCAGCTTGTCGTCGCGGCCGTGGCCAAGCAGGATCGGACATGCGACGCGCGGCATCTTTGCCAGGCTCTCGAACTTGTGCTGGAGCAGAAGCCTCGCGGGCAGAAACGGATAGTTGCGGTGCGCCATGTCGACCATGCTCGTGAACGTCGAGAACGCGATCAATCCCGCGACCGGTCGTCGCGACGCCAGGTCGATCGCCACGGCGCCCCCGAGCGACCACCCCGCGGCGACGATCCGGGTTGTGTCGATGTCCTTGCGGGTCAGCAGGTGATCGAATGCGGCGTCGGCCGTGGCGAAACAGCCGGCTTCGCCGGCCTGGCCGCTGCTCATTCCGTAGCCGACGTATTCGGGGATCATGACGTTGAAACCGAGATGCCGCAGTTCCCGGAACTGCTCCTCGGCATGGAACAGACACATTCCGTTGCCGTAGAAATAGAGGATGGCTGGACGCGTCGAGGCGTCGGGGGCGCGGGCTCCGTCAGGACGAAGTGCGGGGGCGAAGAGGGCGACAACGCGATCGCCGTTCCTGGTCTTGAGCGTGACCAGCTCTTCGCCAGGACGTGGTTCCACGATGGCGCCCGGATCGCCTTGAGTGGCAGCCCCCGGGAAGATCAGCTTGGTTTGAAGAGCAAAGAGCACGGCAAGCACCACGAGATAGAAAATGCCCCAGTCACGCACGACGCGGAAGACCCATCGGGGAATCCGTCGCCGAGGCTCCGTGCTGGGCGCCGGCGCGTCGGGCGGTGAAGCGATGACCTCAGGGGGAGCGTCCATGAGACAGCATCCCATGGTAGCAACAGTCTTTCCGAAGAGACGCAGGGTTGATGATAACGAAAACGAGCGGCCAAAGCGCGAATGCGCTGAGGCCGCTCGTTCCGAGAGTCGGGAGAATCGAAGGGCGGGGCCGGCAGGAGGAGAGCGGCCCAGCGCTTCATTCGGGATCAGAGTCCGCTGCCGAAGCCGCTCGATTCGCGGTCGGAGCCGATCCCCTCGGCATCCTTCCGGGGCGAGACGTGTGGGCCGCGGAGCACCGACTGGCCATGGCTGCCGGCGCGGCTGTGCTGGGTGTGACCGCGGAGCGGACCACGGCGCAGAGGCGCGTCGTTCATGGCCATCGAGGCCGCGGGGGCCACCATCGGCTCGACGGGCACGTCGTATTCGGCCTCGAGATCGTCGTAGCGTGAGATGTAGCCCGGCAGCTTGGCACGCTCCAGCTCGTCGGCGTAGGAGGCAAGCACGGCGCCTTGGATCTTCTCACGGCACATCGAGTTGATCGGGTGCGCGATGTCGGCGTGCAGCTTGGCGCGGCCGTCGGCGTCGCGGATCGCGCGGTTCTCGTCCAGGCGGCTGCCGCACTGGTTGCAGAACCGCGAACGCAGGTGGTTTTTCGTGCCGCAGTTGTGGCAGCGGTCGGTCAACTTGCGCGAGGGCATCGCGACGAAGAAGCCCTTGGCGCCTTCGATGATCTTGAGGTCACGGATGACAAACATGTCGTCGAAGGTGATGCTGCAAAAGGCTTGCAACCGCTCGTTGCTGCCCGAGTTGTCTTCCATGAGCTTGATGCGGACTTCGGTGATCTCCACAGCCGGTACTCCTTTACGCGTGGCGAACTCTGCTGCTCAGGGGCCGCAGGTCACGACTCGGACCCTTCCTAGTCCGAGCGTATCAAGTTGTCGCGCGGCGTCCTCCGCCGCTGTCCGATCTCGGGCCAGGCCGAAATAGGCCGAGCCACTCCCACTCATCAGCGACCCGTCCAGTGACGGGCCGACTCGTTCCGACAGGGCGTCTCGCACGCGAGAGAGCGCGGGCTCGAGCACCTCGGCGGCCGGCTGAAGCCGGTTGAACAGACTGGCACCAAGCGCTTCCGTTCCTCCAACGGCCAGCGCCTGGACGACTGGACCGATTGGCCGGGGCCGCTCGGGAACAGTCACGTGACGATACACGGCGACCGTGCTCAGACCGATCGGCGGACAGAGCAGTACGAAGTGAAGCGCTCCTGTGAGCGGCACCCCTTCCACACGCTCGCCCCGCCCCCGGCAGACCGCGGCAGGACCGTTCAGAAAAAAAGCCACATCGCTGCCAATCGAACCGGCCAGCTCCGAAAGCCGCCCGGGGGGTGTCTTCAGATCCCAGAGCCGATCCAGCGCCACCAGTGTCGCCGCTGCGTCACTCGAGCCGCCGGCCAACCCCGCCTGGGCCGGAATCGCCTTCCGGAGCGCAATGGACGCACCCCGATCGCACCCCGCGTCCGCCCGCAGCACCTCCGCCGCCTTCACGACCAGGTTGTCCCGGCCGGTTGGCAAGCTCGGATCATCGCACCGAAATGTGATCGCCCCCGTGGCGTCGTCGGCAAACGTCAAGGTGTCGTACAGATCCACGGCGACCATCAGCGACTCCAGCTCGTGATAGCCGTCAGGCCGTTTGCCCAGAATCTCAAGAAACAGGTTCAACTTCGCCGGAGCGAGCACTTCGACGCCCTCGGCGACCGGACGGACGATCATGGTTTTCTCATCCAGGAATCGGCCGTCTCGCAGACTCGAACCGATCGGGACAAACGGAGGTGGGAACGTTCCGGAAACTCAATCTCTTCCTTGAGTTTCGATCGACGCCGCCGATCAGCGTTTCCGCTCTCGGCGACATCCGGGCGATTCCTTCCGCATGGCTCCCGAACGGCGGTGTTTCTATCGCGTTCGAAAGATCCTGGCAAGGCGAAAAAATCCTCAAGTCGGAAAAAGGTTTGGCCGGGCGACGAAAATATTCCCAATGCACGTAGACCCTTGCGCAGTCAGGAACAACGCCGCCGCCCAGCGTGCGTCACGGCTGATGATGGCCTGCGCTCGAACGCGCCGCGGGAATGACGGACTGGTCTCGGTCAAAGGTCAATGTGAAGTTTCCGTGTCCGCCCGCGACGTTCCGGTTCAAGATGTCCGCCAGGCACCTCGTCGAATCAATAATCTCGAGTCCAGCGCGCGAG
>DAIDJG010000091.1 GCA_027451445.1 Singulisphaera sp.
GAAAGCAGCGTCAGCATCGCTCGATCGAGCTTATGCCCGCGCCAGGATTCGTACGAGACATCCGCGCGGTCGCTGTCGAGGATGCCGAAGCCCCCTCGGAAGTTCCAGAGGGCCCATCCCCAGTCGGCGGCTTTCCAGGCCGCAAGGCAGTCGCGCATCCAGGGGAGGACCACGTCGTGAGGAGTCTGGTTGAACGCCCCGAACTCGCCGACCATAACGCCGACCCCTTTGCGCTCGAGGGCTTTCCACGGCAAGATCTGGTCCTTCTCGAGTCGGGCGGCATCCCAGGTGGATCCGCCTTCGTTCATCGGATAGGTCGGCTTTTCCCAACGGTCCGACCCCTGCACCCAACTCGCGTGATAATGCGTCAAGTGGAAGGGCGCGTATCCTCGGGTCGCCGCCGCGACGCCGATTCCCGCGAGTTCGAGCGGCGGCTTGGTGCCCCAGTCCCGGCCGTCGCAGACGATCAAGCGCTCGTTGTCGTGCTTGCGGATGGCCTCCACCATCCGTTCGACCACCGTCTTGTAAGGTTCGGGCCCAATGTTCGCGGGCTCGTTGAACAGGTTGAAGCTGACTTCCCGGCTCGGTACCCCTTGATAACGCGCCGCGAACCGTCCCCAGTGGAGGGCGCAAACGTCCTGCGCCTCCGGCACCGTCCACAGCGACTTCGCCTCAGCGGGTTGCGCGACCGTGTACCCCGGCGCCCGATGGAAGTTGATTTGCACGTGGACTTGATGTTTCCGGCCGAACTTCACAGCCTCGTCGATCCAGCCAAGACGGTCCTCGCGAATCTTTTTCCAGTCTCCCTCATCGATCCAGCAACGATAGTCGAGCGGCAGTCTTACGAAGTTGAAGCCGAGCTCCGCGATCCAGGCGAAATCGTCTTCCACGAACCGCCGTGCCTGAGGGGCCATAAACATTTCGAGCAGGTTGAACCCGCGCCAGCGCGGCAACTTGGACGACGTCGGTTCGGGCAGTTTCTGCCGCGACGGCGGCGTCTCGTCGCCCCACCCGAGCGCACCCGAGGCGCCCAATCCGGCCCCCGCCATCCAGCCGAGCATCGTTCGCCGGTTCATGCTTCATCCTCGCTCAAGGTGCCGTTTGGAAGTCCTCGGATCCGCTCAGCTTCCGTCGTCCGCGTCTTGATTTCAAGGGACCATGACGACACCGTCAGTCGGTCCACCGGCCCGAAGCATGAGCAGCCTCTTGGAAACGGGTCCGAAGCGCGCCAAACTACGGGACCGCATCGACGTCCGCCAGCCCAAATTGAGAGGGAACAAAACGTGATCCAACGAGCCTTCCCCATCGCGCTGAGTTGCATTCTGGCCCTGACGCTCTGGACTGGTCCCGCGTTCGGCGACCCGGCCGGACTCAAGCCGCTGCCGATCGGTGCCGACGCCCCTGACTTCAGCCTGCCGGGTGTCGACGGCAAGACGTACAGTCTCAAGGATTTCGCGAGCGCAAAGGTTCTGGTGGTTGTCTTCACCTGCAACCACTGCCCCACCGCGCAAGCCTACGAAGCCCGGATCCAGAAGTTCCACAACGACTACAAGGACAAAGGCGTCGCCCTGGTCGCGATCTCGCCGAATGATCCGCTCGCCGTTCGCCTCGACGAGCTCGGATACACCGACCTGGACGACTCGTTCGAGGCCATGAAGATTCGCGCCAAGGATCACAAGTTCACGTACCCGTACCTCTACGACGGTGAGACGCAGAAGACATCGCTGGCGTACGGCGTCCTGGCTACTCCGCACGTCTTCGTGTTCGATGGCGCCCGCAAGCTGCGCTACGTCGGCCGTTTCGATGACGCCGAAGTGAAAGAGGTTAAGTCTCACGACACGTTGAACGCCGTCGACGCCTTGTTGGCCGGCAAGCCGGTCCCGGTAGAAACGACCCGGGTTCGAGGCTGCTCGACCAAGTGGTCCGATAAGCGTGAAAACGCGAAGCAATCGCTCGCCAAGTGGGATGCGGAGCTCGTTTCGCTGGCGACGATCGACGAGGAGGCGGTGAAGAAGCTCGTGAAAAACGACACGGATAAGCTCCTCGTGGTCAACCTCTGGGCCACGTGGTGCGGTCCATGCGTGGCAGAGCTACCCGAGTTCGTGACGATGAACCGCATGTACCGCAAACGGCCGTTTCAACTTGTCACGATCAGTCTCGACAAGCCCGAGAAACGAAAGGACGTCCTGAAGGTGCTGAAGGATTGCCATTCCTCCGGCCAGAACTTCCTGCTTCATTCCGACGACCTCGACAAGTTCGCCGAATCGCTCGACACGGAATGGCCCGGCCCCGTGCCCTACACGTTGGTGATCGCCCCCGGGGGCAAGGTGCTGTATCGCAAGACGGGCGAGATCGAGCCGCTGGACGTGAAGCGAGCGATCGTCGAGCATCTGGGGCGGACGTACTGAGCGCGTCGTGTACGAACATGACCCTGAGTTCCCGTGTCTTGCTTTTCGGCGGGAAGGTCGGTAGAGTTGACCTTCCTGCCACGTGAACGAGCCTCCCTAGCTCAATTGGCAGAGCAGCTGACTCTTAATCAGCGGGTTGTAGGTTCGAGTCCTACGGGGGGCACTTTAACTCTATGTGGGCAAAGGACTTGCGGCGACAGATTCTCCGAAAGAATAAAAAGAAGATCAAACTGTGGCAGAGATGCCTACTTGGAATTGCCCTTAAGTCCTTCCTCTGCAAATAGTTCGGGTGGCAGAGATTCGCGGCCATTATCAACTTTGGTACAACATGTCATAACGTAAAGACCGATCATGGTTAACGTTATGGTTTGATTCAATCTGTGCATAGATCTAGCGCGCATTGGGCCGGCATGCGACAGCGGTACTGTGATTCGCTGTCTCCCAGACAGTTAAGGGCCTGGGATTAATAAGCTATGCATGGGACCTGAGCCGCCTGTGTCCGTTGACTGTCATGGATAGAAAGCCCAATCGCGCGGTCGCTCCATCGCAAGCTTGATCGACCATTTCACGCGCGAATCGCTTCACGTCCGATTTGGTCGCGACGCTGCTGAACTCACTTTCGAGCACATCGCCGAAGAACCGCTGATGCGATTCGCCTCGACGCAAGCGCGCGTCGGTTTGTCGGACCGAGGCACTCAGGGAAAAAGACCGATACCACACGAGATTCACGAACGTTGTTGACCGGCCCGCATCCAGAAGCAGGCTTCCGCTGCCCTAGATTTACAAGCCCTAGCAAAATGGGGACTGGCTCCGAGTCTTCGAGGTGCCAGTCCCCATTTTGCTAGGGCTTCTTAAATCTCTGGAAGCTCCGTGCGTGCATCTGGCTGGAGCAGCCCGGCCCAGCCATCCCGTTTTCGTTGCAGGCATGGCACTAGCGGTCTGGCTATCCGGTAAGTAGCTCGATTGAGGCGAGCGACGGGAAGTTTCTCGGAGTCAGCTCTTGCCGGTACTTCCTACCGGCGTCCCGTGCGCGGAAGGCGATCCACTCCGAGCTCGCCACCTTTTGATTAAACGCGCGCATGGGGAATAGCTGGTCGGCGTTCCGCACCGAGAGAGAAAACGTGAGGCCGCCAGCGCTCCCAAACTCCGCTACGAGCGTTGTCGGGGCATCGAACTCGCCTTTGGCGGCACGAGCAAACGCAGCTTCGCATTCCACGACGTGTGCAGCGACTCGGTCGGCCGCCTCATTACTGCGAGGCTCGGCTTCGGACAGGTCGGAGATCGGCGCCTTCGTCCATACGGGTGCTGTGAGTTCGCCCGCTAACGACTGCCACGCCGCCTGACGACCGTTGAAGATGAAGCCCTCGCGGCAACGTTCGCGGAGCATGTACCCCTTGAGCTGCTCGTCAGTCGCCAAGTCCTCGGAGTCTTGCTCGATACGGTTGGTCTCGAAAATGACGACTGGGCAATTGGGCGCGAACCGCGGCTCCGCTGGCTCGCGGGACTGATCGGCCGACACATCGAGCCGGTTTCGTTCGACGAGGAAGCGAAGCTGCCTGAACCATATTGATCGGCGACGATGAGGTAAGCGGGAAGATTCTCGATCCCGTACGATCGGCAGGAAACCGATCGCTCCGGCCGTGGCCCGGGATCCGCTCGTTTCCAGCTTTCAGATCTGGGAGATTTCAAAGGCGTGATAGCTCATCGGCTTCATGTCCAGGAACAGGCCCGCCCTCTCCATGCGGTCGCCGTCGCGGTCATAGCTCGCCGGGCCGAGGAGGTCCCGCAGTCGCCAGGTCTTGCCTCCGATGTCCGGGAAGGGGAGGCGGACGAGGCATTGGCTCTGGTTGTCGGCGTAATTCACTGCCACCAGCATCCGCTCGCCGCCCGGGCCGTGCCAGGCGAACGCGACGAAGCAATCGCAGGTCCAGTTCCCGTCCCAGGCGGCCGCGCAGTCGAGCAATTGCCATCGCCCGTCACGGACAACCGGCGAATCGACGACGGCGAGGAGCTTGTCGTAGAACTCCTCCAACTCGCGGTTGATGGGTTCGTCCGGCTCGCGGCAGAGGTGGGGGGAGATATGCTTCGTCCGCCCCTGGAACTGGCCCTTCTGGAAAAAGCGGAGCCCAGGTGAGAGATAGGTGATGACGGCCGCGGCCTCATGGACGCCGGGCGGGAAGGTTGCGGCGGCGCGCGGCTCGTCGTGGTTCTCCAGGAACCGGGCCAGCTTGTCCTGGTAGTCGAGCCCCGCGCAGAAATGATCGCGCACCGGCCGGGCATGCCGGTCGCGGAGCCGGTCGTAAAGGCGCTTGTCGTAGGTGTAATCGAACCCCTGCTGCTGCAAGGTCCATTCGAGATCCCAGTAGACCTCGGCCATGAAGCAGAAATCGGCGTTTCGCTCCCGCACGCGCCGGGTCGCCTCCGGCCAGAACGGCCGGGACGAAATGCCCCACGTCCGCTCGAAGACCTCGGGGAGGATGAGCATGGCCATGTCGCAGCGCACTCCGTCGCATTGTCCGGCGATCCTCCCCAACTCGGCGATCATCGCTTCCTGCGTGGCCGGATTGCCGTAGTTGAGCTGAAGCGCGTCCGGCCAGCCGGGGAAGAACGGGTCGCGGCCGTAAGCGAGCAGCCGATCGCCGCCGCGCCGTTTGACCCAGGTGTAGTTGCTCGGGGCGCGGGCCAGGTCCAGGTCTGTCCCGAGTACGTAGTATTCCAGGTGGTCCTCGACCCAGGGATGATCGAGCCCCGTGTGGTTAGGGACGAAGTCGAGCATCAGCCGCAGTCCACGGGCGCGGAGCCGACCGCGGAGCCGAGCGAGGGCCTCGTCCCCGCCCAGCGCCGGGTGCGTTGCATAGCCGGTGATCGCGAACCCGGAGCCCGCGATGTCGTCCTCGCACAGGTCGGCCAACGTCGCCTGGAATCCCCTCCGCCATTCGGCATTGCTCCGGGAGACCTGCCGACTGGCCGGGCCGGTCTTCCAGACGCTCAGGAACCACGCCCAGTCGAACCCCATCTCCGCCAGGCGGTCGAGTTCCGCGTCGGGGATATCATCCAGGGTCGCCGGACGCCCCAGCGTGCGCGACAGCTCCGTCAGCCAGACGCGGGTATTGATCTGGTAGAGCGAGGGATAGCGGGGTTTGCCGAGCGGACGCGCTTTCTGTGACTCGGCGGGACGGGGGAGTGTCGGGGTTGTCTTCGTGAGAGCTGGCATCGGGTGCGTTCTCCGCGTTGACGGCGCCGAGCCGGCCGAGCAGAGGGGCACGGGCCCAGGGCGCCGAAGGTCGAAACCAATCCGAAAGCGGTGACGATGAAGTTACGCTCCGCGATCACCGGCCGAGGGCGACGTTGCGCGCGGCCGTGGTCAGGGCCTTCCGAGTGGCGTTTGAAGATGGCGATCGAATCAAGGCATTCATGGCCGCGCCGCCGTGCTTCCAAGGCGCCCTGTTCAACGGAGAGACGCTATCGGCCGGAGGCCGCTCCGACCACACCCGCACGATCTTGTAACTCGAAATACGCCTTCTTGCCGCCTTCGAGGAGCCGCTCGGGCGTAAGCGTCCCGAACAGGTGCATGAGGCGGGCGACGCCCCCCGTCCAGCCGGTCTGGTGGCTGGCCCCGAGCCCGGCCCCGTTGTCGCCGTGGAAATACTCGTAGAACAGCAGGCAATCGCGCCAGTGCGGATCCTCCTGGAACTTGCGGCTGCCCCCGTAGACCGGACGACGCCCGTCGGGGCCCTTCAAGAAGTGGCCGGACAGCCGGCGCGCGATCTCCTCGGCCACCTGATACAAGGTCATCTTGCGGCCCGACCCGGTGGGGCATTCGACGGTGAACTCGTCCCCGTAGTAGGCGTAGTATTGCAGGAGGGCCCGGATGATCAACACATTAACCGGCATCCAGACCGGCCCGCGCCAGTTCGAGTTGCCGCCGAACATCCCGGTGTCCGACTCGGCCGGGAGGTACGACACCCGGTACTCCTGGCCTCCGGCGTTGATCACGTAGGGGTGCTCCGCGTGGTACTTCGAGAGCGAGCGGAGGCCGTAGGGGCCGAGGAACTCGCTCTCGTCCAGCATCTTCGCCAGGACGCGGCGGAGCTTGGTCTCGTCCAGGATGGCCGCGAGCTGCCGCCCCGCCACGCCGGGCCTCATCGGGTCGTGGATCGCGGCGTAGAGCTCGGGCCGGGACACCAGGAACCACTGGAGGCGCTCTGCGAGTTCGGGGTACTTCGCGCCGAGCTCCCCCTGAAACGTCGTCGCGGCGCACAGGGGTAGCAGGCCGACCATGGACCGTACCTTCAGCCGCTGCGCCCGGCCATCGGGCAGGCGGAGGACGTCGTAGAAGAAGCCGTCCTCCTCGTCCCACATCCCCGTGTCCTCGCCCAGGTGCGCCATCGACGAGGCAATCCAGAGGAAGTGCTCGATGAACTTGAGCGCCATCTCGCCGTAGTCCGGGTCGGTCAGCGCGAGCTCCGCGGCGATCTCGAGCATGTTCTGGCAGAAAAGGGCCATCCAGGCGGTGCCGTCGGCCTGCTCCAGGTAGCCGCCGGTCGGCAGCGTCGCGTTGCGGTCGAAGACCCCGATGTTGTCGAGGCCGAGGAAGCCGCCCTCGAAGACGTTCCGCCCAGTACGGTCCTTGCGGTTGACCCACCAGGTGAAGTTCAGTAGCAACTTCTGGAAGCTGGTCTTGAGCCACTCCCGGTCCCCCTCGCCGCGCTGCGCCGCTTCGAGCCGGTACGTGAAGATGGTGGACCAGGCGTGGACCGGCGGGTTGACGTCGCCGAAGTTCCACTCGTAGGCGGGGATCTGGCCATTGGGGTGCATGTACCGTTCGCGGAGCATCAGCTTGAGCTGCCCCTTGCCGAAATCCGGGTCGACGACCGTCAGCGCGAGGACATGGAAGGCGAGATCCCAGGCGGCGTACCAGGGGTATTCCCACTTGTCCGGCATGGAGATGACGTCGCCATTGTACATGTGGTGCCAGTGATCGTTGCGCGGGGCGACCTTCCGGTTCGGCTTGAACGGGTCGGAGCCGCGCTCCTCCAGCCACTTATCGACGTCGTAGTGGTAGAACTGCTTGGACCACAGCATCCCCGCCAGGGCCTGCCGCATCACGTTGGCCGCGTCCGCGTCGAGCGAGGCCGGCGTAATGTCGGCGTAGAACTCGTCAGCCTCGGCGCGCCGCGTCCGGAGGATCTCGTCGAATCGCTCGCCGAACGGCCCCGCGACGTTGCCATTCCCCCGGGCCGGCGCCGAGGGAACGAGGTTCGAGAGCCGCAGCCGGATCGTCCGGCACTCGCCGGGGCCGACCGTCAGGCGATAGTGCGCCGAGGCCTTGGTCCCGGTCTTCTCCGGGTTCACCGCGCCGGCCTGGCCGTGGACGACGAAGTCGTTGATGCTGTCCTTGACGTAGGGCGTGCGGTTCGGCACGCCGAAAATGCGCTGGGTGTTCGTCTCGTTCTCGGTGAAGAGCAACGGGGTGTCACCCTCGCAGGAGAGGTAGCGCTCGCCGAGCACGCCGTCGACGGCCCGGACGACGCTTGCCCCGGGGCCGGCGACCTGCTGGAGCGTCGGCCGGTCGGGGCCGCCGTGCCAGGACCACAGGTTGCGGAACCAGAGCGTCGGCAGGACGTGCAGCTCGGCCGCCTCGGGGCCTCGATTGTGCGCGCTGATCAGGATGAGGATGTCCTCGGGCGACGCCTTCGCGTACTCCACGAAAACGTCCCAGTAGCGGTCTTGCTCGAACACGCCCGTATCGAGCAACTCGTATTCGAACTCTTGCCGGCTCCGACGGCGGCCCGTGTCGACGAGGTCTGCGTAGGGATACGCCACCTGCGGGTACTTGTAGAGGAACTTCATGTAGGAATGGGTCGGGGTACTGTCGAGGTAGAAGTAGTACTCCTTGACGTCCTCGCCGTGATTGCTCTCGCCGTTGGTCAGGCCGAACAGGCGTTCCTTGAGGATGGGGTCCTTCCCGTTCCAGAGGGCCAGCGCGAAACAGAGCCGCTGCTGGTCGTCGGAGAGCCCGGCCAGGCCGTCCTCACCCCAGCGGTAGGCGCGCGAGCGGGCCTGATCGTGGGTGAAGTAACCCCAGGCGTCGCCCCCCTCGCTGTAGTCCTCGCGAACCGTCCCCCATTGCCGCTCGCTGAGATACGGTCCCCACTTCTTCCAGGGGACGTTCCGCTCTCGGGACTCGTCGAGACGCACGCGTTCCGCAGTCACATGGCACCTGCCTTCGGGTCAGTAGGGTAAACCGAGCATGTCCTTGTAGTGTCCGGGGATCGGTTCGAGATCGGTTTCCTCCTTCGGCCGGAATGGCTCCCGGCGGCGCCAGGAGTCCTCTCCGGGGGGCAGGAGCCAGAAGTTGCCCTCGGGATCCCGCACGATCCATCGCCGAACCGAGCGGTCCACATACAGCTCCATCACACGTTTCCTCAAAGTAACCACGCTTTCGCTCCTTCTCGCCGTGTTCGTCGCAATCACAAGCACAACATGGGATGCTGGTCCAGTTCCTCCTCTCGGACGCGTCGATCGGTCGCACGGATTCCGGGTCGCGCTCGTCGATGCCACTTCAGGTCCACGTCGATCCGATGCCCTCGCCGCTTGCCGAACGGACTGCGCACGAAAAAAGCCCCGTCCGTGCGAAGGTACGCACAGCGGGGCCATCTCGACCGGGGCCGCGTTCCCACCTTGAGAACACAGCCATGACAATCAACTAGAACGTGAGAGACGTCTCATGTCAAGGAGGAAGCATTCCAAAGTCGCCGAATTTCTTGTCGGCCTGTTCGCCGCCGAGCGTCCCGTCGGCACAATCGAAACATTCCGCGAAATCGGGCTTTTTCGCTCAGGTTGGGCGGCAAGGCGATCCGAAGAGAAAAAGCGCGGCCATACCGCGGCGCCACTGGCGGTTCTCTTTCCCGGAGGCAGTTTTGGGGCCGTTACGGTCCACTTGCGCACGCGGAATCCTGTTCGGTGCCGTGGTGTTGTCGCTCCTCCTTGCTGAGGCGAGATTGCGCGGTGGCCAGTTCGAGCCAACCGGCGAAGGCGCCATTTCGGCATCCCCGCCGAATCCCTCTCAAGATATCCGCGAGCCTGCGCCGCCAGAGACTCCGGCTCCCCTGGGGAGCGGAAGCGTCTGGAACCCGTCACAGTTGACGGGCGACTGGTTTGGTACGCGATCCAGGCTCGCCGACGATGGCTTCACCTTCTTCGCTGATCTCACTCAGTACTACCAGGGCGTGACCACCGGCGGCCTCGCTCAGCAGTTCAAGTATGGCGGTCGCGGCGACTATCTGCTCGACATCGATACAGGGAAGGTGGGGCTCTGGGAAGGAGGGCACCTCGATCTCCGCGGCGAGACGCGGCTGGGGCAGGACTGCAACGAGATCGACGGTGCCGTGGCACTGTCGAACTTTGCCATGGCACTTCCGAAGCGAGATCAGGACGTAACGGCGCTCACCGGCGTGCAATTCACGCAAGAGCTGTCGGAAAGCGTCTCCATCTTCTTCGGCAAGCTCAACCTCCTCGATGGCACTCCAGCCGCGTACGCCCGAGGTCCGCGTTTGAACTCCTTCTGGAACGTGGCCATGCAATCGAACCTCACCCGGAACTACTTGTTCCCCAGCACTCTGGGGGCCGGCTTCACAGTCCGGGATGCGGTCGAGCCGGTGTTCACCTTTGAACTGCTCGACACCCACTACATCCCCAGGACGAGCGGATTCTCGACGCTGTTCTCTAACGGCATGGTGGCCTACGGCGAATACCGGCAGAGGACCAAATGGTTCGACCTTCCTGGGCATAGCATGGTCGGATTCCTGTATTCCAACGCGAAACGGACGGCCCTCGATTCAAACCCTTATGTGCTGCTCCAGTTGGCCCGCGCGGGGCTGGCACTTCCGGTAAAGAACTCTGCCTGGACTGTGACCTATCGGATCGATCAGGTGCTGTATGCTGATGCGAACGACCCGAAACGCAACTGGACTCTCAACAGCGACCTCGGCCTGACCGATGGGAACCCAAACCCAATCCGCTGGTTCGCCAATGTATCTTTGCTGGGGAACGGCCCGATCCCTGGTCGCGAGAACGACACGTTCGGCATCGGGTATTACCATCTCGGGCTCAGCAACCTGCCGATCTTCACCCTCCACGGCATCGGCGGCGAGGACGGCGTGGAACTGTACTACAACGCGGCCGTCACCCCCTGGTTCCACGTGACGCCTGACCTGCAAATCCTCGACCCGGCCCAGCACCACACCGCTGCTCCCCTCCTCTTCGGCATCAGGGCCAGGCTGTCGTTCTAAACCCTCGGCCGTCATGGCGCCGGGAACAGCCGAACGTCGGGCGCGAACTTCCGCGTGCTCCTTTCCGGATGGGCGCTCGCCACATTGCCGGATACGAATGCCGGCACCTCGTCCTTGCAAGAGAGGTCCGGCGGGTGTCCAATCGGATGGCAGCGCGGCTGGCCGCGATCTCGGTGACGGAGATCGTCTTTCCTGGGAAATCCCAGAGTCGAATCGAGGCATCATCATGGTCCGTGCGCATTCCACGTCGGCCCCGGTCGCAGCGGAATCGTCGCCGAACAAGGTCGCCGAAATGGATCAGGAATCCTGGCAGACACGGGATCCCTATCATCCGCGTCGGCCCCTGGAATCGGTCGTGAGCCGGATCGAGAAGGGGAAGGCCCTGCGAGAGCGGACGCCGCGCGAGGCGCACGCCGACTGGTCGCCGGCGCCCGATCGCCCCGATCCGGTGGACATCCTCGTGGCGGGCAACCAGGGCCGGCAGGAGGGACTGATCCCCTTGCGCATGGGCCGGATGGCGGCCTCGCCGTTCGCCTTCCTGCGCGGCGCCGCAGCCGTCATGGCCCGCGACCTTTCTCGGACGCCGATCAGTGGGCTGCAGGTTGCTATCAACGGCGATGCCCACGTCAACAACTTCGGACTGTACGGCACGCCCCAGCGCGACGTCGTGATCGACCTCAACGACTTCGACGAAGTGACGCTCGGCCCCTGGGAATGGGACCTGAAGCGCCTGGTGGCGAGCGTGAATGCGGCCGGTCGCGAGAACGGCCTCGACGAGAAGGAGCGGCGCGACGCGGTCGGTCGCTGCGTTGCCGGCTACGCCCTGAACAGCCACCGGATGGCGGAGATGGGCGTGCTCGATATCTGGTCGATCTTCGCCTATGCCGACCTCGAACGGCTGGTGCCCATCGTGAAACAGGGCGGCGTCCAGATCGGCAACAAGACTCAGGCCGTCCTGCGCAAGACGCTGGCCAAGGCCCGGCGAACGACCGGCCAGACGCTGCTCAACAAAGTGGCCCGACGCCAGGCCGACGGTGGCTGGCGTTTTATCGAAGAGCCTCCCGTGCTCACGCACGTCGATGAAGAAACCAAGGAAAAAGTGATTGCCTCTCTGGTTGATTATGCCGAGACAATTACCGACGAAAATCGCTACATGCTCAGGCGCTATTCGGTCGCCGACGTGGCCCACCGGGTCGTCGGCGTCGGCAGCGTCGGGCTGCGTTCCTACCTCGTGCTGCTCTTCGGCAACGGCGATCAGGACCCCCTGTTCCTCCAGGTCAAGGAAGCCCTCCCGCCCGCTCACGCCCCGTACTTGCCCGTCCTGAAGCAGCGAGTCCCGCACGAGGGGCATCGCGTCGCCCGCGGCCAGCGGTTCCTGCAAGCGATGGGCGATCCGCTCCTGGGCTACACGACCATCGACGACCGGCACTACTTCGTGCGCCAGATGAAGAACATGAAGGCCGCGATGCCGATCGAGTTCCTCACCGGCGAGCCGTTCGAGTTCTGGGCCTGGGGCTGTGGCGCCATCCTGGCTCGCGCCCACGCCCGAACCGGCGACGCCGCCAAGATCGCGGGCTACGTCGGCAAGGGTCGAGTCCTGGCGGAAGCGTTGGCCGAGTTTGCGGAGCGCTATGGCGACCAGACCGAGAAGGACCATGCCGCCCTGTTGGAAGCCATCGAATCGGGCCGCGTGGCTGCTGTTGAAGACGCGGAATAATCGAATCGCAAGTCCGACGCCCCCGACATCGAGAAGGCATCATGAGCCCCGTCCTCGCGAATGAGGCCAAACTCTATTTCGAGCGCGGTGGGCCCATCTCGCGGTCCATCCATCGGCTCTTCTTGAGTTGGGGCATTCGCCTCACGGCGGCTCATCGCATTGTGGGTTTCCTGGTCATCACCTGGGTCCCCTTGCTCGTTTTCGCCCTGATCGAGGGCCGCGCCCTGGGATCGGGGCCGAGGGAGTCCCTCCTGCAGAACTTCGGCACGTACGCGCGTTTCTTCCTGGCGGGGCCGCTCCTCATCCTGGCCGAGTCGGTCGTCGGACCGCGGCTCACCGGGGCGGGATTGCAATTCGTGCAGGGCGGCCTGGTCCGGCCGCAAGATTACCCCGCCTTCGACCGGGCGATCGCCCGCGTGGCGAGGTGGCGCGAATCCCTGTGGCCCGAGTTGATCCTCCTGGGCGTAGCCCTCGCGGGGGCGTGGCTGTTCACGCCCGAGACCCTGGCCGGGGAGATCGCGACCTGGCGCTCCCCGCGCGCTGCGGGCCACGGCCTCGGGGTGTCGCTCACGGGGATCTGGTATCACGCGGTCGCCACGGCCATCCTGCAGTTCTTCTGGTACCGCTGGCTCTGGCGCCTGATCGTGTGGGCAGCCTTCCTGGGGACGGTCTCCCGGCTGGAGCTGGACCTGGTCGCCACGCACGCCGACCAAGCCGGGGGCCTGGGCTTCCTCGGCACAGCGGCCAGCGCCTTGGGGATCCTCGTCGTCGCCTTGAGCTCCGTCCTGAGCGCGGAGGCCGCGTTCCTCATCGTCTTTCAGCGGGCGAACATCGAGGCGTTCAAGGTTCCCTACGTCGCGCTCCTGGCGATCGTCGAGCTCGTCTGTCTCGGGCCGTTGCTCGTGTTCGTCCCGATCCTGATACGGACCAGGCTCGCCTGGTTGCGCGACTACAGCCTGCTCGTCGACCGGTACAACCGGGCCTTCCACGAGAAATGGGTCGCGGGAGGGGTGCCGGCGGACGAGACGCTCCTGGGCAGTGCGGACATCCAGTCCCTGGCTGACCTGGGCAACGGCTTTCGGTACGTCCAGGAGATGAAGGCCCTCCCGTTCAGCCTGCGCGTGGTCATCCAACTGGCGATCGTGACGACCCTGCCGTGCGTGCCGCTGGCGCTCCTCGTCATGCCGATCGACAAGATCGTCCAACTCCTCAGCAAGGTCGTGTTCTAAATAGCCTTCCATGATCTTGGGACGTTTTGTTAAAGGAGGGGCTCCCAGCACTTAGGTCGTGTCGGCAAACACACCGGTGGAAGGAGCCCCACCTTGATTCAAGCGAAAGTCATCCACGTGTGGCAGACGCTTTCGAG
>DAIDJG010000092.1 GCA_027451445.1 Singulisphaera sp.
GCCTGGAACGGCGGGCGGCCCGTGAGAGCGGCGTAGAGCGTCGCGCCCAGCGCGTAGACATCCGCAGCCGGTCCGACCTCGCCGCGCTTGCCGCCAGCCTGTTCGGGCGGCATGTAGCTGGGCGTCCCCATGATCTGGCCCGAGCCGGTAAGCTGGCTATCGCCGTCGAGCTGCTTGGCCAGGCCGAAGTCGGTAACGCGTGGGTTGCCGCTCCGATCGAGGAGGATGTTCGCGGGCTTGAGATCGCGGTGGATCACGCCCCGCCTGTGCGCGTATTCGATGGCCTCGCTCACGCGACGGATGAGGTCGGCCGCGTCTCGAGGTGCGAGCGGCCCCTCCGTGAGGCGCTGGGCGAGGCTCTGGCCCTCGATGAACCCCATCGAGAAGTAGTGCTGTCCCTCGTGTTCCCCGACCTCGTAGATGGGAACAATGGCGGGGTGGTCGAGGTTGGCGGCGGCCTCCGCCTCCGTGCGGAAGCGTTTGATCTCACGGTTGCCGGCAATCTGCCCGGCGAGGATCATCTTGAGCGCGACGATTCGGTTCAAACTCACCTGGCGCGCCTGAAAGACGACCCCCATACCGCCCCGGGCGATCTCGCAAACGATCTCGTAATCGCCGAAGTAGCGGATCCTGGCTCCGGACTCCGGGGCCTGAGCGTTTGAGGGTGGAGCAGTGAACGTGTCCGGCTCGGCCCTGGCGATGGTGGCGTCGTCGAACGTTGAGGATCGGGCCAGGCCGGGAATCGGCAGCGTGGGCGGATGCTCAGGCGCGAGCGTCAGCGCTTCCGCGGCGGACGTGGTTGGGCGTTGGTCGATCGTCGCCTCCGGCCCGGTCAGTTCGCATTCCAGGGCCTCCAGCTCGGCTCGGAGCGCCGCTTCGTGTTCACGGGGAAGACCGGCCAGGTAATCGTCAATGCGAGGCCGGCGTCCTTCGCGCCACTCAGCTTCGAAGCGACGACAGACCTCATCAATGCGGCGGGCGAGGTTGACGTCCAGGCGATCGAAGCATTGCGGCACATCCACGAGTGTGCTCCTGCCCACGCGGGGCGTTCGGCTTGATTTCTGAGGGAGGGACCCGTCAGCGCAAGTTGGCCCGGTTTCGTGAGATCGTAAGGGGAATGTCCGTTTGCGCGCTCTGTGTGCCAATGGGCTCAGAGACAGAGTTTCCGTATTCACCAAAAAGCCGCGTGCGGACCAGCCACCCTCCGGACAGTACATTATGAGGACACCCCAACCGAAGGGTAAAGTGATGGCGAGAGGGATGCTCGACGCAATCGGGGAGATCCAAACGCTCTTTCGCGACGGGTCGGTCGGCGGTCTCGACGACGCCGAGCTCCTGGAACGGTTCGTCGCCCGGCACGAGGCGACGGCCGAGGCCGCCTTTCGGCTCCTGGTCGAGCGCCACGGTCCGAGGATCCTCCGCGTCTGCCGCGCGATTCTGGGCGACCCGTGCGCCGCCCAGGATGCAACCCAGGCGACGTTCCTCGTTCTGGCCAGGAAGGCGCACACGATCGGCAAGCGCGAGTTGCTGAGCAACTGGCTTTATGGAGTGGCCTCGCGCACCGCCCTCAAGGCTCGTACCAGTGCCGTTCGGCGTCGCCGGCACGAGTTGAAGGCCGCCGGGATGAACCCCGAAGCCTTCTCCGAGGATCCGGACCGCCACGACCTCGCTGCCCTGCTCCACGAGGAGATCAACCGCCTGCCCGAGCATCACCAGGCGCCTGTCGTGCTCTGTGACCTCGAAGGTTTGAGCTATGCCAGGGCGGCAGGATGCATCGGCGTGTCGGAGGACGTCCTGCGGGGCCGACTGGCTCGAGCCCGGCGCGTCCTCCGCACCCGCCTCGTGCGCCGGGGCGTGGCTCTTTCCGCAGTCTTGGGCGCCTCGACGTCCTGGACACGAACAGCGCCTGCCGAACTGGTCGAGACCACGATCCAGGCCATGTTGCGAACGACAACGGGCGGGTCCGGGGTGGTCCCGGCATCCGTCCGCTCGCTCGCGGAAAGCGTCATGGGAGAGATGATGATGACAAAACTGAAAACTGCCTTTGCGTATGGATGTGCCTTCGTCATTCTGGCCACCGGAGCCAGCGTGGTCGCTCAGCAGAGCCGCGCTCCCCGAACGAACGTTCCTGCGGTGGCAGAGCCCCCAGAGCCCGCGACGGCCCTTCGGGGTGCCGCGCAAGACGAATCCAGGCCTCAACCGGGGCGAGTCGTTCCCGACGGCATTGATGAGGCACTGGCTCGACTGGTCGAGGGTCGGATCGTCGCGTCGCTGCCAGTCAACAAGGACAGCATGGTCCTCTCCTACCTCCCCGATTGGGCACACGGCCAGGTGGATAACATCGGAGTCGCCGAAAACGACGGGGGCGCACGGACCCTGCTGGATTGGCAGCCCATCGCCGAGCAGGATCTCCGGTCGCGTGATCGGCGGTTCGTGCTGGCGCTCTACTCGAGGAAGACCACAACCGGGCCGAAGCCGACGTCGCTCCTCGCGTTTCCGATTACCGAAGAATGGACCGAGTGGGTCTCCTGGCAGACCAGGCCCGACTACGAACCGGAACCCGCTGCCTCGTACAAGTTCGCCCCCGGCGACGGCTGGAAAGTGTTCGATGTCACGCCCGTCGTCCTTGCCGCAACCCAAAGCGGCGCTCGACACAACGGGATGATGCTGCGGTTCCTCAGCGAAGACCGTTCCGGTGCCAAGCACAACTGGTCGGGCTACGCGTTCGTCAGCCGCGAAGGCGCGGGCGAGTGGGAAAGCCGTCGCCCGGTGCTCCTCGTGGTGGAGTCGCCGAGAAAGTGATCAGGCCGGTCTGCGGGAACGCGAGGGCGGTGAGGAAGTCGTCTTCGAGTTCTTTCAGCATCGTTGCCCGGAAACCGCAAATCCCCCCGTCGATGGCCCTGGCCACGGACCCCTGGACGGGCTGTATACAATGCCGCGGCGTTTTCCCGGCCTGCGATTTCTTACAAGGTGGAGTGTTGGTGATGACTCGACGTGAATGGATGCAAACAGGGCTTGGTATGGCTGCGGGGATCATGGCCGCGAGCCGGGTTCGTGGCGATGAGCCTGGGGACGATTCCGACCCTGCGGCCTTGATCGCAAAGATCGGCCCCATGATGGAGAAAATTCCGGTCGAGTCGGCCGAGCTTGGGCCCGGTTTGCATCTGATTCATGGGCCTGGCGGCAACATCGCGGTCCTCGACGGGCCGGACGGGCTCACCGTGGTGGATTCGGGCGTCCCGACGCGGGCCAAGGAGGTCCTCGAGACGGTCAAGCGAGTGGGCGGCAAGCCATTGGTGCGGTTGATCAACACCCACTGGCATTTTGACCATGCCGGTGGCAATGAGGTCTTTGCGAAGGCGGGAGCAACCATCCTCGCAACGGCCGCCACGCGGAGCCGGCTGGCGACCGAGCAGTATACCGAAGTGTTCAAGATGACGACCCCGGCTTCGCCCGCCATCGCCCTACCCACGTTCACGTCCGACGCGTTCGAGCTTCACGTCGGCAACGAGGTCGTTCACCTGAGCGCTGTGCCCCCCGCGCACACGGATGGCGACCTGATCGTCCATTTCACGTCGCGCGACGTGATCCACACGGGCGACCTGTTCTCGAACGGCATCTATCCCAACATCGATGCATCAAGCCTGGGCTGGATCGGCGGCATGGTCGCGGCGGCGGACCGCATTCTGAAGCTCGCCGGCCCCAGGACGCGCATCATCCCTGGGCATGGCCCCATGGCCTCGCGCGAGGACCTGGCGGCGTTCCGCAAGATGCTGGCCACGGTCCACGATCGCCTGAACCCGCTGCTCGACAAGGGCAAGACCGTCTCGGAGGCCATCGTCGCGCGTCCCACGAGCGATCTGGACTCCGTCTGGGGCAAAGGGTTCTTCACGGGTGGTATGTTCACCCGAGTCGCGTATGACGGGTTGTTGCAACACCGCAAGACCGAGAAGTAACGGGGTGGGTTCCGAAGTCCCAAAAGGGGACATAACAGACATTGTAAAATATCTGTTATGTCCCCTCCCGTCCTCCGTTACCCCGTGCTTTCAAGGCGAGCAGTCAATGATCGTAGACCTCGCGCTCCGCGTGAGGGTTATTGTGGGTAAGCTCTGTTTTGCCGTTCGCCCAAACAACTTATTCGGACGCCTTCTCAATGTGGCGTAGACGCAGAGATTTCCCGTGTTTCTCTCCGGTCACGACGACCTTGGCTTCCCAAAGAGGTTTCACGATATCGGCGAGCTGATTCGTCCGGACATCGAAGGTATGCACGCCGCCATCGGTATCGAGGATCTTGATGGTTTTTTTATTGGCATGCGTTGCGTTTGCGAAAAGTAGCGAGCCGACGACGACGACCTCGCCCTGACCCGCGGCTCTGCGCGGTTGTTCCTGAGCGCCGAGCTTGGCAAGACGTCTTCGCAGGTTTACCTGCTCCAGAAGTTCGCGAAGTTCCTCGGCGACCTCGTCGGGCGGCTCGCCAGCAAGCGCTGTCGCGATGAGTTTTTCGGCCAATCGGTGCTCGCCGCACTCGACGGCCAACGCCGCCGCGCTCCGGTGCAGGACAGATCGGGTCGGCTCAAGTGCCGGTGCACCGGCGACCGCTTCGGCCGCTTTTCGTTCCGACGCCAGCGCCTGGCGAAACAGTACGGTCGCCTCTTCCCGCTTGTGTGCAACGCGGGCGGCCATGGCCTGGTCGCAGAGGCTCATCGCTTGGAGATGCCATCCTGTGATCTTCTTCTTCTGGGCAGACGTCATGGCATCACCAGAACAGCCTCGGGAGAGCCAAACTCGACGACAACCACGACCACCGGCAGGCCTGTATCCAGGGATCGTTCGGACTGTTTCACCTTGGCACGGACTCTCGCATCAACTTTGCTGCGATCGCCTTTGCGGATACCCGAGACCTCCAGGCGTGCGGTTCGTTGAAAGAGAAACGTGTCTTCTTGCTTGCCAAGCCAGTAGTCGATCCCGGTGGTTTTGTAGGACCGGTGAA
>DAIDJG010000093.1 GCA_027451445.1 Singulisphaera sp.
ATGGCGACCTGGAACTCGCGGCTGGGCCGGGCGGTGGGCCTCACGGTCGCACTCTATGTCTTCGGGACAGTGGGTTGGTTGTTTCTGGTAGTCGCTCTGTTTAACAATAACGATGTGCTTGGTCCCGGTATCGCAATGGGGAGTCCGTTTTACGGGATTGCGTTCGGGATCTTGGCGATTCACGAGTCTGGAGTGGGATGGCGCGAGGCGCCGAGACTGATGGAATGGGAAAGCACCTGGGTGGTGTTCCAAGCTGTCGCTGCGGCGATTCTGTTCGCCGCGACTCTGGCAACCTTCGATCAACGCCTGGGCCGCATGGGCAAGCGTGTGCGCAAGCCTTCGAACATTGCCTCACGATCGCGGGCGTCTCGGAAGCCCAACGAACTGAGCGAAATCTCGGTGGCCTGACGTCAAAGACTCGGGTTCGAGAACTCTTGCAAAGGGAGCGCCACGGGGTGTTGATGCCGGGAACTCCGAGCCACGGCCTCGGTGAATTGCATGTAGCGCACTCCCGTGGCGAAGTTCGTGTAAGACACCGGCCGCTCGCCACGCACGGCGGCGACGAAGTCGGCTTCAACCTGCCAGCCGCCTCGCAATCCATCAGGGATCGGCATTACCTCTAATGGTGCGCCGCGCTTGCCCCCGCGGATCTCGTCGCGCTTCAAGTCGTAGATCAAGGTCCCATCGCTCCCGTAAAGCCCAATCTCCATACGGGTATCGTGCCAGATCACGCCACTGAGCCGATACGTCCCGCACGCTCCCCCTTCATGGGTCGTCAAGACCTGGACGCTATCCGGTGTACCCACGCGTGCGGGCTTCCCGGCTTCGGCATCGATCCGCACCGGCACCATTTTGGAGGCGTAGGCGAAGACGCGGTTGACCGGCGGCGTCCAGCGCAGGGCCGACTCGTGCAGGATCCCCAGCGTCAACATGTTAAAGCCGGAATACTTGGTCATCTGACGCCAACCGAGAGGGGCCTTGGGGTCGGCGAGGTCGCTCGTCATCCCGTGCACGTGAACTTCGCGCAACGTGCCGAGAAACCCGCTCTCGATCAGAGAGCGGACGTACGGATCACCCGTCAGACCATAGGGACTCGGAACGATCATCGCGGCGAGATGTTCGCATTCCTTCGAGCGATCGTACATCCGCTGCGCCTCGCGCGCGTTCATCGCCATGCGCGCCTGAGTCAGCACGTGCTTGTCGGCGTCGAACGCAGCGAGCGTGACCGGGCAGTGCAGATAGGGCCAGGCACCGATCAGGATCGCGTTCACCTCTTTATCCTCGATCACGTGCTCCCACGTGCCGTGGATCCGAGGGATATCAAATTCTCGCGCCACCTTCGCTGCGGTTTCGCGATGCTGGTTGCAAACGCAAACGATCCGCACCCCGGGAATCGCCTTGAACCCCGGAATATGGCGCTCTCGCGTGATTTTCCCCGCACCGATGATGCCTATGCGAAGCTCGCTCGTCCGCATCGCCCGGAGAGCCCTCTCGTCCCTTCGGTCGGGACCGGTGGTGAGAACCCACGATTCGTCCCCACGACCTCATCCTATGCCGACCCTGGAATTGTAGTCGGAGACCCCCGGCCGCGTCCAAAGCGGTCTGCGAAAAAAACGAAGGTGTTCCATCGAACCCGTCGTCTTTGATGCGGGTCTCGACCTCGCGATTCCGAGGGAAGTCGCTCAATTGGGCACTTCGATGACTGGCTCCGTAACCCGACCCGAACCAAGCGGCGGATAGGAATTCCCCGCGTAGCCCGACAGGTAAAACGACTTGGGACGCATGAAGTTGGAGATGATCGGGCGGTAGACGATGTTCCGAGAGCCCTCCGGCTGGACGATCTGGGGAGTCGGCTGGCGTGTTGCCGTCCCCGCGCACCCGGGAACGAGTGCAAGCCCCATCGCGACCATCAACGCGCCGAGTAGCCCACTTCGCGAGACGCTCTGCGACATCGAGAAATCCTCCGTACGCAACCAACCGAGCGCCGCTTTGGCCCGCAATCCTGTCACAGGCCGTATTCTCTGTGTTCGACCGCCCAGGGCTGCCGCGCTCAATGAGTCGAAAGGTGGTGGACCTGCGGGCTTCCGGATACGATGCCTTTAACGAGTGTGCGGTCGGCGATGACAAACACGGAGATTGGACGATGAAACGACTGGTCGCTGTGATCCTTATCGGCATCGGTTGCGGCAGCAATTCGGCCAGGGCGGAACATGCGAGGATCAATCTCGACGTGGCCGGCCCCAGGGAGGAAAAGACCGCACACGTCGATCAGACTCCGCCCGTCTGGGGCAAGAACCCCCGGCCCGTGGTGCGCGCGAAAGCGAACGAGACGATCAAGATCCAATGGATGTTTACGAACGTCTATCCCAACAAGACGCTCGAAAACGTTGTGATCCATTTTTTTATCGTGCGCCAGGAAAAAATCGGCGCGAAGGCAGAGCCCGACCTTTCCGGCGACGTGGTCCAGGAGTCCGCGCTCGAACTGGACTTCAAACCCGGCGCAAAGACCGGCCAGCGGAACACGCTGAAGATCCGTGAGCCCGGCGTTTACCTCGTGCGTGTTGAGAGTCGTCAGACGAACAGCGACCACGAACACTTTGCCGCGGTCGATCTGGTGATCGAACCGGAGAAGCCTTGAGGTTCCATCACTCAGCCTTCTTCGGGCTCTCTTCCTTGCCGGCGTCTTGCCGGTAGACGAGCACGCGGTCGTGGACGATGAGGACCAGGTCCTCCCGGCCATCTCCGTCCACGTCCGCGATCGCGAGGTCTCTGGGCTCAATCGAGTCGCGCCCACCGCGGTATGACTTGCGCTCGAAGACCTTGAAGGCCAAACCCCGCTCCAGGTTGGAAGGCGCGGCAAAGGTTACGAACTCAACGAAGTGTTCGGCGATGTCGGTCAGCACGAGGTCAGGACGGCCGTCGGCATTGAGGTCGCCCGCCGCCAGGTCGCCCAGTCGCGCCTCGGTGCGGTCCGACTCATACGAGGCCAAGGACTTCAAACGCTGGCCTTTACGGCCCGTGAGGACGATCCCAAAACGGTCGGTGCCCGCGAGGAGCAGGTCGTCCTTTCCGTCTCCATCGAAGTCGGCCACGTGCATTCCTTGAAAGTCGATGGAGCCCACGGCGAGCTTGCCGATCGTTCGGTAGACGCCCTCTTTCTGTTGGAGCAGGATCAGCGACTTGGAGTTCTTGTCCAGGAGGACGACTTCCTTGACGCCATCTCCGTTTGTGTCGAGGGCGGATGCACCGATGACATGGGCGGAGCCCGTTTCGGTGTTGTATTGATCCTTCACCTGCCAGTGCCCCTCTTTATCGAGCAGAAGGTTGCGGGCAAAGGAATTCTGGGCAACAAAGATGGCGGGCCCGTTCATGTCGACCAGGCTCAATCCCGCCGGAGTTACGCCCCCGAGCGGGCCGAGACTCCCCGCAGCGGGCGCAGGGGGCTCACCGGCGCGGCCGAGAAGGAGCAGGGGAGGGCCGAATGCGTTGAAGACAAGGATGTCCACTTGACCGTCGCGATTGACATCCAGCACTTTCAGCGCGGCTGGCACCCCCTCAACGCTCTTCAACGCGACGTCATCGTCCGGGCCCCAGCGGAATGGTACGAATGTACCCGAGGCCTCGCGCTTGAGTGCACGGAGTGCAAATACGTCGGTGTCCTTGGACCGGGTTCGCGACACGTAGAGGACTTCGGCCACCTTGTCCCCGTCGAGGTCGGCCACGTCGAGGGCTACGGGCTCTCCGCTGATGGGAAGTGGCGACGGGAATGTCAGACGCTCGCCGTCCAGTACGCTCCGGCCGATCTGTTTTTCTTGCTCGGAAAGCACGTAGACTTCATCCTTGTGGTCACCGTCAAGATCGGCCAGCTTGACCGTCTTGCCGCCGACGAGGCCCGGAAAGGTCTGGCTTGTCCCGAGTCCGGTCTTCGCACTCTGCCGGTAGACCAAAAACTGGGCATTGCCCGCGTCGGTCACCACGACGTCCACTTTGCCGTCGCCATTGATGTCGCCCACGGCCAAGGACCGTCCGCGCTCGTTTCCATGCGGGAGCGGATAGAAAATCAGACGACCGTACTTGTTCGCATCATCGTCGTCGGAATCGGAAAGCGTGAGGACCTTGGCGCGGCCGGACTGGTTCTCAACAAGCAGCAGTTCCGAACCCTTTCGGTCGTCTATGTCCCCAAATGCGATGGCCCTGGGCGTCTCCACCTGGAATCGCTGTTCGGGGCCGAGCTTGCCCCCCGGTTCGGCGAACCGGATAAGGATCGGATCCTCGTCATTCCCGTTCAGCATGACGAGGTCGTCGCTGCCGTCGCCATCCATGTCGGCCGCGCGCAGCATTCGAGGGGCACTGGCGGTATGGGGCAAGCGTTCGGGATCGCCGAGTTTCCCTTTCGGCGTCTGCAGCATGACGATCAACTCATTCGCCGCCAGCAGCGCGAGGTCGTCGCGCCCGTCGCGGTTCAGGTCGCCCACCGCGAGCGCAGTTCCGCTCTCAACGGCCTCGCCCGAGTTGATCTTCTGCGTTGATCCGAAGCGGCCCCCACCTTCATTGAAGAGCACGATCACTTCCGCGGGGGTGCCGTAGTAGGCCAGGTCGAACTTGCCGTCGCCATTGAAGTCGCCGGCTTGCAGGCTAACGACTTCCTTATTGACGGGCAGGCTGACCAGTCGCATGCGACGATCGCTGGCGACCTCGTTGATCTCGGGTTTCGACGCGCCCGCGGTATCGGACTTCTTGGTGGTTAGCAACAGATCGATGCGGGAGCGACCATTATTGACCACGGCGATGTCGTTGGCCTTGTCGCCGTCGAGATCCTTGAGGACCACTCCCCCGATGCGGGAGTCGAGCTTGTAAATCTCGAGGGGAAGGAACCCGAAATACTCCGCCAGTCTCGGCTCCTCCGCCCGAGTCGTAGCGGCCATCGCCAAGAGAAGCCCGAGTCCCAGCAGCCGTTGGACCATTCCGCGCATCGCCATTGCCTCTGATAAGCCGATCCGTCTGATTTCCGCCGGCTTCGCCGGTCAATCCCGACCAGAGTAAGCCGCGGCGCCACG
The DNA here is from genome assembly GCA_027451445.1 of Singulisphaera sp. Taxonomy (GTDB): domain Bacteria; phylum Planctomycetota; class Planctomycetia; order Isosphaerales; family Isosphaeraceae; genus DAIDJG01. Next base: position 5,058 of record DAIDJG010000093.1, read on the forward strand.
GAGGGCAATACGAGAGGAATGGAATGTCGCTCGAGCCACGGATGAAACACGGATGAAACGCGGATAAGAGATTTTTTAATCCTTAAATCCATGTTTCATCCATGGCCAAACGCTCTTCCCGGCTTAGCCTCTCAGGGCGGCCTGGAGTGCGTCAATCAATGTAAACGGCTGGACCGTCGACTTCAGTGTCTCGCCGCGCTGTTCGATATGCCGCTCCGCGATCGGTCCGAGCCGACCGGAGGCGGCGGCAAGGTATGAGATCCGCCAGGGATCGATGCCCATAAGGCGAGCTCCCGTGGCGTCGACCGCGGGGGCGTTGGTTCCCATGATGAGCAGTCCGGCCGCCTTCGGTGTGCCCATAATCGGCCCGTCGCCTTCCATGCCGACAATCCCGTCAATGATCGCCAGGTGAGGACGCACCGCCGCGTTAATGTCCAGAATCGACTCGGCAATGCCCGCGTGGTGAAGCACATTCTTCGGCCAGCCGTAGTAAACGCCCGGCATCACGCCGAACAGATTCTTCATCGATAACGTCACGCCCGCCCAGTGGTGAGTCTTGAGCTTCGGCATCGAGACAATCACGTCGGCACGGCGAAGTGCTTCAGGTAGGGCAAGTTGGCGAAGCTTGGTAAATCGCATCGAATTCGGGACGATGACCACGTCTTCATGGTTCAGATCGACGAAATCGAGTTTGGAGTCTTGAAGCGCAGGGCCGAGGCCCGACTGGTCGAGAACCCAGTCCGTGTCGCGGCAATGGCCTTGCCCTTCCGCGACAAGGACTTCCCTGGCGTCCCATTTCCGGAACACTTCGGCCGCCGCGAGTACCACGGCGGGGTGTGTGTTCACCTGAGGGGCTTCGCGGGTGGGTTCGACAAGATTGGGTTTCAGAAGCACGGACTTGCCGGCGACCCAGGTCCGGCCGAGTCCGAGTTCTTTCAAGCCGCGCTCGATGATGTCGGTGAGGTTCTCGGTATAGGACTGCGCACGTGCCACGAAGACTTGCGAGCGGAGTGAACGCTCGTCTCTGTCGTTCAGGAGTTTGGCCCCGAGACCTCCCGCGACCACGGCGCCGGCTCCCACGAGGAATGATCTGCGTTTGACGTCGGAAGATCGACGAGTTGCCAGTTGCTCATCCATTGAAGAACTCCAACGATTGCGCGTCCGCGGCCAGCAGCAAGAGGGCGAGCCGAGGTGCCGCGTCAGAGCGACCCGCGACCTGCGTGAAGGATTCGAACAACCAGCGGTTGGCCTCTTCGGGCCACTCGCCCCAGGCCCGGAGACCGAGCAGACCCCATCCCAGCGACTCAGCCGCCCGGACGTCGGGGAGATGGCTGCGGAGGTAACTAATAGCCCTGTCAACAAGTTCGGTGCGATCCCGGTCTGCTGCAAGGCTCAATAATGCCAATCCCGTGGGCCCCGGTTGCGGGCGGAGAGCGCGGCCGTACACGGCCTTGTTGCCGCAATTCCAACCGCCAGTGACGATTGCTCGGTCGCGGATGACGCGGAGACCTTCGACCACCCTCGCGTGACGCGCCATCCCTTCGCGTCGCAGCGCGAGAATGGCGAGCGCTGTGGGTTCGATCCAGGAGTGGGTCTCGGCGACCCATGGCCAGCCCACGAGCGTGGTATCGTGTCCGACGACGCGCTCAGGGTCTGCGCTCAGTGGGGTCGTTTCGCCTTTCAGCTCGAGGAGCCAGGTCGAGGCGCGGCGTTGTTCCGCAACAAATCCGCCGAGGGCCTTCCAAAGAAGGAGTGCGTACGGTGTTCCCCATCCCGGTGTCCGAAGGCGCTGAGAGACACCGACGGAACCGTCGGTCTGCTGAATGGCGGTGAGCCAATCGGCGGCCTGGCGGACGGCCGTCCCGGCGGGGTCCGACGCGTGGTGTTCCCCGGTCCGGAGTGCCAGCGAAGCCAGCACCGTGGGCTCGACGCACGGCGCCGCGCCTGTTCGATAACCCCATCCTGTGGAGGGAGTTCGGTGACGGAGCAGGATGCTTCGCGCGTCCGCTGTCCACTCGGCATCCCCTCGGTCGTCTCGAACGCTCGCCATACCGAATCCCTGCTGTTGATCCCAACGGAGCGCGTTCTTTTCGACCGTACGAGGTAACGCACGCGCGGGGCTTATCCTGCCGCAAACATAGAACACGGTCCGGAGCCATTGCGATTAGGGAATCAAGCACACGCTCGGCCTCCCGAAGTGTGCCTATACGCGGCCGCCGCCCTTTCAGTGACATGTTGTCACAAACAAACGAACGCGCAGCCGAACCCCGGCGGTTTTATTGGACAGCGCCGTTGGGTTGACCTAGGGTTCCGGTGTTCCTGACGCTGGTGTCAGGAGGATCGGTGGAAACGAACGAGAGCACGTTTGGGACCGCCGAGCCCGTTCTGAGGCATGTGGCTCTAGACTCGCTGAGTGGTCTTCTCCATTCGCAAAGGCGAGTCTCAAGCAAGAGAGAGGGACTCCGATGAAGGCATTCGCGTCGCAGGTTCGCCGCTTCATGGTCAGCGAAGACGGCCCGACGGCGGTTGAGTACGCGGTCATGCTCGCCCTGATCCTCGTGGCTTGCATCACCATCGTCACCACGCTCGGCACGAGCGTCAGCAGCACGTTCAGCAAAGTCAACAACTCGATGAGCTGAGCACTGGCTCCGAGTGGGACTCGCTGCCCCCGCATGCGAGGAGAGCAGCGAGCCGCATGAAATACCGTCCAGAATCACCGGGTGTGGAGGCGCTTGTTCGCGCCGCCACGCCCGGATCTTGCGTTTCAGGTCTCGTCGACTCAAGCGTCTCGCCTTTCCTGGGGCATTCTCGCCCCGTATCGAGTGCGCTTTGCCTCTCGGACACGTCAGCTAGCCGCAGCCCGACCGGGCTGAGTCCGCACCACCGAGGCTGCCCATGAATCAGCCGCGAAGAAAGGATGAAACCGCTTCTCACCAAATGAGAAGTCAGCGGACCGCTCCATTTGACATCAAGCTCAATACGACCCAAGTTTCCGTTAGATAGTCAGGCACGCGCCCAGGATGGAGAGTTTACGACACATCAATAGTGGAGGCAGGGGTTTCATGACTCACGTTTCTCAGGGAGTGATCTGGTTCGTTTCAATTGTGCTGGTGGAAGCCGCGATCATCGACGGGATGAAGTTGCGCGTTCCGAACTGGCTGACGTTTCACATGGTGATCGGCGGGCTTGCGTTCGCGGCCTGGACCGGCGGCTCCTCGTTGTTCCTGTGGGCCCTCGCCGGTGCGGCGACGGGCTTGGTGTTGCTCCTACCGCTCTATGCGATCGGCGGTATGGGTGCGGGTGATGTCAAGCTGCTGGCCGGTGTGGGTGCCTGGGTGGGCCCCGCGTTGACGCTCTGGGCGTTCGCGGTTTCGGCCGTTGTCGGCGGAATCATGGCGCTCGCCATGGTGGCCTGGTCGGGCGAGTACATCCGTCACTGGGCCCAGATTCAGGTGATCGGGCACGAGATCCTCACGATCCGGGACCCTTCCAAGCTCTCAGCGATCGCGGCCGAACGGAAGCCTCGGATGCGCCTGCTGCCCTACGGTATCCCCATCGCGGTTGGGACGATCGCGTACTTCGCCTGGATGGGACTCCTGTTCTGACGTGTTCAAAGACTGCGGCCCGGGGCCCGATTCGCTCCGGATTTGAAGAGAGGAGCCGGATATGAGCGGCAAGTCCCTGGTCTTGTTGTTACTGGCGGTTGCAAGTGGCCTCGGGGCCATGTTTGGAACCAGCAAGCTGTTGTCGTCCAAGGCGAAGAACAAAGCGGCGGTCGAGTTGCAGGACGTCATCGTCGCCGCTCGCGACCTCAAGGTCGAAGAGACGCTCAAGCCTGACCTGGTTAAAATCGTGCAGATGACGAAGAGCGACGTTCCGGCGGGTGCGTTCTCCTCGTTCAAGGACGTCGAGGAGCGCTGGGTGATGATCAAAACCCTGGTCGACGAGCCGATCCTCGACAAGAAGCTGGCTCCCAAAGGGACCCCGGCCGGTATCGTGCCTCGCATTCCCAAGGGGATGCGGGCCTTTACCCTGGCCGTGGACGAATCGACGGGCGTGTCTGGGTTCGTTCTCCCCGATCACCGGGTTGACGTGGTGGTGAACAAGACCAAGACCGGGTCGGGTGAAATCGAGGGCGAGACGATTCTTCAGGACATACTGGTGCTCGCCTCGGGAACCGTGTTCAATCGACCTGAGGATCGGAATGTTCAGTCCCGCGGTGTGACCCTCGCGGTGACACCGGAACAGGCGGAAATCATCGTGGCTGCTCGTGAAAAAGGGAAGCTGGCGCTGTCGTTGCGAGGATTGAACGATCGCGAGCAGATGGTGAAGGAGGAGAAACCGGCACCTGCCAAAGTCGAGTTGCCCCCGCCTCCGGTCGTGGCCGTCAAGGCAGTTGAACCGACTCCTCCTCCGCCTCCGCCGGCGGTTGTGCCCGCTCCCCCCATGTCGCACATCGTTCATATTTACCGGGGTGTTAACAAGATGGAGCGCGTTCGCATCGGTACCGGTGCCGACAGCGAAGACGAGGAAATGATCGGTTTCGGCCGCAACAGTTTGGAGTAGACCCTGAAGCCAAACGCGAAGAACGCAGGGTGGCCAAGCGGGGCCTTCTCATACCATGGCGAAGGCCTCAGCAACACTCGTGGACGACGAATGTGAATAGGCGGGAACGGACGGTCAAAACGCGAGCCTTTGAGGCCTCCGAGCAATCGGGGCCTCAGGGCCTGCCAACAGGATAAAGAAACCAAAGTCCAGCCTCCACGAAACCATCCGTCGAGCTGGACTTCCTGCCATGGAAAACACAAGAACATTGCTTAATGTACTGCCCTGTGGGAAAGAAAGACGATGAAGGACGCTATTCGAGTCTTGCTGGTCGATCCAACTGACGACACGCGATCTTCGCTTCAGCGCATACTGAGCGGGATGAGCACGGTGTGGCTCGCTGAGTCGTGCAACGCGTACAACGGAATGGCCAAACGGGTGGCCGAGTTGTCACCCGACCTCGTCATCGTGTCAATCGACCACGACCCCGAACAAGCGGTCTTCCTCATCCAGGCGATCGTCCAGAGCCGGCCGGGTGTCGTCGTTCTCCCGGCGAGCAAGGCACCGGACAGCTCGGTCCTGCTGCGGGTCATTCGGGCGGGGGCTCGTGAGTTTCTGACTCTCCCCACCGACGTCGGTGAAGTGACCGAGACACTGAATCGGCTGTTCAACCGCCGGGACGACGTCGTCGCGAGCTCTTCCCGGGATCCCCAGGTGATCGCCGTCACGGGCGCTGCGGGAGGCGTCGGGTGCACGACGCTCGCCGTTAACCTGGCGACCTCGTTCGCCAAGACGGGCGGCACCGAGGTGGTACTGGCTGACCTCGACCTGCTGCTTGGCTGTGTCGATGCCTGCCTCGACATCGTGACCAACAACACGCTGCAAGGGATCGTTCAGAACATCGATCGCCTCGACCTCACTCTTCTCAAACGCTCATTGACGCTTCACTCGTCAGGATTGTTCGTCCTCCCGCACCCGAACGCGATGGAAGACGCGGCCAAGATCGATCCGGACGTGCTCCGGCGGGTGCTGATGCTGCTCAAGGCATCGTTCCCGGCGGTCGTCCTCGACACGAGCAAGGGGCTACAAACCTCCGATTTTCTCGCGTTTGAGTTGGCGGACGTGATCCTTATGGTCATTCAGCTTGACCTCACGTGCCTTCGAAACACGGCCCGGCTCCTCCATCTGTTCCACCAGTTCGAGGGACTGTCGGATAAGGTCCGCCTGGTCGTCAACCGGACGGGGTCGAACGACACCGAGATCAGTGCCAAGAAGGCTGAAGAGACGCTCAAGATGCCCATTGAATGGAGCATCCCGAACGTCTCCAAGGTCTTCCGGACCGCACGCGCCAAGGGTGTGACGATCGACGAGGTCGCGCCGGGGAGCCGTCCGCATCAAGCCTTCCTGTCCATCGCCAAATCGCTGCGTCCCAACGACGCCGTTGTGGAAGGAAAGCCCAAGAAGGGCATCTTCGCTGCCCTGTTTTGATTGTCTCCCCGCCCTTCCCCGCCCCTCAGAATCTTGTCCTAAGCTTTCTCTAGAGTTGAGAGTTGTGACGACGGTGCGGTCGCAACTCTCGTCGCCAATCGAACCCCGGTCTCGGGGGTCGTGAGAGGAACGCACCGTGATCGTTGCTGGAGGTTCTGTTAATGCTTAAAGGATTTGGGCGCGCTCCCTTCGGCTCCCGGCCGACCGCCGCCACGGCTGCAAACGAAGCGCCTCCCGTTCCCGAGATCCCCTCGGCGGCGGCGATGGCCATGCCAAGCCCGCCCCCGCCTCCCGCCGCACCCAAGCCTCGCGAGACGCCCAAGGAGCCGGATCCGGCAGAGGAAGCGTACGAGACGCTCAAACGGCACATTCACATGCGCCTCGTTGACCGTCTTGATATGAACCGGGTCAGTGAGATGGACCCGAACACGCTCCGGAGCGAAATCCGAGGCGTCGTCGAGCATCTTTGCGATACCGAAAACCCGCTGCTCAACCGCAACGAGCGCCAGCGGCTCGTTAACGAAATCCTCGACGAGACGTTCGGCTTCGGGCCGCTCGAGCTGTTGCTCAAGGACGAGAAGATCGCCGATATCATGATCAACGGCCCGAAGAAAATCTTCGTCGAGCGCGAAGGCCGCATCCAGCGCTCGGAGGTCGTCTTCCGTGATAACGACCATCTCCTTCAGATTATCGACCGAATCGTGTCGCGCGTCGGCCGGCGCGTGGATGAAACCTCGCCGATGGTCGACGCCCGTCTGCCGAACGGTTCCCGTTTCAACGCGATCATCCCGCCGCTCGCACTCGACGGTGCGATCGTGACCATTCGTATGTTCGGCTCCCGGCCGATCGGTAAGGACGACCTCCTTCGCTTCAAGGCGTTCACACCGGAAATGCTCGCGCTCATGGAAGGAGCGATGAAGGCCCGCCTTAACGTCGTGATCTCGGGCGGTACCGGTTCTGGTAAAACCACGCTGCTCAACACGCTGTCCAGCTTTATTCAGCACGATCACCGTGTGATCACGATTGAAGACGCGGCGGAATTACAGCTCCAGCAAGATCACGTGGTCCGTCTCGAAACGCGTCCCGCCAACATCGAAGGGCGAGGGGCCGTCAGTGCCACCGACCTGGTCAAGAACGCCCTGCGTATGCGGCCTGACCGGATCATCATCGGCGAGTGCCGTGGAGCGGAAACGCTCGACATGATCCAGGCCATGAACACAGGTCACGAAGGCTCGATGACCACCGTGCACGCCAATAGCCCTCGTGACGCCTTAAGCCGTCTCGAAACCATGATCAGTATGGCCGGTCTCGAACTCCCCATCCGCGCATTGCGAGCCCAGTTCGCGTCGGCCATCGACCTGATCATTCAGGCGAGCCGTCTCCAGGGCGGCCCCCGTAAGGTGACCAGCATTTCCGAGGTGGTCGGCATGGAAGGCGACACGATCATCATGCAGGAGATCTTCGCCTTCCGTCAGCTCGGCGTCGACGCCAACGGCCGCGCCTACGGCGAGTTCATCGCCACCGGCATTCGGCCCACGTTCATGGACCGGCTCGAGTACGCAGGCTACCAGCTCACGCCGGACGTCTTCCGGCAACGCGTTTTGCTCAAGGACTGATCGTTAACCCCTTACCGCCAAGGCACCAATGGACGACCCACAGATTATTGCCATCGTCGTTGGGATTGCGGTCATCACGCTCATTTCCGGGCTCAGCCTCGTGTTCGCGAGGTCAACGGAAACTCAGGCGGAACAACGGCTGCAAGACCTGACCGGCAAGCCCAAGAGCAAGATTGACGCGGCGAGCGGAATGCTCCTGCGTCCCCCCGCCATCGATCTGTCCAATTCGGATTTCTGGTCCCGCTGGCTCCCCAACCTCGAGAACCTTAGCCGTCTTTATGAGCAGGCGGACGTGAGTTTCCCGTTCAGGCGTTTCATGTTCATCGTGGCCGGGCTCACTCTCCTGGGCGCCGCGCTGGGAATCGTCTTCAAGATTCCGATCGTCCTGGTGCCTGTGGGAGCTGCATTCCTCGGCGTGCTTCCCTTCATGTGGCTGCTGCAACGCAAGCGGAAACGGATCAAAAAGTTCCTCGACTCCATGCCTCAGGCCGTCGAGTTGATCGGCAGGGCCCTTCGGGCGGGCCACGGACTCGCCTCGGGCATGCACCTCGTGGCGGAAGAAATGAAAGGTCCCATCGCCGACGAATTCGGCCGTGTGTTCGAAGAACAGAACCTCGGCGTCCCGATCGAAATGGCGCTCCGGGGAATGGCCGACCGTATCCCCACCATGGACGTGCGTTTCTTCGTGATCGCCGTGATCATCCAACGCGCGACGGGCGGCGATCTTGCCGAGGTTCTCGACAAGATCGGCAAACTGATCCGGCAACGGTTCGAGCTTCAAGGTCACGTGCGGGCCCTCACGGCCGAAGGCCGCCTCTCGGGCGTCGTCCTTCTCGCACTGCCGCCCGGCCTGCTGATGTTCCTGACGTTCTCGAACTATAATTATATCAGCGTGCTCTTCAATACACCGGTCGGCACCAAGATGCTGATGATCACCGCAGGGTTGCAACTTTTGGGGGCGCTGTCGATCAAAAAGATCGTGGCGATCAAGGTATGATCGAACTATTCCAGGTGCAAAATCTGATTGCACTGTCCGTGTTCCTGGCGATCACGCTCGGTGCCTGGGGTGTGCTCTCGGCGATCGCCGATCGGCCTTCGACTGCGGAGGAACGGCTGAAGCGGGTGTTGAACCCGAACGCGCGCCGACCTACCGCGGCGTCGATGGAGCGGCAACAGGATCGGATTCAGCAGAAGGTTAAGGAAGCGGCATCGAAGCTCGGCAAGTCATTCCGGCCCGTCGATGAAGTTGAGCTGGGCAAGATACGAATGACGTTGCTCAACGCTGGGTTTCGGAGCGAACAGGCCGTGGCCATTTATTACGGCATGAAAGCGTTCTTCCTGCTGGTCGGGCTGGCCATCGCCGTTCCCCTCGTGATTTCGAAGTTCGGGATGACGCAAACGGGCATCACGTACATTGTGATCGCCGCGGCGGTTGGGTACTACGCGCCGGATTTTATGGTCAATCGCATCAAGGGCAAGCGCATCGAGTCAATTTTCCTCGGACTCCCTGACGCCCTCGACCTGATGGTGGTCTGCGTCGAGGCGGGTCTCGGGCTGGACACGGCGATGCGTCGAGTCACCAGCGAGCTGGCGCAGTCGTGCCCGGTGCTCTGCGAGGAGTTTGCGATTGCAAACTTCCAGGTTCAGATGGGACGAGCACGGAAGGACGTGCTACGTGACCTCGGCATTCGGACGGGCGTGGAAGACATGCGGGCACTCGCGGCGGTCATCATTCAGGCCGAGAAGTTTGGCTCGAGCATCGGTGCCGCGCTCCGCGTTCAGTCCGATTCGATGCGGTTGAAGCGGAGGCAGCTCGCCGAGGAACGAGCCGCCAAGACGGCCGTGAAGATCATGATCCCGCTGATCTTGTTCATCTTCCCCGGCGTCTTCGTCGTGCTGGTGGGACCTGCCGGCATCCAGATTGCCAAGACGATGATTAACAACTGAGAGGCGGGTCTGGCCATGCGGAAGATTGCACCGGAGCCCCTTGAGGGATCATCGCATCGTAGGCGTTGGAAGTATTCCTACATGCTTACGATCACGCTGGGAGTCCTCGTGACTCCGCTCGTCTACGAAGTGAGTCTGCTCTCCGCTGCGCAATGGCAAGCGATGTCTGGATCGGTGCCTCAGGTCAAAACTCCGGTGCTCGACTCGATCGCCAAGGGTTGGGCCTGGGCCCTGGATGACATTCGGGAGTTCCAGAGAACGAGGATTCGCACGTTCGTGTGGAAGCAGGTGTACATGTTCCCGTTCATCATCGTTTGGACGGGGATCGCGGTCGCCCTCCTTCGGAAGTGTTGAACTGATGCGAGGGTACGCTGCGGGAAGGGGCCGGCTCGATTCGAGCCGGCCCCTTTTCGTTGACGCGCAGAGTCCCCCGGATGGAGCGGAGCCAGGCGTGTGGCGTGCCCGCCGCTTTCAATGCGACTCATGACACGGTGTCGCAGTACGCGACGCCCTCGCGGCCCGTCGATCCGCTCGTCGGCACGCGTTAGGCGGCTTCTGCGGTCTCGTCCCCGGTGTACTGAAGGACGTGCAGCCCGAACCGGTGGAACTCTTCCTGCGTGACCTCGAATGGCGCGCCGTTGAGATCCCAGATCTCCTCGATCAGCTCGTCCACTTCCTCGTCCGGTTCCTCCCAGGTCACGATGAAGTTGGACTCATCGCTCACCAGGACGTCGAGTCCCCGGTCTTTGAGGTGCGTTTCGATCTCGGCGCGGTGCTCGGCATTGATCGTGAAGGTCCAACGGATCAGGTCGAGCGAGGGCGTGGTCTCTTCTTGACTCATCGGTCTTACTCCTCCTTGCGGATCAACGAGTGTCGTAGCGCAACTCGCGGCTGGCATCGACAGGAGATCGGGAGGGACCGGTCTGGACTTCAGGCGAACCGAGCGATCCGATCAAACGATCTTCCCGATTCAATCGGCTGTAGCAACTGATCCTCCTGTTTCGCGCGCGAGATATCCCGTCGCGACCTAACATGAGATTCGCGACGCGCGCCAGGCCTCACCGCTCGTCGGAGTCGGCGGTCTGGACAAAGTCACCCCCGCGGTCCGCGATCATCCGCCTTCCCGCGATCAAGGGGTGCGGATGGCGTCGATGACCGATTTGACGTCGTCGCTTTCCACGGTCTGTCCGGCGAGAGTCTTCATCGCCAGCCCCATGGCCATACCGTCCTTGGGCGCGGCCTTGATTTGATCGGCGACGGGCGCCAGTGCTTCCGCGATTTGTTCGCGCGTTATCGATTCCGGCACCCATTGCTGGATGATCGCGAGCTCCTCGGGGGTAAACGACGTTCGGCCGGACTTCGCCTCCTTGAGAACGCCTCGCATCTTCTTGATTGCCTCCGAATCCGGCATCTCTCCCCCATTCGGCAGCGTAAGCTGAGCGATCCAGTAGCGGAGGCACTGTGTCTGGACCGTGTCTCTCGCCTTCATACTCTCCGTCAACTTCGCCCGCATGCGCTGAACGATGGTCATACCGGATTCCTTTACGACGAACACTCCAGGCGCAAAATCCAAGCCCGTTTGCGCGAGGCCTTCGTGCAATGTCACGACGACTCAGTAGATAACAGTTACGTTGATTGCGCGTCAACTCAATGTGGAAGCGCGCTGATAAACGACACAGCGCCTCTCTTCGGGGTTCGATGCCGCGCGTATCCTCAAGCGGCAGAATCTTTATAATGATATTGAAATATGGTTGCTATTTATTCAAGCTTGTCCTCGGGGTGATCGAACTCCAGGGACTCGAACGCGGTCGATGTATCACGCTCGAGTTCGGGACGACGGATCGAACTCGATCGGAAACCTGCTCCTGTGAGCGAGCAAGTCGCAGCATCAGGAAAAAAAATGATTCTGCCAGAAAAAGAGTTGTCCCGCGTCGACTTCATGATAAATTAACGGCTCACAGGACCATACCTCTTTGTCATTGTTGGGCTCCCTCGTCAAAATGAGTTGCCTCTTGCTTGCGATCGATCGCTTAAAGACGAGGTTTTCCCCGGGTGCGCCCGGTTCAGAGATGACGCTCTAATCACTACTGCCCGCTCTACGGACCCCGTGGTTCGATCGCGTTTCCCCCATTGCCCAAACTTGGAGACTGTTCTGATGGCGACGGCAACAAACACCGGGACGAAAGCAACGACCAGCAAGTCGAGCAAAGCCGCGAAGGATTCCGCGCTGCGCTTCAAGCAAGCTCAGCGGGCGTCAATGCTGCTGAAGCATCTGAGCGATCCGACTCGGCTTCAGGTGGTCTTGATGCTTTCCGACGGTGAGAAACATGTGGGCGCCTTGTGTGAAGATTTGAGCCAGAGCCAGCCTGCGGTGAGCCACCATCTGGCGCTGCTCCGGCACGGTGGGATCATCGCTCCCCGGCGCCAGGGAAAGAACAATTTCTATGCGCTCACTGAAGTCGGCGAAGAACTCTCCAAGGTCGTCAAGGGTGTGATGGGCTGAGGCATTCGGAGAGTCATGCCGAGCTTTACGAAGTCGACGCGCCACCACGGGAGAACGGGTCCGGTCCCTCGCTGGTGGCTCTTCTGTTTCCACCGAATGGGATTCTCTCAGGAATCTCGACGTCGGCAAGGCTCTGCGGACATCATGGTGGCCTGAAGGCGCGTTCGATGGCCGACCCCGCTTCGGCGGAGCAGATTTGTCGGTTCAAACGCGCAGGGAGGCATCGGTTGCGTCACGGATGGACCTTTTTTCACAGAGGGGTTGCATGGGACATCCGAAACCGCGTTCCGCGAGCATTCTCAGCCCGGCAATGTGTGGCTGGCTTTTCCGCCGCTCGCTGATCTCTCTCGGTATACTGGTCGGACTGGTGCTCACGAACGTTCGCGGGGCTGAGCCTGATCCGTACCAACCGACGAATCGGTATGAGACCCGTCAGGTTGAGGGCTGGACCGTCTTGGTTCACAAGAGGTTGCTCGACGATCACCCGCGACTCGCCGGGGACACGCTCACTCTGTTGCGTCAGCAGTTGTTCCAGGTCGTTCGCCAGGTTCCTGACCAGGCCACGGCAAAACTGCGCGCGATCCGGATCTGGGTGGAAGAAAACGAGGAACACCATCCGTGTATGGTTTATCATCCCGACGCAGAATGGCTGCGGGCGCACGGGATGAATCCCGAGAAGGCGAAGTGCGTTGAGATTTCCAACGCCCGCCGTTTCCTGAATTGGACCAAAGAGCAACCCTGGATGGTGCTCCATGAATTGGCCCATGGATATCATCATCAGTTTCTCAAGGGCGGGTTCGAGAACGACGAGGTTCGCGCCTTGTTTCAGCGGGCGGTTGACGGGAAATCGTACGAATCGGTTTTGAGGATCGACGGCAGTTCCCACTCGGCGTATGCCTTGACGAATCCGATGGAGTATTTCGCCGAGGGGAGCGAAGCGCTGTTCGGGACGAATGATTTCTATCCCTTCGTTCGCGCTGAATTGAAGCGCCACGATCCTGAGCTGCACGGAGTGCTTCGGCGACTCTGGGGGCTCGATGCCGGTCGACGCCTGTCACCGTCGCGTGAGTAGTCGAACGACCATGTCGAACGGCGAGCCGACCAAGAAAAAAAGCGGATTCGAAGCCTTTTGATAAGGGCTTCGAATCCGCTCAGACTGACAAGATAATAGCCAAACGCGGGCCGTGGTGCCTCGGCCTCCATGACAAGGCGCGCACAGCCCGAGTGGCCGCGTCGAGCGAGCGAATACTCGGCGCAAGCCGGCAATCGCCCTCTCGGGATAAGGTTGAACCCAAGGAGCGCATCCGTGCCCCGGGAATCGAACCTCTCTTTTTTCAAAGGATACCGACGTCTCACCCCTCTTCGTGGTGAACGTGACGGCCTAGAACATCGGTGGGAAAGGTATCAAACTGTGTCGAATGACTCGAATTAATGACTCATCGCGAGTGGATGTCCTGTCGTGGTCAAGACGGTCGCCAACATACGAAGAGCCTCTCGATTCGTCAACCCTCTCATGATGAGTTTTTTTCAATCGCGCTCCATTTGGGGAGCAAACATCAGTTGGGCCTGTAGTTGCGTCTTTTCAAAACTGCTGTGTCGGGGTGATTTTCGGGCTGTTGAGTGATCCGGTCTCACGCAAAGTCGCTCGGCTCTTGTGGCACGGGCCATGCGATGCGATCGTGGTTTCAGTGAAGTCCAGGGGATCGCACGAGATCGAGGGTCGGAGTATGCCGCCGCTTCGTATTGGATTCGATCATTACACGATCGCGCACCGGCATTTGTCGGCGGATGAGACCCTGACGTTTGCGCAGTCGCACGGGTTTGCAGGTGTCCAGTTTCTCGAACCGTCGTCGATCGACCCCAATTTGGACGCGGAGCGCCTGGCGTCGTTTGCGCAGCGTGCGGCGGGCATGGGGCTTTACCTGGAAGTTGGACTCCCATCACCCAACCCGATTCGACGGTCGCGCGAGGAAGACCGTACGATTACGGCGGCGGAACATGCGAGGGAACTCCAATCTCATGTGGACGCCGTAGGCGTATTGGGGTGTCGGCATGCGCGGGTCTATTTCGGCAACCGCCACGATCGCTTCCGTACCGACGTACGTTGGACGACTCAATGTGAAGCGTCGGAGCAGGTCTTACGACTGTTGGCGCCCCAGCTTCGCGCTCTCGGTCTGCGCGTCGCGATCGAAACGCACGCGGATTTGACGACGAACGAACTCCTCGCCACGCTCGGGCGAGTGGGGCTTGATACTACGGGCGTCACACTTGACACCGGCAACCTCCTGATGCGGCTCGACGAGCCCGTGCGGGCCGTGGAACGACTGGCTCCGTTCGTCCTGGCCACGCACATCAAGGATGCCGTACTGGCCTTTACGTCTCGAGGGCTCTGCTGGCAAGCGCGGCCGGTTGGGTCGGGTGCGCTGCCGATGCCCGATCTGCTCGCGACGTTGCTGCGTGCAAACCCGAAGCTCAATCTCTCGATCGAGTTGCACCCGAGGACTTACGACCTGCCGATCTACGATCCCACCTGGCTTGTGTTCTTTCCCGAATTGACGTCGGCTGCACTCGAGGATGTGGTGAGTCTGGCCAGAGCGTGCGAAGCCAAGTATTCCAGTGGACTCTTGGACCGTCCCGAGGTCATCGAGGCGATACCATGGGCAGACCGCGACCTGGACTGGCTCGCCAGCTCGCTCGGCTTTCTCCAGCCCGTGGTCACGCTGCTTGCGCGACTCTGACCCTTACTGCGTGATCATCATCGAGACCGTCACGCACAGCAGGTAACCGATGCCCATCAGGTAGAGGACGGAGAAGGGAACGGAATAGAGCACCCTCATCGTGCAGTCTTTGCGCGGGCCGCTACGGATGAAAAGCAAGGTCAAACCTTTGATCGCAGGAAGCCACGCAAAGGTCGCGACATAGAACAACACCGCAGAGGCCGCCGAAGGGCCGTGCACGCAGGTCATGACAGGTACGATCCTGCGCAGCAGGGGTGCGAGCACCACGAGCGTCAAGAACAACTCGACTCCAACGTTCGACCACCCTCGCGTCCCGCGCTCCTGCTGCTGCGGGATCACGAAGCGCGTGACCAAAAAGAATCCATGGTAGGCTGCCATGCTGACCACATAACCCAAGGCCAGGAACGAAAACAAGACAGTGGTCGGCATGCCGAGATCACCTCGTGTGAGAGGACGGACGAGTCCGCCCTTTCCTTGATGTCCTTGTGGCCCAGCGCCGCCGGTCGGACCATTCATTGAGCCAACACCGGCGGGCATCCACCACAAGACCCAGCCGAATGTCTGAACCCCCGAAGCGGCAGATGACGTGTCACATCGCTCCGAAAACGCTCATCTCTGAACTATCGTCTCGATCCTGACTCAACGTGATCCCAGGCGGCATCGCGCGTTCCTGTTACGCGATCGCGCGCCGTCACAATGCGCACAACTTGTGCAACCCGGATTCCTCGAGTTCTCCGCAAAAGCCCACCTATCGGCATACTTGCCGAATTCCGACGTTTTTGATTTTCGAGCCAACTTACTCCTTTCGCTGGATTTGTTACTCCGTGTATAATCTGCATTTCCCCAAAACGTCCTAAACCTCCAAAACCCTTTAAGTTATCAGGGAGTCGGTCCGATACTGGATTAAGACCGTGAGATGCGGGTTAGATTGCATGGTTTGGGGGTGCTGGGCAAGCCTTCTGTCCTTGCGTAGTTTCCTCACCGGCCTGTCTTCCGCGGATTGCAGTCACGGCCTTGAGGGCGTGGTTGCGGGAAGGGGAGACGTGGACGCTTCGACTCGATTGGGAACGGTCATTTAGGACGCTTGTCCCAGAGCATGCTTCCGGACGGAGGCTGCGGACTGGGGTCGCGGAGGCGAATGCGTGAAGCAGTTGCGAGCCGGTCTTCGGACCATTTTTCCAGACCCAAAGTGCGGACCCTGTCACGACCGACACGACGAGGATCTTCATGGCCCGTATTCGCCGACACCGCCGAGACACGGTACAGAGCCCCTTGGAGACGTATCTCCGAGAGATCAACGAGATGGCGCTCTTGACCGCGGACGAAGAGAAGATGTTAGCGCGACGGATCGCCGAAGGTGACGAGTCGGCTCGCGACCGCATGGTCCGCGCCAATCTTCGCCTCGTGGTGAATATTGCGCGTGGATATGTAGGGAAGGGATTGTCCCTTCAGGATCTAATCGAGGAAGGAAACCTCGGACTGCTCCGCGCCGTGGAGGGGTTCGATCCGGGGGTCGGCACTCGCTTCAGCACGTACGCCAGCTACTGGATCAAGCAGTCGATCAAGCGAGCGCTCGTGAACACGGCGAAGCCGATCCGGATCCCGGCGTACATGGTCGAGCTCCTCTTCAAATGGCGGCGCGCCGCGGCCGACTTGCAAGATGCGCTGGGCCGGCCGGCTACCGTCGAGGAGATCGCCCGCGCTCTCGAACTGCCGAAGAAGAAGCTGGCGATCGTGAAGAAGGCGATCAAGGTCTACAATCTCGTCCCGCAAACGGATCAGCCCGAAAACGGCTGGAGCCTCGGTGAAATGCTCATGGATGAGCGGACCCGGGCACCAGACGTCGAGATGGTTGAGGCCGATAATCTCAAACTCGTCATGGTCCGACTCGACGAGATGGATAAGCGCGAGGCGACTGTCCTCCGCATGCGGTTCGGTCTGAACGACGCGCCTCCGAAGACGCTCAAGGAAATCGGCGAATCGCTCGGGTTGACCCGCGAGCGAGTGCGTCAAATCGAGAACGAGGCGCTTGGCAAGCTCTCCGCGACGTTCCTCGCCGACTGAGTCGTAATGCGCAATTGAAACGGCCGGGACGGCCTCGGGTTAACCGAGGCCGTCCCGGCTTTCGCTCGCTGACAGCCGAGAATTGACGTGCGATGGAGCGGGGGAGTACAGTCAGGAAAGTCCGTTTGAGGGCCTCTCATGAGTACTCAATCTCCGCCGCTCGCTCCCGACGAAGTCGAATACCCCGATTGCAACGGGGAACCCATGTCGGATAACACACTCCAATTCCAATGGATCACCACGATTGTCGGCAACCTCGAGGCCCTCTACCGGAACGAACCTAGTGTGTTCGTGGCGGGAGACCTGCTGTGGTATCCGATCTATCGGGATAACCAGACCCGGACCGCCCCCGACGCGATGGTCGTCTTCGGCCGACCGAAGGGATATCGCGGATCATACAAGCAGTGGGAAGAAGGCGGAATCGGGCCGCAGGTCGTGTTTGAGATCCTATCGCCGGGCAACCGCGCCAGTGATCTGGCTGCGAAGTTTGCTTTCTACCAGCGATTTGAAGTTGAAGAATACTACCAGTACGACCCCGATCGTAACGTGTTGAAAGGTTGGGTCAGAGATGGTGTCGGCTTGAAGCCCATTGCCTCGATGGAGAGTTGGGTCAGCCCGCGGTTGGGGATCCGCTTCGTCAAGACTTTAACCGAGCTCACAATCTTGGGGCCGAATGCGCGTCCCTTTCTCACATTTGCGGAACTTGCTGCGGAAGCGGAGCAAGCCCGCGAAGCGATCGCCCGCGCTGAGCGTTTGGCCGCACAACTGCGTGCCCTCGGAATCGAACCCGAGGCCTGATCGTCCTGTAGGATGTTCGCGTCGGCTACACCCACCTCGTGCAATTCACGACGCGGCGGAGTATCCTGTCACGCGCTGACTGGAACCGTTTTCTCTGCCCACACCGCGAGCCGACTTGATCATGGGATACCTTGACTCCACCACACTGGAACAGATCCGGGACGACTTCGACGCGCGCGAGGTGATCCTCCGTCGCGTGATCACCGACCGGCTGGCCGAAACCCCGGCGCCGAACGTCCCCGACCACATCGTGGCGACCTACTATTTCACCTTCCGAACCCTCACGCTCGAAAAGGCCGTCGAAGAGATCAGCTACCACGCGACGAGCGGGATCAAACACCCGCCGAAGGGGTCGCTCCTGGAAGCGTGCTCCGCGCGGCAGGCGGGAGTCGATCCGTTTGACGCTTCGGGCCGCGTGGGGCTCCTCCACGTCGCGTTTCCGCTCAAGATGATGCGCCAGCCGGACGGCCACCTGACGTCGTGCGACATCCTGCACACGGTGGCTGGGGCCGTGATCTTCGACATGTACGAGAACCAGGATGCGCGGCTGGTCTCGCTCCAGATTCCCGAGGACGTTTTGCGCACCTTCCCCGGCCCCGCCTATGGTCCGCTGGGGATCCGCAAGCAGACCGGTTTCGCCGCCGATCAGCCCGCTTTCGGAACGATCCTGAAGCCAACCGCCGGCATTACCGCCGATGATGTGGAGCGACTCGTCGAAGAAGTCGCAGGCCATCCTCTGTTGATGTTCATCAAGGAGGACGAGGACCTTTATCCCAATCTCGACTACTCGCCCGTGGCGGAACGTACGCGCCGGGCTCTCAAGGCGATCGAACGCGTTCGTTCTCAGCGCGGTGGGCTGGGATTGGTCTACGCGCCGCATGTGACGGGGGCACCGAACGAGATTGTGGAGACGGTCCATGCTGCGATTGAGGCGGGCGCTTCCGGAGTCATGTTCAGCCAGACCTATGCGGGAGGCACCGTCCGCATGGTCCGGGAGGCGACCAAACATCTGCCCAAACCGCCGGCGATTTATGGTCATAATGCGGGGATCGGCGTCTACACGCGGTCGATCGGCCGTGAGGTGATCGATTTCCTCGCGCGTCTCGATGGGATCGATTTCCGGCAGACGGGTCCGGTTCGGCCCGGCGCTCCGTTCATCCGGCCCTACGGCCAGGAGTGGGAGGCGTCCGAGCACGCGTTGACGAAGCCGGTTCCAGGAATCAACCCGACGATGATCACCCGCGCGGGGGCGCTCGATCAGGGGAACCTGATTCTGAACCTCCAGGACATCGAAGCACGGGGCATCGCTCAGAACGTCCTCTTCCTGGCGGGTTCTGCGATCAATACGATCAAAGACGCCCAGGGGAAAGCCGACCCTCGGATCGGGCTGGAAGCCATGCTCCAGACGATCGACATTCACCGCTCGGGCGAACTCCGCGACACGCCCATCGAGGAACACCTCGCCGCGCTCGTCGCGCTGGCCCAACGGAAGAAGTACGGAGCCCTCACCGAGGCTCTGAAACAACGGTATCCCGGCAAGGTGTCTTGAGACGCCGCGTATTTGCCCGTTCGCGAATTTGCGGCACCGCATTCTCGGGTTCAGCGCCATGGTGAAGTGCTCCACCTCGCTCTGGTCGGCCGACCTCTCGCACCTCGCGGCCGAGGTCGTCCGCGTCGATCCCTACTCCGAGCGTTTCCATCTGGACGTTGCCGACGGGCATTACGTACCGAACCTCCTCTTTTTCCCCGACCTCGTCCGCGCGATTCGACCCCATACGAAACGGCCGTTCGAGGTCCATCTTATGACGACGGATCCGGTCGCCTGGATCGAGCCCTTCAGCGCGGCAGGCGCAGACGGATTTGTCTTTTGCCTCGACACGCTCGCCGACCCCTCGCTCGCCATCGACGCGGCCCGGTCGCTTGGTAAGTTTGTCGGTATTTCACTTGCACTTTCCGAATCCGTGGCGAGTCTCGACCCGTTCTGGGATCAACTCGACCAGGTCACGCTCCTCGGCACGGCGCTCGGCATCAAGGGCGTCGCGATGGACCCGGCGCTTCCGGTCAAAGTCCTTCAGGCCAGAGAGCACATTCACAAGCACAATGCGCGTGTTGAAGTCGAGGTCGACGGGGGGATTCGCCGCACGACGGTGCCAACGCTGGTCGAGGCCGGTGCGGACTGGATCGTTCCCGGCTCGCTGATGTTTGGAGAAGACCCGTACGCACTTCGCGTGTGGCTCGATGGGCTCGATCACGCTCTTCGTAAGGAGTAGTCTCCATGGAAACCAGTCGCATCGCGCAAGTGTTGGACGAGATGGGGACTCTCCTCGAGGTGCGCGGAGAGAACCCGTTCCGATGCCGGGCGTATCACAACGCCGCCCAGTCGCTTGGGTCGCTGCCGTCCGACCTCTCCGAAATGATCGCCAACGGCAGCCTGGCCGAAGTCCCAGGAATCGGCGAAACGATGCTCGCCAAGATTGTGCAGCTCGCCACGACCGGTCACTTGCCGGCCTTCGATGAACTGAAGCATTCCACGCCTCCCGGACTTGTGGCCCTGTTGCGGGTTCCGGGCCTTGGGCCGAAGAAGATCAAGACGCTGCACGATGATCTCAAAATCGAAAGCCTTGCCGACCTTCGTGCAGCAGGGGAGGCGGGCAAAATCGCGGCGCTGAAAGGCTTCGGTGCAAAGACGCAGACGAAGATTCTCGAAGGGATCACGTTCATCGAAAAGGTAGGCGACCGTATCCTGCAGAGCCGAGCGCTCCGGTTGGTGGCACCGATCATCGCCGCGGTGCGAGAGCACCCGGCCGTGATCCGCGCCGAGGTTTGCGGCAGCCTGCGACGGAGAAAAGAGACCATCGGCGATCTCGACATCGTTTTCAGCGCGGAGGAGCCAGCGCCGGTCCTCGATCGGTTCGTTGCGCTGCCGGAAGTCGCCCAGGTTCTGGCCCATGGGCCGACGAAGGCAAGCGTGCGGTTGGCGGAGGGTGTTCAGTGCGACTTGCGAGGCGTTGCCGACGACCAGTACGCGTTCGCGCTTCATTACTTTACGGGCTCGAAAGAACACAACATCGCGATGCGCCGCCGTGCGATTGCGCGGGGCTATACGCTAAACGAGTACAGCCTGAGCAGCCCGTCGGCCTCAGTTGCCTGTCAGACAGAAACGGATCTCTACGCGGCACTCGGCCTGGCGTACATACCCCCAGAGTTGCGCGAGGACGTCGGCGAGATCGAACTGGCGGAACGCGGACCGATTCCGCCCCTGGTGGAACGATCGGACCTGACCGGAACGTTTCACTGCCACACGGACTGGAGCGACGGTGGCGCCACGCTCAAGGAGATGGCGGAGGCCGCACGCGAGCGCGGCCTGAAGTACCTCGGGATCGCCGATCACTCGCGGTCGGCGGCGTACGCGGGAGGCCTTTCCGTGGAGCGAGTCCGTGCTCAGTGGAAAGAAATCGACCGGCTGAACGAGGAATTCGGGTCGAGTTTTCATCTCTACAAGGGGACCGAGAGCGACATTCTGGCGGACGGCTCCCTGGATTTTCCGGACGAGCTGCTCGATGGCTTTGACTACGTCGTCGCCAGCGTTCACTCGCAGTTTGGCATGCCCCGTGCGGAGATGACAGAGCGGATCGTTCGTGCGGTCTCGAACCCAAGAGTTACGATGCTCGGTCACCCATCGGGCCGGCTCTTGCTGGCGCGTGACGCGTACGACGTGGATCTGGATGCGGTGATCGACGCTGCGGCGCGGGCGGGTACCATGATCGAAATCAATGCCAACCCGCACCGTTTGGATCTCGACGCAGCCCATTGCCGACGGGCTCGGGAACGCGGGGTCGTCCTGGTGATCAACCCCGACGCCCATTCGACGAGCGGGCTCGATGACCTCGAATACGGCGTGGGCGTCGCGCGCCGAGCGGGTCTGGGGCCCGATCATGTGTTCAATGCGTCTGCGCCTGGAATCGTGGCTCGCCTGCTGGCGAAACGCCGGAAGGACCGGTGTTGAACAAGAAACGCGAAGTTGGACGTTCGCACGCCCTTGCGGGGGGTCGTAGGGGTCCTATAATTTGGAGGACGGGTGGGACGCGTGTTTGGATCGCCCGAGCGATTCGGACGACTCGCCGCTCCTCAGGGGACCCAAGACGGCTCTCGCTCGTGCACCACAGGAGACGGGTCACTTGACGCTCGCCGGGTCACGGCAGTTCCGTTGCGGAGTAATCGTTCCAGCGAGTGAACGCACTCATCGAGAATAAAGGTAAATCATCATGGCCCCTCCCAAACCGCCCGAAGTGAAGCGGAAGTACTACACGGTGGAGGAGGCGAACAAGACCCTCCCCCTCGTCCGGGCGATCGTTGGCGACATCGTCCGCCAATTCCACACCGTCAACGAGCTGCGCACGCGGCTCTCGGCCGTCATGAACGACCGTCGAAAACCGTCGTCGGACCCTTATTCCGAGGAGCTCGCTCAGAGCCAGGCCGAACTGGAGTCGGAAGAGGAGAAACTCGCCGCCTTCATCGACGAACTGGCCAAGCTGGGCGTCGAGCTGAAAGGGCCCGAAGGGCTTTGCGACTTCTACAGCATCATGGACGGCCGTGAGGTCTACCTTTGCTGGCGTCTGGGCGAGCCCCAGGTCATGCACTGGCACGAATTAAACGCCGGCGTCGCTGGCCGGAAGCCACTCGCTGGTCACTCCACGGCGCGGCCGGCACCGCGTCCGGTTTAGCACGCTCGGCCGTCGTTTTGCAGATTGGCGCAGTTGCAATCGGGAACGATCTTTACGATCCTTCTGTCAGCGCACAATCAGCGGCCCAGCCTCCCGTTGAACGTTGGATTCGGGCGGCTGGGTCGTGGCACGTACGGTCGCAAAGAATGAACAAGGGCTCGAGGGTTTCCGGACGAATGCGGGTGGTAACCATCGACGGGCCCGCCGGTGCGGGAAAGAGCACCGTTGCGAGGATGCTCGCGAAGCGGCTCTCGTGGCGGCTCCTTGACACCGGCGCAATGTACCGGGCCGTAACACTCGCGGCACTACGTGCGGAGGTGAATCTCGAGAGCGACGCCGAGCTCGGTGCGCTCGCCGCCGGACTTCACGTCGAGTTGCCGCCGGGCAGTGTAAAGTTAAACGGCGAGGAGGTTTCCGGCTTGATCCGCGGCGTGGAATTGACCCGAGCCTTGCGCTTCGTGGCCGATAGTCCCAGTGTGCGCCACTGCCTCGTCGGCTGGCAGCGTGCCTTTGCGCGGGACCATAACGTTGTCACCGAGGGACGTGACCAGGGAACCATCGTGTTTCCTGATGCCTTCCGCAAATACTATCTGACAGCGAGTCTGGAAGAACGTGCTCGACGACGCCACGCGGAGTATCAGGGAGCACGCGAACGGATCTCTCTGGAAGCGCTGCTGGCGGACTTGCGAGAGCGCGACGAGCGCGACGCCGCGCGCGCGATCGCCCCGATGAAACCTGCGCAGGACGCGTGCGTCCTCGATACGACCGGACTGTCACTGGACGAGGTTGTCGGTCGGATGGAGCACGATATTCGCGAGCGGTTGGAAACGGCCTGAAGTGTCGTGGGCGGAAGGAACTTCTTGGATCTTGGTACCGGCAAGCGCACCTGAACGGTCGAGAGGAATGTGCGGATGACGCTGGAAACCCCGCCGCAAGAATCCGAGCCGGTGAGCAGGTCGCGGGCGTCCGCCGGCCGCTCGGCTCGGCGCGACCGGTCCTGGCTCGGCGTTTTGTGGTACTACTATGTCCGTTACATGGTGACGACCCTGCTTGCCTCGACGGGCGCCCTGCGTGCCAGTGGACTTCGGAACGTGCCGAGGACGGGTGGCGCGTTGCTCGTCAGCAATCACATGAGCCATCTCGACGTCTTCGTTCTCGGACTCGCGCTCCCGCGAACGCTCAACTATGTCGCCCGGTCGACGCTTTTCGTGCCCGTTCTGGGCGCGTTGATCCGTTCCGTCGGCGGGTTTCCGATCCAGCGCGAGGGGAAGGGCACCTCCGGAATCAAAGAAACCCTGCGCCGCTTACGCGAGGGCAGGGTTGTCACCTTCTTCCCGGAAGGTACGCGCAGTCTTGACGGCGAACTCGGTCCGCTGAAACCTGGTATTGCCGCGCTGGCGGAGCGGTCGCACCTCCCGATTGTGCCCGCTGCCATTGCCGGAACCTTCGAGGGATGGCCGCGCCACCGGACTCTGCCTCGCGCCCACCCCATCTGGGTGCACTTTGGATCGCCGATTCAGCCTGAAGAACTCGCCGATGGAACGCCCGAGGCGATCACGGAGCTGATTCGCGTCCGAATCCTCGAGTGCCAGCGAGAGGCCAGGCGGGGCCTGGCGTCACTCAACGGAAACTGAGCATCGTCACGAGCATGCTCAACCCCAGTCCGAACGCCGCCATCCAGCGCATCTTCTCGGTCCGCTCATCGAACGAGACCAGTCCCAGGACGCTGAAGACGATGCCGAGAATGGGCATGACGCCCAGTGCCTGGATCACGCAGGAGATGAGCCCGAAGCTCACGCCCGCGAGCGCCAGCGTGTTGAACTTCTTGGCATCCTCCGAAGCCGGCGTCTCGGTCGGGATCGGGGGTTGTGCCGGATGGAACTTCGTCGATGGAGCTGCTTCTTGATGGCAAACTTGAGTCGACATGTTCGAGTCCTCGGTACGCGGCATTCGGGTGGTTGCGCTGGGAAGGGGCAGACAGAGGAAACCTAGGCCACCCTGCGCCGGGTGTCAAAACGATCGAACTCTTGCGGCAACACTCGGTTGCCAACACGAAAAATTGCAATTGGAGAAAAATGCGATTTCGACTAAAGTTCCGCCGCCACGAAGGTGCGGGCCCCATTCGGCCGCTGGCCATTCTCGCTTCCGATCCACATCAGCACCGCGCTCGGATACGCTCAAAACCCGCAGTTTCTCCCGTTGAGGCCTGGGTTTCCGTCCACGGATGGACGCTGAATTCCCGGTCGCGACAAAGGAGTATTGGCATGCGACGACCCCGCGTCTTGCGTTGGTGCCTGCCGGGCTTCATGCTTGGCTGCATCGGATTGGCAGGCTGCACGCATAACTACTACTACGGTGCACTTCCTCCTTGCGGACCCCAGGGAACCGTGCAGTACGGGTCGGTCTGCGAGGTCCCATCAGGAACCACCGGCGGGACCTCCGTCGTGCAAACGCCCGTGCGTTCCTCGGCCGTTGGCAGCAAGCCGCCGAGCGTGGTCGTGAGCGAGCCGAACGGCTCGCGCCTCTCTGCCTGGCGCAGACCTGATCCGGACAGCGGGCTGGCGACCACGCGCGTCGAAGGCGCCATCGATTCCTCGACGACGACTCGTTAACGCCGCGATTTCTCCCGATCCGCATCGACTTCATTTCGACGAGCGAGAGTTGCACCAGGTTGCACACGCTGAGTCCACGCGCTACAATGGGCCGATTAACGCCGGGCGATTAGCTCAGTTGGTAGAGCGCCTGCTTTACACGCAGGATGTCGGCGGTTCGAGTCCGTCATCGCCCATTCGCGTAAGTCCGATAATGGCAGCACTTTGAAGTTCAATCCGAAGGTCGGATAAGAATCCCGGAAGGCCCAATAATTGTAGTACCGGTACTACCGGTGCGAACTCGTTGGGTAAATTCTCTTGTGGAGTCACAAGGGAGTTTCCGAGATGCCAAGACGTTCCGCGACCCGCCAGAAACCCGGCCCGAAACCCGCCAAGCAGCCGCCCTCCTATCGGCATTACAAGCCCAAGGATCTCGGCGTTGTGCGCATCAGGGGGCGCGACCGCTACCTCGGGAAGTTCGGCTCGCCTGAATCCTGGGAGAAGTATTACCGGTTGCTCGCGGAGGACGCCGCGCATGGCGGCGTGAATCCGGCGACCGCAACGAACGCGGCGACGTCAGGCCTGACGGTGAAAGAGGTGACGCTCAGGTACGACGACTTCGCCACCGGGTACTACGTCAAGAACGGAAAGCCCACGACCGAGGCGGGGCTGATTCGGCTCTCCCTGAAGGCCCTGAACAGGATCTACGGCAACACGCTCGCGAGCGAGTTCGGACCCAAGGCGCTCAAGACCCTCCGGCAGGCACACATCGACGCGGGCCTGGCCCGTACCGAGGTGAACCGACGCACTGGCCACATCGTCCGTTGCTTCAAATGGGCAACCGAGGAGGAACTTGTCCCGTCGTCGGTCTATCACGGACTCTCGGCCGTCAGCACTCTCCGCAGGGGTCACTCAACGGTACGGGAGAGCCCTCCAGTCTTGCCGGTCGCCGACGATCTGGTGGACGCCATCGAGCCGCACGTCTCCCCCCAGGTGTGGGCGATGATCCAGATCCAACGGCGCACCGGTGCGCGTCCCGGCGAGGTGTGCCAGATGCGGACCTGCGACCTGGACGTGACCGGCGAAGTGTGGCTCTATCGGCCTGAGTCTCACAAGACGCAGCACAAGGGCAAGGGCCGCGTGATTCCCATCGGCCCCCGCGCACAAGCCGTTCTTCGACCGTGGCTGAAGACCGAGCTTCAGGCCTACATCTTCTCGCCGAAGGAGTCGGAGCAGGACAGGGCGGTGCGATGTCGAGAAGCTCGCAAGACCAGGGTCCAGCCATCCCAGCGGCACCGAAAAAAGAAGGGCCGTGATCGGAAACTCGGCGACCGCTGGAGCGTCATGGCGTACTACCACGCCATCGTTCGTGCCTGCGACCGCGTGTTCCCGCACCCCGAGGTAGCCGCGTTCAAGGAAAAGGCCAAGGGCCTAAAGCGCGCGGAGCGCCGGCAGCTTCGAGAGGAACTCAAATCCTGGAAGGCGCAGAACGCCAAGGAGTTCAAGGCCTGGCGCAAGGAACACCGCTGGCACCCGAACCAGCTTCGGCACAACGCCGCAACTGCGATCCGGCGCGAGGAGGGACTGGACGCGGCGCGTGCTGTCCTCGGCCACTCGGACGCTGCGACCACAACGATCTACGCAGAGCGCGACCTGAATCGCGCGGTCGCGGTGGCGCAGAAACTCGGTTGAAGATGTACACGAGCGGCTAATAATGATTTCAGAGGGATAGTCCGTCTAGCTAACGGATGACTCGTCCGCGTCGGGAACGTCTGGTGTGCCTGCCAGGCAACTCGGCGCGGACGCTCCCCACTACAGGCACAACACCATGCTCGACGACTCCCGCCAGGCTGCGCCCGCCGATACGCAAATCGACCAGCATCACAAGCATCAGCCGACTGCGGGACGATTCCGGGTCATGAACGAGAGCGAGAGCCGGGGGGCTTTCGAGGCGAGACGACCACGGCGGCCTGCGGGGCCAGCGCCCGAGTTCGATATCGAAACCGATGTCGTCGACGTGATCAGCGGGAAGGGCGACGAGGAGTTCGACAAGATCGTCTACGGACTGACTGACGGGTGTTGGGTTCTCGACTTAATGCTCGACATCGAGACCCCCGAGTTGTCGTTGGACGAGACGAACCCGCCCCCTCGGCCGATCCTGGTCACGCCGGACTGGGTCTCGCGATTCTGCGCCCGGAACGACCAACACCTGCCCGAGAGCCTACGCGCGATCCCGGCAACGGAAGACTGCGATCCTACGGTGGACCCGCTCACTGAGCGTTTCTATCGGCAGTGCCGCGTATGGAAACTCGAACGCGCCGGCCTGCAAGCGACGTCAGAGGCTGCTGTGTCGCCGCCAGTGGCGAGCACAATCCGACCGCCGGCGGTCGGATCTGATCATGATACGCCCGAGTGGAATCCGAACACACGCGAACTGTCGTTCCGGGGCAAGGTGCTATTGAAACTCAAGGCCAACGCCAAGCGCCAAATCGAATTGCTCGGACACTTCAGTCGGTACGGCTGGCGGCAGTCACTGACGTTCAAGAAGGGCGACTACAGGGAGATGTCTCAGGCCGCAAATGATCTAAACAAGCGCCTGCGCGAACAACACGGCGAACTAGCCCCAATTCGCTTCAACCGCGAGTCCGACCAAATCACCTGGACGATCACGAACGCGGACCGCGCCGGGAACTGATTCCCGCTTCTCCCCAACTCGGGGCGGTTTTCTCCCCGTTCTCCCCGTACTCCCCAGCAGATTTTTACCCCCTATCGCGGTTTCGCGCTTCCGGCGTTGGGTACCCTTATATAGGTGCAGAGCGTTGCATGAGTAACGTTGCATCCAATCAGGGGAATGCCTCATGAGTTCGTGTGCTGTCGAGATTGGATTCGACTATGACGCCGAAGTGGAGCGTCTCCTCGACAACGAAGAGCCGATTGAGCCGGCGCACGCCCTGTGCAAGTTCGCGGGGGTGGATCGGGTGACCGGCTGGCGGTGGATGGAGCATGGGAGACGCGGCGTCCGCTGGCCCTACATCATGCGAGGCGGCCGGCGCTTCTCGTCCAAGGGCGCGTTGAAGCGGTTCTTCGCTGAGATTACGCGTCGGTGCAACGGCGGGTCCGTCCGGGAGCCCGAGACGGTGACGCTATCGAAACAGCGAGTCAGAGAACTCGAACGCGTCGACCAGCAGTTGGTCGCACGTGGATTGATGTGAGTGCGCACGAACACGCGGCCGGATCTTAGCTTGGGGGCAGGATCGGCCGCGTCTCGCGTGTTTAACAGTGTCAGAGCGGTCGACCAAACCGCGTCCAACATTTGGAGTGTCCAATGTTATTATACCCCACCCACTCCCGTTATCCACGGAAAAAAATCCGAAATGAAGACGTAGCCAGCAGTTCGATGCGAGGAGGCCACCATGACGCCCATCACCGGGACGCCAACATGGAACCCCTCTGAGTCGACTGCGAGTGTCTTCGAGGCCCCGCCTGCATTTTCCGGATTCGCGCCGGGCGCAGGGTTGTTCCAGACCTCGGCGGAGGTCGAGGAAAATTCCTTCAGGCTGAAGGAATTTCCGGCGCAGGACACCTCCCCCGTCGAGCCCGAACTACAGGTCGCCGGAGAGGCCAGTCAGACGGGCGTGGCCGAACATCACGAGGGGGACATTGAGTCCACCAAGACGCGGATCGTAGACGCGCTACGCGTACTGATTCGCCCTGGGCAGACGGCCGAGCTTCGTGCGTGCAAGGTTTCTATACCCGGCAACAAGCCGGACCGCAGGCGACTCGTTACTCGCATCTTCACTTACGACCAGATTCCAGTGGTTGCCGCGCTCGCGACGTGGCTCACCCTGGAGGGTTCCGAGGCGGTGTACCTCACGCTCAACGAGGTGCATCCCGATCTGCTTGAGGAACAGCGGGCCGCGAGCGACCGCGACATCGTGCGGCGACGGTTTCTCCTGTTTGACTGCGACCCAGATCGACCGAGCAAAACCTCGTCCACGGTCGAGGAAAAGGTGCTCGCGTGGTCGACGGCGCAAGCATTGAAAGCCTACCTCGACAGTGCGGGATGGCCAGAGCCAATCGTCGCGGATAGCGGCAACGGGTATCACCTGCTCTACCGCGTGGACTTGCCGGGCGACGACGGCGGACTGATTGAGAGAGTTCTCCGGTCCGTGTCGGAGCGATTCACGACTGACGGCTGCTATGTCGATACCGGCGTCTTCAACGCGTCACGCATCTGCAAGCTGTACGGGACGATTGCAAGGAAGGGTAGCGAAACTCCGGAGCGCCCGCACCGACGCTCTCGGATGCTCTCCGCGCCGGCCAACCCTGAGATCGTCCCTCTGGCGTTGCTGACGCAACAAGCTGACCTGGCGAGCAAGGTCGAGGAGCCGAAGGCGACCGGGACCAGACGAGAGCCCAAGGAGCCAAAGCCGGAGCGAGAACGCGTTGCCAAGGAGCCAAAGCCAGCCAAGCCGCCACGTGTCCGCAAGGCCCAACGGGATAAGCCGCTGCTTGGCACTCGAACGGGCGATGTGGAACGGCTGTTCAAATCTACCCAAAAGCGATGGCCCATCCTTCGACGGCACACCCGGAATCCGCTGATGTGTAAGGTTGTCTCGTACCTGATCGGCCGGCGTTACGACGACGAGACCACCGTGGCCGTGGCAATGCGGTGGCACTCCGTAGCCTACGATCCCGACCGCGACTCAAAAGACCCGACCGGATCGGCGACCAGTCCCGCCGAACACGAGTCGGAGGTGCGGGAGTACATCCGCCGAAAGCGCCTTGACCCAGACTTCCAGTTCGCAAGCGATTGGTACGACGACGCACACCGGCGCGCCACCATCTCGCCGGAACTATCCGCTCTGCTGAAGTCCAGGACCCGACCGGGTCTACCGGGGGATCAGGACCCTATCGGATTGGGTCAGGAATCGAGTCCGGATTCGGAAGCCGGCGCAAGTAAAGAGGCGGCAAAGATCACGTCCCCACTATGCTATGGTTCACCTGGAATCGAAGAATTCCCATTTCTCCAACTTAGGAAACCCCTCTGTAGGGATCGGAACGAGGAACTCTATGTTGGTTCCAAGGCCGTACTTGTGGCTCGAAGCTTGGCACGCGGCGAGGAGAATGTCTGGCTCACGGACGAGCAAGTCGCAGGAGTCTGCGAAAAATGGTCCGGCTGCCGGCTGACCCCACGCCAAGTCGCGGGCCACAAGCCGAAGTACGTCACCCGCAAGAGCACGGCTAACTCACCCGCAGACCGCCCGGCGACCCACTGTGAGTTGCTTGTCGAAGTCCGCAAGGGCAAGCCAGGCGTTCCGTCCGAGTATCGACCGACCGCCCTCATGATCAAGCTCGCAAAGGGCGTGTCGTTTGACCGTACTGCATCAACTGGAGACGCATCATGAACTACAAAGCCCTCGCACGCGCGGCGCTTGGCGTCGTCGACTTCCCAGGGTTCCTCGAAGCCGCTCTTGGGCCACCAGACCGACACGGACGATGGAAGTGCGTCTTCTGCCCAAGGCCAACGGATCATCCGACGATGTACCTGACCCCGGATCGCCGTGAACTCCGCTGCGACAAGTGCCGGGGCCACATGAACGCCCTGGACTTCGCGCAGCGGCATCTCAAGCTCGAATTCCTCGACGCCGTACGCGTGATCGCACCGTCGCTCAGCGTTCCCAACAACGACAAACGCCAAAAGCGTGGTGCTGGCCACCGACATCGAGACGGCGGCTTGTGGACGAAGCGGCCGGAGCGCCGGCATCGGCGGGATTGGCAGCACACCGCGACCCACCGGGCCGTACCGAGCATCTGGGACACCCGGCGAGACAAAATGGTCGCGGTCATGGTTGATCAGGTCGGCCTGCCCACGGAGATTGCGAGAGCCGAGGCGGATGGCGTGATCCGCAACTGCTTGGCGGCGCGGGATGCCTTCAGCGCGTGGGCCACGTATCTCGCGTCGGACCGGATGATGGCGGACGAGTTCTCGGATGAAGTCGTCCCAGAGGCGCCATGGTGACTCGGCGGCCTAATACGATGGTTTTCGGGCCGACTCGGATGACCCGTTTATAGAAGGGGGCTAACCCATGGCCGGTTAAGGGGTTAAGTATTTGTAACCAAATTGGTTACAATTGGCCAGTTACGTACCCCTGCTGTACTTGGGCAAGGCGCCGTGGAGATCCGGAGTTCTCCTGACCTTTTAGTCGTTCCCTTGCTTCTCCATCGAGACGTAAAGAACTACCAATAGCGGCCTAGTAGATCACTATCAGCCATCGCTTATCAGTTTTACGGCACAATGGGTGATTTACTATCGACGCAGAAAACTGGGATGGGATTGAGCTTACTTTCGGGCGAATGTCCTATCTCGCGAGTCGCCTCGCGCCGTCCGTCTCATGGTTTTCCGGGGAGCTTCTCGTGCATCTTGTCTCGCTTCGCCAGTTTGGACCTTGGGGCTCCAGCCAAACGCCCGTCCGGCTCCAACCAGCAACGCGCGCCTCAGGCGAAATACTTCAGTCTGAAGTATTTTTTGTTGACCGTTCACCGTTGGCACTGTAGAGTTCACTGTTGGCACTGTGTACGTGCGAACAGAATTGTCTCAGGGATCGCAGAGGAGAGGCACCGTGGAACCGACGATTACGACCATCAAGATCGGAGACATCGAGATCCCGAAAGCACGCGCGTTTCCCAAAGGCAAGGTGAAAGACCCCAAGCGGTTGGAACGCGAGGCGGAGCGGGAGTCTGAGGCCCAAGAATTGGCTCAGTCAATTCGGTTCCAGGGTCTCCTGCACCCGATCGGGGTCCGGAAGACCGGTCGATTCAAATACGACCTTATCTACGGGAGACGACGTGTCAAAGCTGTCAAGTCTCTTGGGCACGACGAGATCAAGGCGACGGTCTACAGCGACATCACGGACGAATACGCGAATGTGTTGAAGGCCACGGAGAATATCCACCGCCAGAAACTCACCGAGAAGCAAAAGGATGCCGCTCGGCGAGTCTGGTTGAAGCTCTTTGAGGAAAAACTGAAAGCGGAGCGGAACGCCTTCGACGGAGGCGACACGAATGTGTCCAGGAACGACGGCGAGCACGCCGATTCCGAGACTACCCCCAAGCGGACGGCTTATGGGGCTATCAAGGCGTATCAAGAACTGACTGGCACAAGCCGGCCGGACGCTGAACGCGACATGCGCATCACGACGAAGCTGACCGAGGAAGAGGTTGGCACGCTGACCGACAACGGCGCAGGCAAGACGGACCTCGATTCCGTCGCTCGGATCGCCGACCCGCAAGCCCGATCCAAGGTGGTTGAGCGGGTTGGCTCGGGCGAGAAGGTCAACGACGCGATCGCCCAGGAAACCTCGGCACCAGATGGCAAGGTCAAGCGCGCAGACGGAAGCATCGTCGAGACTGAGCGCAGCAAAGCTATCCAGAAGATGAACGACCAGGAGTGGGTCGAGAGAGAGTGTTCTACAATCCGGTCCAAGTTGCGGAACCCGGAAGCGTTCGACGCGGCAGCGATTGATTACCGGAAGATGAAGGACCATCTCCACGAGCTTAAGAAGATTCGCATCGCCTCCAACTCGGCACGTCTCAAGAACGGCCTTTCTTCGACCGCCATGGCCCGCAAAGTCTATGGGGTAACCTCCATCTCGCACCCCCAGGCGTGGCTTCTCTGTGGCGAGTGCGACTCGACGGGCCAATCCGACCAGGGCGGCCCCTGCGCCAACTGCAACGGCGATGGCTTCAAGATCAAGACGGAGTAGCAACGCAGGCCGCCAGCCGAGCCGAATCCCCGATCCGCTCCTGGAGTATCCTTCCCCGCCCGATTTCGGCGGGTCGCCGCCGCTACGTTGTCACGGCGCACAGCGACGGAAAGTACCGTCTATGTCGGACCCTGCCCTCTAAACCCAACCCGAGGAGCTGCGCGTAGTCGCCGCCGAGTTGATCGGTGGCGGCCCGCGTCGCTATCAACATCATGAGCAACAACAAGCGGAAACTGCCTCAGATCACAAGTCGGTGGGTCAGGATGGCTGGCGGCCGAGTGAGGGATCTGGAGAAAGACGAGGCCGAGGAGAAGCTGCCCGATCAAGTTTGGCTGGAGACCGTGTGCGGTGATGTCCGCAGCCGTATCGCCGAAGCGAGGCGACCATTGTTCGACCAGGAGGCACTCGCGTTCCGGCGGAATCGGCACAGGCGGATTGAGTATGTCAGCGGAAGCGAGTCCCTCCTGCTGAAGGCCAGCGAGCAGCTAGGCAGGTACGGGCCTTACACGTATGCGATCTACTTTCTCTACTCGGCCGCGCACCCGAAGTTTTGGAGGGCCTGCCGGGAGTGCCAAGGGGCCGGCGCGATCGACAGGGACAAGCTACCGGGCATCCCGCCGTGGGTGTGCAGGAAGTGCCGGGGAGCCGGGTTCCGGGTCACTCGAAGGAGCGAACGCCACACCGAGAGCGCGCGGAAGCCGACAGGTTAGGCC
Source organism: Singulisphaera sp. (assembly GCA_027451445.1). Lineage (GTDB taxonomy): Bacteria > Planctomycetota > Planctomycetia > Isosphaerales > Isosphaeraceae > DAIDJG01. The sequence continues at coordinate 38,551 of DAIDJG010000093.1, forward strand.
CAGTGATTGACGGTTGGCATCGCGCGGCTTCGGAAGTAGACGGAAGCCGCGCGGAAGGGCATAACTCGAATCGTCGGAAGGTGTTGACGGGTTGGCATCTCGTCAAGCCGTCCGCGCGTCCCTCGCCCTATCTGCCCAAGAGGTGCGAGCGCCTAACTCGAATCCGAGGCGATCAAGGGGCCGTGCTGATCCGAGGGGGTTGGCGCGGTCCATTTGCTTTGGAAGCGACGACCGAGAGGGCCTGGGGTCACGAAGACGAAGTGAACCCGCCAGGCAACATCTACTACGTACAAGGCGAGGCAGCGACGGAGGATCGCCCACTATCCCGTTGTGCGTGCCAGAAAAAAGGTTTGACTTAATGGAAACCAGAGACGATAATCTCTGTCGTAGCACTCACGGGCGGGTGCCGTCAAAGCGGCTAATAACTTGCCATTGACCCGTCCCGAACAGGGCGCGGCTATGCCGAGCTTTGTGCGACCGAATTCATGCAGGGCTAGCGGTTGCCAACCGCTGGCCCTGTTTCGGTTTATAGCAAGTGCCGATCTGCTATTCGATCGTACCACCTTCGATCATCCTCGTCTCCTACGGCCCCACACACCATATCGGCGAGCTGAAGCATCTCGTCTGATTTAGAATTTCGGAACATTACCTTCCCGACCAACGGTAGGCCCTTGCGTAGGCCGCCGAATTGCTGCTTCAAGATGGCAAGATACTCGGAGTCCGAGTTGTCGTCTACGACTACTTGCTCCTTGAAATGGCGTCCACGCGTTTCCTCGGCCTGGCAATACACCGGGCGAAGAAGGGCCGCGACTTCGACTGCGCACCCCCAGTGTATCGCGGATCCTGTGGCACAGCACCATGATTTATCCGTTTTATCTACAACCCCGATTGCGAATCGGAATTCTTGACTCATTGCTGCCGCGAAAAACGCATCACGATAACTCGATTGACATGTATTTGCATACCTAAATTCATACGTGGATTTCAGAGTCAACTGGGGCCGAATCGTCCTGATCTTCTTCCGAAAACCATCGGCGTCATCGAGTGTAGGGACCCAAACCGCCGCGAGCCGAAAATAGGGCTTGCCCCCACTCGCTACGCTACCAGTATCTCCAGATTCATCTATAAACGTCGGCATACTAACACCAGTAATTACAAGCGACCCGCGAGGGTGCCGGGCCTCTGATTTGGAAGCGCGGGCTAACAAGATCTAAGGTGACTGGTTGCCCGTCGACTCGGCCTGGACATTATCGGAGGTTGACAGAGGAGACGGTATTGTCGCACCGATCTCGCTGGCTCGGCTTGCGAAAGCCACCCACCACTCCTCGGGGACCCTTCCTTCCGCGTGCAGGCGAGAGCAAACCGCGAGTGGGTTTACGAGTAGGACATGCCCGATTTCACGGTTACCCTCCCGCTTAACGCGGATGAAACCAAGGTCCGCCAGCTTCCCAACGTGCTCCCGCCAAGTCCGAAGAGCGCGAGTGCCCGTGTAGCCAGCTGCATACGCGCACTGCTCCTCATCGACTATCGACACGATCCCCTCGTCGTGGCTCCGACACCACAAGTCGAGGTATACCGAGGTCGGATCGCCTTTTTCGGTAAGACGTCGGATTAGATGCAGGACGAGCGGAAGCAACCTTGGGACGGTGGTGAAGCCAAGGTTCGTTGATCGTTGCCAGATCAGCGACCCAGAACCGGGCCAAAGCGTCTCTCTGAGTCGCTCGCGACGTCGAGCGGGAACGGCCTTGTCAACTGGCATGCATGCACTCCAAATCAATGCGGCGCTCTAGCGTCAGTGAATGGTAATCTTGCAAGAGTTGTTGACGCAAGAGTGGAGTGCCGCTTTATTCGGGTTATCCGCTACTACGACTTGACTTCGGGCTTTCCAGAGTGTGACATGGGCGTCCGATGCCTGACGCTGCCGTGACGCTTCAATACGTCGATTTGGCGATTTATCGCGATTCCAACTGAATGAAACGCGATTTCACGCCCATGAAACGCTTGGAATCGAGTTCGTAATCGTTCTGTCCTGTACTCCGTGTACTCTACGTTATCGCGTTATCGAGGGTTATCGAGTACTCGGGCTCAAGCGCCAGCCGAAAAGCACGACGCAAGGCGCAGACTCAGGTTCCAGAAACCCACTGAATCAACTTGAACCATAGAGCCGGGCTGAAGACTGAGGGAGGCGACAGCCACCGACCAATCTGGCAAGCCACCAATGCCTCGGGGCTTGCGTCAACCCGACGAGGAAAAGTTTGTGAGTCCACGACGAAGATTGCAGATTGTAAGCCTGACTGGACTGCGGAACGATCTCGTGCTGGGAGTTCTGGGATGCGGACATCACGCGAGGCATTTCAGGTCTGTCCGCCCACATTCATGCCCGCATGAATGCATCGTGGGTAGACTTAGAATGAGGCGCCGGGCGGCCGCGCGGGTAGGCCCGAGAAACGTTGATTTGCCGCCGAGCACCGAACAAGGGGCCGTGCTGATCCGAGAGGGTTGGTGCGGCCCCACTGGTTTCGACTTCCATCGTTCCGATGATGGACAACGCGCGGTCGACGAAAAAAGTTGCCTAAAACCCTGGCGTGTGATAGGGTGACCAGCAATGGCCCCACGTTCACGGACGGTGCATGGGTTCAGCGAATGGCAGTCGTTGCCACTGTCTCGCGGTCCCGCCGTACAAATCAAAGCGCCAAATGGATCAAGAGCCGACACCGACAGCCGATCCACTCGTCACAGGAGCACCCCCAGCTGAGACGCCTCAACAGGTCTCACCTGAAGCGCTCTCGCTCGCGGAACTCGCTTTCAAGGCCCACGACTACTACTTTCGTGAACGCGAAGCGCTGATCCTCGGCGAGGGTGAGGCGGTCAAGAGCTTCGATACGCACCTGATCACGCTATCGACGGCCGCACTTGGACTATCGGTCCTTTTTATCGAAAAACTGGCGAGTCATCCTGAGCCATCGACGTTGACATGGCTGGTTATTGCATGGTTCCTATTTGGAATTACGCTCTGTCTCATGTTGATTTCTTTCCTTATGAGCCAGTCATCTTGGAGTAGGCAACGCGAGATTCTTGATCACAATCACAAAATAAGGCAAGAGCACCTACCAGAAGGAACGCCACTGCCAAAGTCCTCTTTCGGGTTCCTGCCGGAGGATTCTCCCTGGACGATTTCGTTTAGGAAATTAGAAGCGAAACATGAAAACGCGTGGGGCGAATTGACGCGTCAAATCAACCGTTGGGCTCTCGGTTTCTTTATGACCGGCGTGTTCTCGCTCTTGCTATTCTGTGCCCTCAACATCGGAGACCGCATGACGAACAGAGAAACTCGCGCCACAACTCCAGGTGAGCAACGCGGCGCATCCGCAACCCCTTCGGCAGTCCCACCACCGTTGCCTACTTCGGGGCCTGGGCAAGCAAGCCAATCGTCCTCAACGCCAAACAGCGCGACGACAGGAGGTTCCGGTAATTCCTCGAAGTAGACTCGACGCCCTCGCTGAATCTTCGGTGTTTCGCAGTAACAAAGGAGACCATCGTGGAGAATAAACGGTTGGGCTCAGACGGGCTCGATCAAAAAGGCTCATCAGCCCCCGGATCAGCGGTTCCAGCGCCCACGCTGCCGATTCAGATCCATACGGTGCAAGTGGTCGATTTCCAGCATGGCTCCACCCCTGCGCCGGCCGCTGTTCCGCCTCCATTGCCCATCATTACTCCGTCAGGTCAAGGCAAGAAGGACTGATCAACTTACCACCTAGAATTGGGTGATAACCGAACTCACTGACCGCGATAGCGCGAACGCCGATCGAGACGGCAGGGGTGGTCCTAAATGGGACTGTCTCTGCCGTTCTATGTTTGTGGGCGTTGACGTCCTGGAATCCGCTTTTTCCGGCAACCCTATTCCCAGGATAGATCCGTAGTGGTAATCTCATGCCATCCAACTCAATTCTCCCGACAAAACGTATACCGCGAGGACGAGTTGGGTTACGAGGAGAATGCTCAATGTTTGGGTATAAACATTATGTCCCAATCCTGAAGGGCAAGAAGGGCGATTTCTGGTCGCTCCAACACGCCAAATCGTTAACCGGGGACGTGGTGACTCCGCTTATCGAGGTTGTCCCGCCAACGGCAAAGTCGACTGAAGCCAAACATTTGACACAGACGGCCCAAATGTTGGCGGGCTCGCGTCAGCACCGCCGATCTTTCGTCGACCTGAAATGGAGAGATAACGCCCCATTTGTGTCTCCGGGGTCTCATGTGGTCGACCACTTCTTCGCCGAAACGCGATCGCGTAGCACTCCAGCAATCCCAGTGACGTCCTTGCTCAGAAGCCCCGCCTTCCAGACCGCAGTTCAGCGCGTCGTTGCCATAGATCAGCGTGGAATGGCTCTACGACTCGAACTGGATCGGATGGAACTCGGCGCCAGTGAGTTAAGTGCGATTGATAGGCTGTTGACGTTTATGCATATCGTTCCGACGGATGCCGACTTGATTCTTGATTTCGGGTCGGTCTTCACCACGCCGTCAGCGTTGCTTGCTCAGAACGCCAGATCGGCGATGCTATTGCTGCCACACCTAACTGCATGGCGCACTCTCACTGTCGCCGCTGGCTCCTTTCCGGAATCCGTAACGGTCCTACCACAGGCGACGTGGTCAAAGCTACCGCGTAAAGAGTGGACAGCGTGGCTGTCAGTCGTTACCGGCGGCACGCGTCCGCCGCGACTTCCAACCTACAGTGATTACGCGATTGGTCATCCAAACCTGCCGTTCACCGGACAGGCCAACATCTCAGTTAATCTGCGATACTCGTTCGACGACCAATTCTTCGTCTGGCGCGGTTTTGCGACAACGTCTCACCCGCTCGGCCACGGTCAGATCATCGACATCTGCAAAGATCTCGTGGCCCGGTCGGAATTTGCCGGCCCTAACTTCAGCCAGGGTGATCAGGAGATTCAAGCGAGAGCAACCACTCCAGGTTCGACTGGGGGTCCGCAGCAGTGGCGGCAGTGGGCAACGAACCATTACCTCGAACTCGTCGCTTCGCAGCTTGCCACTGTCCCCTCGCCTTAAGGGCCTCGCGGACGATCTTACGTAACTGATCAGCCGAGGTATTGGAGACGAGGAGAGCCCACAAGGTGCGCCGCGGCTGATTTCGGTTTCCCTCAGCGCACCCGATCTTTCGCAGGGCGCTCAGCGTTTCGTCCTTCCAAAGAAGCTGAACCACAGACTCGGGGCGGACGTTTCGATTGCGTTTCGGACTTCGGACAACGCGCAACTCCACCTTTGAATCAACTTGAGTGGCGACAAGGATTCCCCATCTGCTCGGGATCAGCGAGCGCGACTTCGACAGGTGGCGGTTTCCAACCACCAGCGTTACCGCGTCAAAGCATTGCTCGTAGACATCTCGCTGATGCGGGAGACGATCCAGCGTGTCTCGCTCGCTCTTGATCTCGTAGCCCGCAATCGAACCGTTGATAACGGCGAGGTCTGCCCGCGCTTCACCTTCGCGCAGTCCGAGCTCTTCTACGATGAGGGTGTCCGGTTCTCCAGCATGCTCAAGCTGGAGCCTCTCTCGTAGAGCCAGACGTATGTCGTAATCACGCATCTCTCGTCCCACCGCACCGGGCTGGCAATCAGGATCATCTGAACACGCTAATAGCATATTCAGATAGACTACGGACGAGGGCGGCGCACTCAGCGTTGATCGCGCGGAGTAAAAAGTCAAGGGCTTGCGGACCGTAACTCTTGGGAGAGGCCGCATTGTCAACGATTGACGAAAAACTGCAACCCCGAATTCAGTATACCTAAGAGCCTATCTCAGTAGGGCGAAAAACGACTTGTTTTCAAGACCGGAACCCGCCTACTGAGATAGGCTCTAAGTCCATCGTCGTCCGAGAGGCGAATAAGCAGTCGAGATGCACACCAGGGGTCGACGATCGCACCCACGCCGGATAGATTCGAGGGACGGCGAAAGTTGCCGCACCTGGAGGGCCTGGGCCATGCGCCTACCGCGATTCCGCATCCGAACGCTAATGATTGCTGTGGGTGTGATCGCAACGCTCTGTGCTGCTTGGGCAGCGATCGAGACGCGATGTGAGCGAAGCCGGTGGGCCACGGTGCGGGTGATCAATCACCGCTCCGCCCCGTTGTCTCGGGTGCGCGTAGTCTTTCCCGAGGGGCAACGGGAACTCCCTCGCTTACCACCGGGGCAAGAGGCGGATTTCCCTGTCCGCATCAAGGACGAAGCCAGGATTAGCGTCGAAATTGATGGGCACTGTTACGCCGAGTGGTTTTCTGTTCGGGGCGGTAGTAAGCCGGCGCTCACGGTGAGCGAGTGAAACCATGCCCCTCCCCCGAATGACAACCCGGCGGTGGATGATCGCGGTGGCTGTGGCGGCCGCTGCTCTCGGCGTAGAGCGTCGGTGGGCTTGCTGCCGGGAACGCGCGGATTACCATCGCGCTCGCGAACACTTCTATTCGGTCTTGCTGCTCATGTCAGAGCGTCGGTGTGGGTACGGAGATGACGATCTGATAACGCCGGTTCGGAGGCCAGACGGCTCCTGGGATCTCCGTCCGGCGTCTCCGGAGGCTGAGTTAACGCTCAAGGCTCGTGCCGCGCACAATTTGGTTCGGAAGGATGCCTACAGGAAGCTGGAAGCATTCCACGGTCGACGGGCGCTTGAATACGCGTACGCCTCGACTCGTCCGTGGGTGATAGTGCGCCAGGCAACTGCTCCCCCGAAACCCAGGTAACCCTCCTCACTGTCTCGGGCGCTCCGGCATGAAGTTCGCGCAGCTATGCGCCGGCGGGGGCTTTGGTGTGTCCGGATCACAGCACGCCCGAATCTCGACATTGCCCGATAGGCCCTCGACGCCGAGGAAGTGCGTCACGTTGTCGGTGTAGATATGGCATACCGGGCTTTCCAGGCAGGCGGGCTCCGTGCGATCGGTCCACTGCATCCATGTCTTCCCGCCCTCAAGCCGATGGATCGCATGAAGGGCGAACCCCTCAAACCGTCCGACGTAGCGGGTGGTCTCGACGAGGTGGAATCCACGCGGAGGGGGCCATCGTTTGCGCGACATGCCACCAATGTGAACGTCTGATCCTTAAGTGTCAGGAGTTCAGGCACCACAACCGCTACGGGAAAGCTCACCGATTCCGGCTGCCCGCATGCTCGGCTCGCTTGCTCGGCGAGGCGCATTAGCCCCGCGTGTGGCGCGGGTTGCGCCGCTGACTGGGTCAGGCTGTCGCAAGTTTAATCGGATTTCGGTAAACTTGCATGTGGAGGCCGACTAACTATGAATGTTTTACGCGCAATCTATTACTCTCGTTTCGGACCCACGGACGGTCCAATGCTCATGGACTACGCTTGGACAAACGTCGCGGTGTTCGTCGATTCCGATGTCTCTCCCGTCGGGGTTGCCGAGGGCCGGGGCTGGACTCAGTATCGCGGCGAAAAGGCGATGTTGTTCCGCCTCGTGGTTGGGGGAGTCGAACTGCCAGGACTATGGGTATGCGACGGCCGGCAGTTCTTCGACTTGAGTGATACCGCACACGAATGATCTGGTCTGAACCCAGCCCTCGTCGTCAGCTTCAACGCCGAGGTTGGAACCGGGCGCTGGAGCAGGCGCGTTCCCAGCAGCACGAGCGTCGGGTTCTCCAAGACCATTCGGTCGCAGCGTCCGCGTCGCTCCTGGCTCGCGCCGGGAGAGAACTGGAAGAATCGGCTGGTATCGAGAGAATCCCAACACCAGACCTCGGGGCTCACGGCGCGTAAGAAACCCGCCGAGGTAGGGCTTCCCCGGCGGGTTCAACTCGGAACGAATGAGGCAAACTCTTTATCGGCAGAACCGGCACGATCGCTTCAACCAGTCTCGTTGTTTATCCTCTTTGATGGCCGAGCGTCCAGGTAATCGAGCAGGCGCCAGTCCCTCTCATCGCGGAAGTCACAGGAGATAGAGATTTCGCGGAAGCGTGAATCAGAGCACTCGAACAGGCGTGTGAGTGCGCGATCTTCAAACTCTGCTGACGTTACGACAACAATCTTGCGAACACGTGAGCCGCATCGCTACAGTCGAGACCGCCCAGGCAGATGACGATGGGCCGAGCGGCGAGGCGTCTGGTCCTGAACTCCAGGCGCCTCGCCGCTCGTTTCGACTGACCGCAGGAGCAAAGCTTACGGCCGTTTAGGAGAGGCACCAATGGCGGTCAAAGGGGAAATCGCCATCCTGGTCTCCAAGTGCGTGCGGTGCATGGCCTACTATCACGACTACCGTTCGTACCCGAACGCCGATGCGGTCATGTCGGCAGAGATTCGGTTCGCACGCTTCCAGGCTTCGGCCCTTGGTCTCGCAGAAGATCACATCGAGAGACTCGTAGCTCATCCAGTCGAGCGGAACCTGGTCGCACGGTACGGTAACGAATTGGGACACTCGCTGTTCGATGCCTTCAAGAAGGAGTTTGAATCGGCCGGCGACTGACACCGGCTAGGTCTCGAAACCTGCGCTCGTCGCACACCCACAGTCCAGGCACTTCCGTTCCTCGAATTTCCATGCGGAACAGGGTCGCGAGAGCGCCGCGGTACACCGTCCATCCAATCGGCCACGCCGCGCCGACGGACACAGGGCCAGATTCGCCGTACACGGATACGGTCTGCAAACTGGGGTCAAACGACATCGGCCCATCGGGAGGCCCGATTCGTGAGACATAATCTGCGCGCAAAGAATCAGTCATGGCCCACCTTGGAAGTTGAGCCTATGGAACCGAACCGAGAACGCCGGTAAAGATGGGCAGAAACGACCTCGACCTGCGCAGCGGCAGGCTACCACCGAGACCCAATACCCGCCAGTCATGAGCGGGCATGCTGTAAAAGTAGATTTTGTGAAGGCAAAATACAAGGGCCTATTCCCAATTTAATTGGAGAATGGCCCAAACAGGTTGACAATCGAAAACGCCGCCTATGATAGCGGCGTATTTCCGGCCTCAAGGAACAGTGCTTTCCGTTCGTCTGCACCCCTCGAATCCACTGAACGGCTCACCGTCCGGCGTGTAGAGAAACTTCATCCCCCGCGAGCGCAGCCCATCCCCACCAACCCAACCCTTGGAGCGCAAGGCGCGGACATGGGTCATCAGGCCGTTTGGGGATGAGAATCCGAAGTTCCGGTAGACCTCGCGGACGCTAGGCTGGTAGCCGTTCTTGCGAGTCTGATCGAAGATGAAACGGTATATCTCAGCCTGACGCTCGGTCAGCGGTCTGGGCGCGATCTCGGTCGGCGGCGTCGGCGAACCTCGGGGGCAATAACGTCCGTTAAGGCGCTGAGTTATCGGTCTCAGGCGGATGCCGAAGCTCCACGAACATGACGCTGGTGTCCGGTATCCAAACCGACGTGACGGTTTGCGTCTTGACATCCAGCGTGCTCAGGTACAGGTGATCGTGAGTCTTGCGGTCGTAGAAGCCAGAGATCGGCGGTTGAGCCGGATCTTTGAAATGGACGGTCGCACGCACACCGCCCTTCATCTGCATCATGCCGAAGAACCAACGGGTATCCGTCTTCCTGGCGATGACTCTCCACGAAATCTCGTCGTAAATATCCCGGTAGCAGTTGATGAGCCACTGGTTTGTCGAGACCGCCTCCGTGACGCTGATACCGACGAAGGTTGCGAGCGAGAGAGCCAGCAAGGCTATAGACTTCCAACTGAACGCCACGTCCAGAAACTTATTCATGGTTGTCATCTCCTTCCAGGCGATCCTTGAGCTTTGACAGATCAAAGGAAGACGGACGGCGCTTCTCCCGGCGGCGAGGTTGCCGAGGGGCAGGGGCCGGCTTGGGAGGCCTTGCCGTAGCTTTCGGGGCCGGCGGCGGGACCGGCTTCGGGCGTTCAACCGGCGGCACATCGGGGGGCTTCACGATCGGAATTGGCGGCGGCGGGGCGACGGGAGCCGGAGCAACGGCTTTCTTCTTCACGCCACCCTCGAAATGCTCTACATCCTCGATGCGGAACCTGACGAGACTGCCAATCCGCGTCGCGCGGAGTTGATGGGACTTCACGAGGCGGTGGACAGTGCCTCGGGAGACAGACCACCGCTTCATCAGATCATGGAACGTGAGCAGGACGGTGCCGCCGGGTGGCTGTGGCGGCGGAGGTGCGGACGATGGCTCCATGGTGTGCCTCGGCGTACGTACACTGTGGTTTCCCGTACAGAGAGTACACGGAGGTATAGGCTGACGTGACAGGACAGCTTAGATTCGCGACGAAGACGGCAGGGTCTGGGCCTGTGGTCCGCTGGGCCTGCGAATGTCTCGGCTTGGACTTCGCGGGCGAGTTCACGAAGCTTCAAGAAGCTCACTGGGCAACCGTTGCCATGAGGGCAACGGTTGACCCAAATAGAAGAATGCGTGGGGATAGTATCGACGCACGACGCAACTGGAAGGCCGAGGCCGCCAAGCCCTACGCCGGCAGTGGCTCCCGGTTCGCGCCGCTCCATACCGGTATTTTGCCGGATGCCAAGATGCCATCGAGCGTCACCAGGGTTCGCTCCAACCTCGCGATCCAGGCGTCGAGCCTCTTGCGCTCGCGTCGGTCGGCTGCGGTGTCTCCGAGGAGTTCAAGACGCTGCTTAAGGGCCATGGTTTTCAGCTTCGCACGTAATCGCGCCTTACCGATCGACTCCGACCGCCCGAGGGCCACGACGAGCACCTGACGTGTCTTGCCGGCGACCGATACAGTGCGCACCACCTGATAGTACGTGTGACCCCTGACGGTCTTCTTCCTGATGAACATCGGCCGTTCCTCCACCCCAATGACAACCGCACAACCCCTTACGCGGAACGCCGTTCGATGCCTGCGCGGACCTGCAAAGAACCGGCCCGTCGAGAGTCAGCGGAAGCCGTTGGCACTATCTCGAATCGCGTACCTAAGCTCCGGATGACCGGGAACCGCCGGGCCAGCGCGAGCAGAGATTCGTCCGACGATAGTAGGGCAGCCCATACCGCTTCAGGGTCGACCGCGCCGCGGCATCGGTCGATCACGGTTTGGGCGTCTACCTGGCCCCGTCCAGCGTTCCGGAGCGCGAGAGCGACCACGAAACGTCTCAGCGGCCAGGGGCTCCACGCGCTCAATTCTAGGGAGTCACGGTGCGAGCGGTTCATAGGGTGGCTTCCGTCTGAATCAACTTGCCAGGGGGCCAGCATCCCTGCCGGTCCGCACCTGGCCACTCTCGTCAGGAGCGTCCACGTGGCTCACTGGGGAATTGTCCCGAACATGATGGCCCTGAGCAGATCCAGGTTCCCGCGCTGCTTCGCCAGATCTTGTTCGGGAGACGTGAAGAAGTACCCGGACAACGCACTGTCGAGCAGGCGCGAACGGTCCTTCTTTCGTGCCTCGACCTTGTTAGCGAGGGTCTCCCGGTCGCGCCATGTCGCGTCGGGGTCGTAGGTGAGTTCCTTCACCAACTTCTGGTAGTCCTGCATCATCGCGGGATCGCGTTCGAGGATGTTGCCGATAGCTTGGGCAAGCGGGGATTTGGCCGCCTCCAGCGGGTTTGCGAACTGCGGGAGCGACGTCCGGAATCGCTGGAGCACGTCCGAGAGGTTGTTGTACGGCTTACCCGTCAGAGGATTGGTGAAGAAGTCCTTATGGCCCGCATCGCCGAGCACGTACCACGGATCGACCGGCGGGGGAATCCGCCGCTCCTCGGCAGACTCGAACGCGGGAGGTGCAGACTTCGGTTTCGGCGGAGCCGCCGGGTTCGGCTGCACCGGGTTGGCGACCGGTTGTCCAACGGGTTGCACGACCGGCTGTGCCGAAGGTGGGGGCGGTACGACGGCAACCTGTTGAGGCTCCGGTTGACCCTGAGCCCCAGCCCTTGGGGGAAGCATCCCTGCACCGGCAGCCGCACCGAGGGTACTCATGGCATCGCGGTGGTCGCGGCCGGCGGCGATCATTGCCCAGTACGCCTTGCGATCCTCCGGGGTGAGATTGGCCACCTCTGCGCGGTTCTTCTCCGTCTCGGAGTTCATGTGGGCCACCTGAGCCGGGGTCAGTTGCGCGAGGTTCGTGGCCTGAGCGTTTAGGTGCCCTGCCAGCGCCTGCTTGTACGCCACCTCGGCCGCGTGATTCTCGGCTTGCTCTCGCCTGGCCTGCTGGAAGTCTGCCGGCAATAGCCCCATGGCGGCCGGCGAGAACGCATTTCCTGGGACCGCCCCACCGTGGATCGCGGCCAGCAACTCGCCGCCAGGTCGCGCTGCCTGCTGGGGCCGCATCACCGTCCGGTTGCCGTAGGCGATGACCCCGCCACCGTCCGACGATGGAATCCGAGCCGCGTGCGCCGGGTTTAACGCGACACCATGCGCCCCCTTGGACGGGATGTTGGTGTAGTCGGGCTGACGATCGAAGATGTCCTGACCAGGATCTTGGAATTCCGAACGGTAGAACGCCCTGGGAGCCACCGAAACACTGGGCGGTGGCACAGGAGCAGGTATGAGTCCCCTCTCGCGCAGCGCCGTTGCGACGTCCGGCCTGCCCGCCCCCTCACGCACATTGTCAGGCGGAACCGAGCGAAAACCGGCCGCGTTCACCAAAGGGGAATCCCCGAGACGCAGGATGCCCTCATCGCTGAATCCGCCCTCTCGGCCGGTGGGCTGGATCGGGCTGCCGAAAATCCCGTTGCCGTCGCGGCCAATCTGGACCTGCGCCTGGAACTCGCCGAGGTTGCGGGCTGGGCCGATGTCGCCGTGTAGCTGCTCACCCGACATCAACCGGGCGTATAGACTGTTCGCGTTGGCGGCGTTCGGGCCTGGGCCACCCTGAGTCCGATTCCAGTACGCCGCCACACCTTGATCGTGCACCGACTGAGCCCTCTGCTGTGCCGGCGACGGTGGACCGACGAACCCGCCAGCGCCACGCTCCTGCTGCGCAATCTTCTGCCAGCCACCGGGAGCCGCCTCGGTGCGGTTGAACGCCTGGGCTTGTGCGCGGAGATCGGCCTGCGGCAAGAGCGGACGTTGCATCAGGGAGCCGAGATGGGCATCCATCGCAGCCTGAGAGACCGGCTGGCCCATCTGGGCTCGCTGCGTCACCGTCGTCTGTGGGGTTGCCGGAGTACCCCTGAAGCTGCCGTACGGGTCGTATTCCCCTGATGCGACCCGCGCCTGGGCACGCGCGAACATCGGCTGTTGGGCCGTGGCACGTCGGCCGAGCGGAGTGTCGGCGAATCCCGCCATGCTGAACGTTGAGCGTGGAAGCGTCGGGCGGGGGGCGGGGCGAGAAGGCTGAAACTGAGTCGCAACGTTGCCGGGCTGGAAGACATCACCGTTCATCTGACTTGCTCCAACTGACGAGAGAGAAACTGCCTTTGGACATCCGTCCACTATAAGGTAGACGCCGACCGTTGGCACTTTGTTCGGAAGATTCCGGAAAAAATTTCAAGAATTCTGGAATCCAATTAACTGTTAAGCATGGGTGAACGACAGGCATTGGGCGGAAGGGGCGATTTACTGGGAGCAATAAAAACTTCTAGAGGAATATCAATGATGCGCCCGCACGATTGGGGGGCTCCCCGCGCCCGTACGCGCCCACGCGCGACCCTGACCGCCTCGCCGATGCCGGACCAGACTGACCTACCCGCCGCACCCGCGCGCACGCATGCCCACAGCCGCACGCCCGGCTTCACACTACGCGTGCACGAGTGACGATCTCTACAGGATTTTTTTATGCTGGTCTGTCACGATTCCGGAATCCGTCCGTCTGGATGGCAGAGTCGGTTTTTGTTTTGAGCCCGACCTTGCCACCAAACTCAGGAACACCACCCATGCCCGAACTCGACTTCAGAGCTATCGCAGCGCGACATCGCGAACTCGCGAATCCGCGCCTCGTCGAACCGCGAGACATCGTGCTCCATCGGCCAGCGAACAGCCCGGTGGTGTTCGTCGAACGGTCGGAGGGAACGCGGTTGTGGGTCCGCTCAGTCAACGCTCGATAGGCATCGCCTAGGCCGTCAGGCGCAAGCCTGGAGCAAGTAGGGTCCGATCCTACCGGCCTAGATCCCGGCATGGTCTGTACGGCCAGCTAGGACGCATTCCAAGAGGCTTGGAGCCATCGCGCGTCCAAGCCCGGTTCCGGCTACTCGTCAGTCCCCCACGCAACGCGGGGATACGCGGGCAAGTGGACGGTACGCGCGGAGTGCGGTTTGCAGTGCCAACATCATGATGTTGGTTCGACAGATGCCGTTGTGTTGACGGCTATAGCCGGTCTCGACGTTTCCCGGTCGAACCGCGCCGAAATGAAAACGGGGGTCGCGCCGATTGGTACTCAGCGCGGTCCCCCTCGGGAAGCCCCTGAATGCACAGGAGCATGCCGTATGTCCATTCTACAGCGTCGGTCCGCGCACACCAAACCCCGAGTGTTCGGTGAGGGCCTACTCGAACCGGATGACGCTCCCGCCCGTCTGGAGCCGACGAACGCCAGCAAGCCGGGGCAGACCTGCCGACTGACCCTGACGATCAACTCGGCCGACTACCGGCTGCGCGTCATCCCCTGCGATCCGAGCGCCGCGTTGCTCTGCATCGAACTCCGCAAGCAAACCCAGGACAAGCCGGTCTATCACGTCAGCCTCCATCCGCATGGCGCAGAGTGCACCTGCGCTGACTTTGTTCTGGTCCGTGACGGGCGCGACCCCCTCGGGTGCAAGCATTGTCGAGCCTTGCGTGCCATCGGCATTCTCCCGCCGGTTCAGCCTCCGACCGCCAAGCCAGTCTCCCGCCCGCCGTCGCCAATCTTCTCGCGCGACACTGCCCGCCGTATCGCAGGCACGCGCATCGGATGCCACCACGACTCCGACGACTGACACGCCACATCCCACCGGGGGCTTGCCGCGCGTCGCGGTAGGCCCCTTCCCGCCCACACATCCGACCTGATAGGGAGGCTGATTCCATGTCCCGCATCAATCGCAACGAATTCGAGCGCATCGGCAGAGTCGAGCGCGACGAGAACCTGACCCACGCTGAACTGGAAACGCTACTGACCGATGCCAAGGGCGGTTCCCTGGAAGCCCGCCAGCGCATCGTGACGAACTTTGTGCCGACAGTGATCAACATCGTGGCGCGCCACTACTCGGATTACACGTACGCTCGCCGTGTCGTCTCGGCCGATGACTTGATCCAAGTCGGCACAATCGCCGTCTTCAAGGCGATCGACAACTGGAAGCCAGGTTGGCTCCCGTTCCCCTACCTCGTGAAGTGCTGGATTCACCGCGAGATCCGGTACGAGTTGATCCAGATCGGTGGCGCGGTCCGCCTGCCGATGGACTCGTACGGTGTGTGGCGCAAGTGGGTGAAGGTGCGCGATCAACTGACGGACGAGTTCCTGAGAGTCCCCTCGCGGGACGAGATCATGGCGCGCGGCGAGTTCACCGAACGTGACGCGTTTCTCGCCGAACTACTCGACCGACGTCGCTCCAAGATTCGCAGCAAGCCGTCGCGGTTCCGCAGGGCGGGAATGTCGCGGTCAAGCGAAGCGGTCGAACCCCGCAACGATCAGGAAAAGGCGGATCTGCGAATCGACGTTGCCGAGGGAATGTCTCGGCTGCCAGCGCCGGAAGCTGAGACCATCCGTGCGCGGTTCGGCATCGACGGTCGAACACCGCTCAAGCTGCGAGAGGTTGCCGAACAGGAAGGGATCAACCTCTCAGCCGCGTTCACCCGCGAGAAACGGGCGCTGGAGAAACTGGCCTACCTCGTGGCGGTTTGAGAGACCGGCCGACAAGCCCGAGACACACAACCCCGGTTCAATACCGGGGTTTTTTATTGCGCCGAGGTCAACGCTCTGGAGGGGCTTCATCGAAACCCTGCTCTTTCACGTATTTCGCTACAGCGATGTCTACGAGAGCCGATGCGTCTACACGACAATGTTTTGCCGCCCGACCCAACCACTCCCGCCATTCGGCCGAACCTTTGACGGCGATCGCGGTCGGCTTTCGCGAGGAGGCACCCTCGTCTTTTGATTTCTTTTGTTCGGCCACGGCGGTCATGACTCGCATTTGAGTGGTTGGTTCCTCTGGCTGCAAGTGTAAACGTCCCAAACCCTTAATTCAAGTGAGCCACATGGATAGGCATGGCCTATTCTGGAGGTATACCCGAAATACCTTAAGAGTATCTCTAGGGTATTGACCACCACTCCTCTGTCCACTATTCTTTCGATTACGCCGATAACCTCGTTAAGAGTGTTGCTCTCGGCGTTGTCCGCAACGATGCGGCTTAGGAGACAAACCTACGCGAACGACCTTGCAATCGGCCTGAGACTCTGGTCGCCTTGCTCTAGGCGTCCCCTCCATCTGTACGCATGGCAACACGCTTTTGGACAGGCTAGGCCCCTAACGGCCGGCGCTCGACGTGCGCGCCTACCTAGCCACAGCCGTCCCCAGCGCACGGCCCGTTCGCCGTACGCGCCCACGCTATCGACCTTCAGCACGATCCATCATCCATTCCACGTTCGAGCACCTGGAGCACGAGAAGCATGTTGCCCGAGACCACACCGGCCGAGACGGCCCGCATCGCTAACACGCTCACGGCAGATCAACGCAAACTCCTCGATGTATTCCGCGTCAGCGAGGCCGAGATCGAGCGAATCACGGCACTCCAACCGCCTGATGTCTGCGCAACCGCCGTGAACCTCATCGCCTGCGGGATCAACCCTCGCGAGGCGATCGAACTGGCCACTTCGCCGAAATCCTGACCGCCGAACCTCACATCCGGGGCCGGTTCAGGCTGGCCCCACTCTGGCTCACCGACCGACACCCTGGAGCTTCAACGCGATGACGACCCGCAGACGACTGACGAGGGAGGAGGAGCAGGCGCTCGTCACCAGAATGCTGGCTGGAGACATGGCCGCCCGAGATGAGCTTGTGTTGAACTACAACGGGCTGATCACGATCATCGCCCGCCGTTACGTTCGCCCAGGCACCGATACGCGCGACCTGCAACAAGAAAGCCGCCTCGCGATACTCAAGCTGGCCCCGACGTTCAAACCGGGCCGGACGCCATTTGCCGCTTTCGTCCGGTACACGATCCACTCGGCTTGCTTCCAAGCTACGGCCGTGCGCGGCGGGATCGTCGTGGTTCCCCTGCGCGTGGCTGCCATCCGTCGAAAGTGGTGTCGTGCGGCCGAGGAGCTTGCCAACCAACTTGGACGACGACCCACTAACGAGGAGATTCGAGTGGCGGTCGACTGCCCCAAGAGCATAGCCGAACACGTCATCACCGCCGGCCTCGAACGTGCCGACAAGGAGCTTGACACCATCTGCCGAGATGATCGCCCTGACGTGGATCGTACAGCGTCAGCGCGAGCAGAAAACCTCCTCGGCCAACTGGACGAGTTTGCGGCGAACGTCCTCCGCGCCAGGTACGGAATCGCACCGTACTCGCCGCTGTCTCTGACAGCCGCCGGCAGGGCGCTGGGCTGCTCGGGGTCGCACGTCCATCGTACCGCCCAGCGAGTGATCGCGCAACTGGCATCGGGCGTGTAGTCACCACCCGGCCCATGCATGGGTATCTTTTATAGGAGACCGCCGACGTGATGGTCTCCCAGGCATACCGAGGAGCCAACCTACGATGGCGAAGCGTCAGGCCAAGCCGCAGACAAATAGCGGGAAGAAGCCACGAAGCACGGCACGCAAGAGCAAGAAAGACGCCGCATCCCCGACCAGCCCAGAGTCGCCCAACGGTCCGGCCCTGTGGAAAGAGGCAAGCCTCTCGCGGGAGATGGACCCGGACTGGATGACCAGCGCACGGCGGGCCGCCGAGTACATCGCTGAACAGAACGCAGAAACCGGCGCATTCGCCTACCCATGGAGGGGCGACTCTATCGCGGCTCTCGGCATCAAATCGAATAGAGACGATCCGATGCTCGCGATTACCTGCACCTACGCCATGTACGCACTTCAATGCACGGCCGGGGTCGAGGTTCTCGGATTCAACGTCAGCGGAGTGGCCGCCAACGGTTCGGTGGCATTCGCCGGGGTCGTCAGAATCTCAAGCGAATGGACGTACGACGCGATCCAGCAGCGGTTCTTCAACGACTGCCGACACTTCTTCCAGATGTGGGGCAAACTCGGCGAGGCGGAACGGCTGCTGTTAGAAGGTTCCTTCCCGTCGCCCCCGCCAGTCACTGCGGAGACCGACAACGCCTCACCCGAGCAGACGGCGGCGACTTGGATGCCACCGATCACGAACACCTGATCTGACCCGCCATCAACGACGACATCCATGAGAGCCTTCCGGCGTCACAACCGGAGGGCCTTTCTCTTTGCGCTGGTGACGATCGGATAGAGCGCCTGCCGAGAACGCAGGTAGCCTCGACGCCGGGTACTACCGGTACGACATCTAGCCCCGAAATACTACAACGGCGGGTACTATTTTGCACGACATGCAACACTTGCCTTATGCGTCGGTTTGCCGTAAGATAGTTATGCACAAGAGACTTCCGGGAAGTGCACCTATAGTGGACAAACGCTTTACACGCAGGATGTCACTGGTTCGAGTCCGGTATCGCCCACTTCACTCCCGCCCAATCTCACGATTGACCCAGACAGCGCCTGATCGGCTCTGAAGCCATCTCAACGACGCGGCCTTTTGACCGCTACTGGCATCGACGCGCTGAGCGCCGCCTTCCGAGATTGGAAAATGCGAACCACCCCCCGTGCGCTCGGCGAGGGGGCTTGCTATTCGAGCCAATTCTCGAATCTTAACTGCGGCACGCGCTCGAAATCCCGCCGATTGGCCGTAACAAGTAAGGCATCCTCGGCAGTGGCGATGCAGGCCGTCGTCAGATCCATGGTGCCGAGTCTTACGCCCGAATTGCGAGAGTCGTGAAAAAAGTCTACCGCCTCGGCACTCACTGAGATGATAGGGAGCTTGGCAAAAAAATCGAAGAGAACTGTAAGTTCGCGATAGCCCGTGATTTGATGCAGCAAGGTTCGCTCCCTGCGATTGCCGATAACCAACCCCGCATCGGCTCTTCTACATTTACGACAATGCTTCCGATCAATTCCGGGGCTGCGGCGAGCAATCGGCCGTGGAGCCGCACGTGTGGTTCACAATCGGTGTATTTGAGAACGGTCAAATGATCCGTGTCCAGATGGATCACTCTCCGATCTCCTGGCGTGCCTGTTCCCGATCTGCTTCCCGGATCTTTCGGCCCTCGTCATCGACGATTTTCGAAAACTCTCGACCGGTAAACATGCCTGCCACCAAGCGCCAATCCTTGGTGCTGCCGGCTTCCTTCTCATTCAAGCGGCGCTCGACTTCCTCAAGGCGACGGGACACGCTTTCCAAGGTCAGGTTGTGCACGGTGGTTCTCCCAATTCTTGGTACAAGATATTCTACCTGGCCACGCCTTATTTCAAAGCGCCGATCGCCACGAAGCCACGAGCTTGGCGATCGAGTTGAACGCTGGTCGTCGATCAATGCCCGCGCCGATGACTTAAACTCAGTGAGCTGCGCCCGCGTTCGTCAAGAGCCTGACGATCTCCTCGTGGCCCCGAGTTCGTGCAGTCTCAATCGCGGATGTGCCATCCTCCCACGTCGCGTCGGGGCTCGCACCGGCGGCCAGCAACGCTTTCACTTTGGCGAGATCACCGTGTGCCGCGGCAATGAACAGTCTCTCATCGAGCCAATATATCTGATACAAATACCGTCCGGACAGCCCCAGAATCACCAAGCTGCCGAGCCATAAGTACAAAAGACGCCAGCGGATGGGCGAACGGCGGACGAAAAGGGCTGTGACGAAAACGCCGCAGACCAGACAGATGCAGGCCAGGAAGCCGAATACGATAAAGCCACCGAAGTCCATGTCGTGGCTCCTTGAAAACCCTGGGTCCCACTCGATTCAGTGATCTCAGGATCGTTCCACCATAGACGAGTGTCGGAGCGCGTGCAAATCGAACCATCCGGGAGATCCGACTTGCAATTCACGCACATCTGATGTTAAACTTTCCTTCAAAGCCGGTACGATAGTCATCCTGCCGCCCGCGCGACCTTCTCTTAATGAGGTCGTCTCGCCTTCCGAATCCTGCCAAAAAGGGGAATCCGATGTTCCAGTTGAGCCACGGGTCGAACCGGAGCTGTGACGGAATCACGCGGCGTAACTTCCTGCGCGTCGGCTCGCTGTCGGCGCTGGGATTGAGCCTTCCCCAATTCTTGCAGGCCCGCGCTACGGCCGCCGGCACCGGAAAGGACGTCTCGTGCATTTTGTTGTGGCTCCAAGGGGGCATCAGCCACATCGATAGTTTCGATCCCAAACCCGAAGCGCCGGCCGAGATCCGGGGCGAGTTCGGCGTGATCGACACCAACGTGCCCGGGATTCAGGTTTGCGACCCCTTGCCGATGCTGGCGCAGCACCAGGACAAGTTCTCGATCCTCCGCTCGTTGAACCCCAAAAACGGTTCCCACGGCGTGGCCGACGCCTATATGCTGACGGGCCACCCGTTTAACCCGGCGCTCACGTTCCCGGCCTACGGCTCGGTCGTCGCGCGAGAAAAGGGGGACCGGGAGAGCATGCCGCCCTACATCCAAATCGGGACGGCGATCGACCAGCGGTTCGGCGGCGGCGTGGCGGGCTACCTTGGCGACCAGTACAACCCGTTCGTTCTCCCCGGCGATGCCTCCAGTCCCAGCTTCACGGTTCGCGACGTGACGCTGCCGAGCGGCGTCGACTCGCAACGGTTCCAGCACCGGATGAAAGTTCTGGAGACGGTCGATACCTGGCAATCCAAGATCGAGTCGAGCCCGACTGCGCTCGACGCAGCCGACAGCTTCTCCAAGAAGGCGTACAGCCTGATCACCGCGCCCCGCGCCAAGAAGGCGTTCGACATAGCGACGGAAGACCCAAGGATGCGCGACCGCTACGGCCGGCACTCGCTGGGACAGGGGTGCTTGCTCGCTCGTCGCCTGATCGAATCCGGCGTTCGGTTCGTTACCGTGACCGATGGCGGCTGGGACACCCACCAGAACAACTTCAGCTCGCTCAAGACCCGGCTGCTGCCCCGACTGGACACCGCTCTCTCGGCGTTGCTCCAGGACCTGTCGGACCGCGGCATGCTGGATTCGACGCTTGTTGTTACTCTGAGCGACTTCGGCCGCACACCCAAGGTCAACCCCTCCGCCGGCCGCGATCACTGGTCCACGGCGGGAATTGCCCTCCTGGCTGGCGGGGGTATTCGGCCGGGAATGGCCGTGGGGCAGACGAACGCGCTTGCTGAGCATCCCACCGAGGCACCTTATTACACCGAGGATCTTGCGGCAACGCTCTACCACTGCCTCGGTGTTCCGCTCGACACGTTCCACACCACTCCGGATGGGCGGCCGATCAAGATCAATTACGAAGGGCGGCTGATTCGGGAGCTGGTTTAAGCTCGCCGTCGTCTTAACCCTCGGAGGCGGCCTCCGATGACGCGTGGGCTCGTCAGAACACTCGCCTGCGTTGGGACCCTCGTTCCATTTGCGGTGATCCACGGCGCTGAACCCGCCGCCCGCGAGCGCGTCGTCCGGCCTGCGGCCGCGCCTGGGCCGCTCGACAATCCGTTGAAAGGCTGGTGCCACGGGGCGGGGAACCTGATGCACCAACCCTACTCGCTCGTCTTTCAACGGGCCTCCTGGCGTGAGCTGGAACCCGTTGAGGGGGACTACCAATTCGATGAGTGGGAACGGCATTCCTGGAACCGCGCGGAAGATCGCGGCAAGCACATCGTGTTTCGCGTTCACATCGACGATCCGGGTTCGCCCCTCGGGCTTCCCGATTGGGTCAAGGCGAAGGGCGTTCGCCTGACGCCCTACCAGGACCACGGCGGCGGACTCTCACCGGATTACAACCACCCTGCAGTCGTTGCCGGTCTGGAGAAGCTCGTCGCCGCGCTCGGCCGGCGCTACGACGCCGATCCTCGGATCGCCGCCGTTCAGGTCGGCTTGCTCGGCTTCTGGGGAGAGTGGCACACCTATCCTCGGACGGAGCTCTTCGCCAATGATGAGACGCAACGGCGCGTCATCGCGGCGTACCAGGCGGCGTTTCCACACAAGATTGTTCAGGCACGATCCGGGAAGGGTGAATTGGGCAAGGCCGAAGGCCTTGGGTACCACGACGATTTATTCCCCGAAGACGTTGATGGACCCGAACCGTGGATGTTCGTGCCTAGCCTCCGTGCCGCCCACCGCGACGAGAATTGGCGCAAGGCGATGATTGGTGGAGAGCTGGCGTTCCGCTCGGAAGATCGCTGGCTCGGGCCGGAATTCACGCACACGAACGCGATGATCGAGCGCGGGCATTTCTCGTTCCTTGGGCCGTACCACCCAGCCGTCAAAGCTAACCCGGCGCCCCAGTATCGCGAACGCTGTGAACAGATGGTCCGACGCATGGGTTACGAGTTCACGTGGACTGAGATCCGACACCCGGAAGCCGTCACTCGCGGCGGATCGCTGCCGGTCACGCTCGAAGGGAAGAATCAGGGGGTGGCCCCGTTCTATTATCCGTGGGCGGTCGAACTGGCGTTGCTCGACCGTCGCGGAACGGTCGCGGAGCGGCTTCCGCTAGCCGTAGATCTCCGAACGTGGCAACCCGGTCCGTTCCGCGTGTCGGTCTCGCCCGTATGCAAGGCGCTGGCTGGTCGTTACTCACTCGCGATCGGAATCATCGATCCTTGGTCCGGCAAGCCTTCCATCGCTTTTGCCAACGATATGAAACGCCGAGAGGGCTGGACGATCCTGTCCGAAATCGAGATCAAGCCGACGCGCTGATCGAGCGGTTGCAAGAGAGCGGGACCGCAGGTCAGAATGTCTTGAGGACGCTGAAGTCGAGAATGGGGGAGGAGACTGGCTCATGGCGCTCGTTTCTCGGACGACGGCTCTGCTGATCGTCATGAGCTCCTTGCTGTGTGCTGCCGTTCTGGGCGGCGAACCTGCGATCGAATCGCAGGGTGTCGCTCCACCCGAGTCGTTTACCAAGGAACAACGCGCTCACTGGGCCTACCAGGTTCCCCAACGCCCGGGTCTTCCCGACGTCAAGGAAGCCGGGTGGGTGCGAAACCCCATCGATCGCTTCATCCTCGCGGGCCTCGAAGAGAGTGGTCTGCCTCACGCTCCCGCAGTCGACCGCGTGGCGCTGCTGCGACGAGTTACGTTTGACCTGACCGGGCTCCCGCCGAACCCCGCCGAGGCCGAGGCGTTTCTCAACGACCCAAGTCCCGACGCGTACGAACGGCTCGTCGATCGCCTGCTCACGAGCCCGGCTTATGGGGAGCGCTGGGCGCAGCACTGGCTCGACCTTGCCCACTACGCCGAGACAAACGGATTCGAGCTCGACGCGGAGCGTCCGGACGCCTGGCGCTTCCGCGACTGGGTGGTCAACGCGCTGAATGCCGACATGCCTTATGACCGCTTCGTCACGCTTCAACTCGCTGGTGACGAGGCGGAGCCAGGCGACACCAACGCGTTGATCGCCACGGGCTTCGGCCGGTGTGGGCCGCGCGAGGTCGTGGGCGGCAATGCGGATCCGGCCGTGAAGCGGCAGTCGGAGTTGACCGAGATTACCGGAACCGTCGGGTCGGTGTTTCTTGGGCTGACGGTCGCCTGTGCCCGCTGCCACGACCACAAGTTCGACGCCTTGCCGACAACCGACTACTACCGACTCCAGTCATTTTTTGCAGCCTCTCAGCTCGTCGAAAAACCGCTCGCGACTCCGGCGGAGATCGCTGCTTACGCTGCGGCTCGCAAAGCGATCGCCGAGAAGACGGCCCCGTTGCGGCAGCAGATGGCCGCACTCGAGGGCCCGTACCGGAAGGCGCTCACTGACGCGAAGCAGGCCCAGCTTACGCCTGCCGAGCGGGCCGTTCTGGCGATCCCGCCCACGGACCGCACGCCGGCTCAGAAACGGCTGGCCGAAGGCTTCGCGTCGACGCTCAAGGTCTCCTGGGAAGAGGTCGCCGAGGCGGTGGCGGCCAACCCCGCCGATCACGAAACGCGTGAACGCCTCAAACGTGCGATCCACGAGATCGAACGCACGCTTCCGCGGCCCCCGGCGCATGCGATGGCGCTGGTCGATCAGGGGAAGTCAGCGCCCGACGTCTTTGTCTATCGCCGGGGCGATCCCAAGAACCGCGGGCCCAAGGTCGCTCCTCACCCGCCAGGAATCGTGCTGGCGTCGCTCTCCACCGCGGCGTTTCCCGAGTCGATCAGCTCCACGCCCGCGACCACGGGGCGCAGGCTCGCGCTGGCGCGCTGGTTGACCCGGCCCGATAACCCTTTGACCGCGCGCGTCATTGTCAATCGGCTCTGGCAGCATCACTTCGGCCGCGGGATTGTCGCCACCCCCAGCGACTTTGGCGTACGGGGCGAGGCGCCCACGCATCCCGAATTGCTCGACTGGCTCGCCACTGAGCTCGTCGCCCAAGAGTGGCGGCTCAAGCCGTTGCACCGTTTGATGGTCACCTCGGCAGCTTACCGTCAGTCGAGCCACGCCGACCCGAAACTCGTCGCCGATGATCCTGACAATACATTGGTCGGCCGGATGAGTCGCCGCCGGCTGGATGCGGAGAGCGTGCGCGACGCCATGCTGGCGGTTTCCGGCGATTTCAACTCCAAGGCCGGCGGTCCGGGTGTGCTGGTTCCCATCGAGAAGGAGATCGAGGATCTGATCTTTACCGAAGCTGAAGTCGTCGACCTCTGGCCCGAAACTCCGGATCCTGCGGAGCACTTCCGGCGCTCGCTGTATCTCTACCGGAAGCGGAATGTGCGCTATCCGATGTTTGACGCCTTCGATGCACCGGACACGCAAACGGCCTGCCCCCAGCGCGGGGTGAGTACGCATGCGCTTCAGGCCCTTGTCCTCATCAACAGCGATTTCGCTGCCGCTCGGGCCAAGGCGCTCGCTGGAAGATTTTTTCGCGAAGCGCCGGCGAACGACGCTGCCCGAATCGCGTGTGCGTATCGTCTCGTGCTCATCCGCGAGCCGAAGGCAAGCGAAGTCGAACAGACGCTCAGATTTCTGGACGCTCAAACCGACTTGCTGCGAAAGCAAGCGGACGCTGGCAAGATCCTCGCTCAGCCGGGTTTCCGACCCGAATCGGTCGACGAGGCCCGAGCGGCGGCATGGGTCGATTTCGCCCTGGCGATGCTGAACCGAAACGAGTTCATTTACGTCCCTTGAGGGGTTGATCCCGTGAACCGTCAGCGCTTCGGTACGACCTGTTGTCCTGGGCGTCGGGGAGCTTTACGCTCCAATCGCACACATCGAACGGCCGACCCGCCGTTCGGAATGCGGAAACATTTAGCTCCCCCCTTGGGAAGGGGGGGCTGGGGGGGTGGGGAGTGAGCGATCGTAGTCAGTTGGCCCGTTGCTCCGCTGCCATCGCGCACACGAGGACGTCTCATGGCTGAATTGAACACAACGGACGGCCAATCCCCACCCCCCCAACCCCCCCTTCCCAAGGGGGGGAGTTATGAGGTCTTCCCGTACGCCGCGGGCGCGACGCGACGCGATACGCCGTATAATCCAAAAACAATCATATCTCAACGAATCGCTGTGCCCAGTCGCCGCGACTTCCTCAGGCGGTCGGGGAATGGATTTGGCCTGCTGGGGTTGTCCTATTTACTCCAAAATGAGGCACGTGCCGCGAAGCCGTCCAACCCGCTCGCGGCCCGGCCGGGACATCATCCCGCGCGTGCGAAGCGTTGTATTTTCCTGTTCATGACCGGCGGGCCGAGCCACATCGATCTCTTCGACCCCAAGCCCCTTCTGAACCGCCTCGACGGCCAGCCCGTTCCCGAGAGCTTCGGTAAGGTTGACGGCCAGTTCGTCGAAAACGACCCTCTTTGCCTTGGCAGCCATCGCCGCTGGGGAAAGTACGGCGCATCGGGTCTCGATATGTCCGACCTGGTGCCCCACCTCCACAAGCACGCCGACGACATCGCGTTGATCCGCTCATGTGCCGCGGACAGTGTGGTTCATGCTCCGGCAATGTACCAGATGAATTCGGGCCGGGTGTTCATGGGTTATCCTAGCCTGGGAAGCTGGGTCACGTACGGCCTGGGATCGGAGAGCGACGATTTGCCGGCATTCGTCGTCATGACCCAGCCGGAAGGCACGCCCGAAGGCGGCGCGCCTTGCTGGGGGGCTGGGTTCCTCCCCGCGAACTATCAAGGCACGCTTTTTCGCAACGGGCCGAATCCGATCATCAACTTGCGGCCTTCTGCCGAGTTCTCGCCCGATCAACAGCGCCGCACGCTCGATCTGCTGCGCGCCATGAACGAGCAAGACCTCGACGCGAACGACACGGAGCTCTCGGCGCGGATCGCCAGCTACGAGCTGGCCTTTCGCATGCAGAGTGCGGCGCCGGAGGCCGTCGACCTCTCTCGCGAGTCGGAAGCCACGAAGCGGCTCTATGGGCTCGACGATCCGAAGACGGCGGAGTTCGGCACGCGCTGCCTTCTGGCGCGGCGATTGGCGGAGCGCGGAGTGCGTTTCATCCAGCTCTACTCGGGCGGGGGACCGGTCGCGATCCAGTGGGATGCACACGATGACGTGGACGCCAACCACGAAAAGATGTGCGGCTTGACCGACAAACCGGTCGCTGCCCTGCTCACCGATCTGAAACGGACCGGGCTGCTCGACGACACGTTGGTCGTCTGGGGGGCGGAGTTCGGCCGCACGCCGGCCAGCCAGAAGGGGGGCAGGGGGCGTGACCACAACGCGGCAGGGTTCACGATGTGGATGGCCGGCGGCGGAATCAAGGGGGGCACCGTCGTGGGCGCGACGGATGAGATCGGTCTGAAGGCCGTCGAGGACCGCGCTCACGTAAACGACATCCACGCGACGATCCTCCATGCGATGGGCCTCGACCACAAGCAACTCACCCACCTGCACAACGGCCGCGACGAACGCCTGACCGACGTGGGCGGCCGCGTGATCAAGCAGCTCTGGGGCTGACGAATCAGGGAGTGCGTCCCATGCTCAGCGTTCTCGGTGATCCGCTTCAACTGTGCGATGGAATCTCGCGACGCGAGGCGTTGCGCGTGGGTGGACTGAGCGCGCTGGGGCTTTCCCTGCCGGGTTTGCTGCGCGCGAAGGAAATCGGCCCGGCGGCAAGTCAAGGCCGGGCGAAATCGTGCATCTTGTTGTTCATGCTCGGCGGCCCGCCGCAGCACGAGACCTGGGACCCGAAGCCTGATGCGTCCGCAGACGTCCGGGGGGACTGGAAGCCGATCGCGACGCGCTTGCCCGGAGTCCTTGTCGGGGAACTGATGCCTCTGCTGGCGCAGCGGCTCGACAAGCTCTGCGTGTTGCGCGCTGTCTCGACCCAGGACAACGCGCACACCTCGAGCGGCTACGCCATGTTGACGGGTCACGAGCACGCGCGGGGCAGGAACCAGGAGAGCATGCCCATCAGCGCCGACGACCACCCCGCGCTCGGCGGGCTCGTCAAATACCTGCGTCCCGGTCCTCCGGGACTCCCTTCGGCCGTCACCCTCCCCGAGCAGATCTACAACAACCCCCATGTGGTCTGGCCGGGCCAGAACGGAGGATATCTCGGCCGCGCCCACGACCCGTGGCTCGTCGAGTGTGAGATGCCCGGCGCGGATTTGGAGATTCCCCAACTGCGCCTATCCGACGACCTTGCGCCGCTACGAATGAGCCAGAGACGCGACCTCCTGGGACAAGTCGACCGTCACCTGTCGACCCTGGCGAACTCGTCCTCGATCGCCCGCCACGACACACAATTTCAACAGGCGTTCGACCTGCTTCGAGGAGCCCGCGTTCGTCGGGCGTTCGACCTCGAACGCGAGGATCCGCGGCTCCGCGACCGCTATGGGCGGCACAAGTGGGGCCAGAGCTGCTTGCTGGCGCGGCGACTCGTTGAGGCCGGTGTGCCTCTGGTGCAAGTGAACTGGCCCCGAGACGCGGCCGCCAACTCGGGAAATCCCGGCTGGGATATTCATAACGACGGTATCAACCGGCTCAAGAACCACCTCATGCCCCCCATGGACCGCGGATTCTCCGCGCTCCTCGACGACCTGGACGCTCGCGGTCTGCTCGACGAGACGCTGATCGTCTGGATGGGTGAGTTCGGACGGACCCCTCGCCTGAGCGCAGGGGGCAGCCGCGATCACTGGGGTTCGGTTTTTTCGGTCGCTCTGGCCGGCGGCGGCATCCGAGGAGGCCAGGTCTTCGGTTCGAGCGACCGCATTGGTGCGCAGCCCAAGGACGGGCGCATTGTCCCCGCCGACCTCGCCGCCACGATCCTCACGTGCCTCGGCATCCCACCGGAGAGCGAAGTGCGCGACACGCTCGGCCGGCCGTTGCCGGCGAGTCGGGGAACAGCGCTGACGCATCTCTTCTGAGGCCGTCTCGACCGTATTCAACGCCTTTCGGTCCGAATCGGCAGTTGAAATCCCATTCAACATGCGTTGCCTCTTCGCGTCCACACGTTGCATTGGCGCGGCGTTTGCCCTTTATCAAATGAAGGCTAGGAGCCTCCAACGGCGTGTGGCAATCCGGCACACGCCGTCGACCTATTCCTTGAGAGGAAATTGCGATGCGCCACATCATCGGTCTCTTCAGCACGCGCAGTGGAGCAGAGAGCGCAATCCATCGCCTCAAAGCGCACGGAATTTCCCAGGACGAGATCAGCGTGGCCATGAAGGATCCCGGCGCAACGGGGGAACTCATCGAGGCGACGGCCGTCAACGATATGAGTGTGGAAGGCGCTGCGGCCGGCGCGGTCTCGGGAGCGGCCATCGGGGTGATAGTTGGTCTCGCGGTGGCGGGTGCCACGTTCGTCCTACCGGGTGTGGGTACGTTCTTGTTGTGGGGGCCCCTGGCCGCAGCACTCTCCGGGGCGAGTGTGGGTGCGGCTTCCGGCGGGCTCCTCGGTGCACTTATCGGATCCGGAATCCCTGAACCGGAAGCGCATCACTACCTGACAGGTCTTGAAAAGGGCGACATCATCATCACGGTGTCCGTCCCCAACGAAGATGCCGACAACATTCGCTTCATTCTGAACGAAGAAGGCTCGCAACGGACGAATGTCGGTTGACTCGCCGCAGAGGACCCGACACTCGTATCGCCCGTCGCTGCCGAATCGATCCGGAATTAATGCCGATCAACGTCCTACGACTTCAAGAACGACTCATAACCAAGTGCACGGAGCGGAACGAATGCCTCCCCGACGCGATGCGTTTGCGATGGATCATCCAATTATTATCACGTTTTTGATACTTGCTATCATCGCGTTCATGTCGTTCGCGGCGGAAGTACTGAAGCCGGTAGCGTTCGCGGTCCTGCTCAGTTTTGCGCTGGCGCCGATTTCGGGGTTCCTTCAGCGCCGAGGGGTACCACGCGCACTCGCGGCCGCGCTCACCGTGATGCTGGCGCTGGCTGTATTGGCGGCGATTGGCTACCAGGTCGGCCAGCAACTCACGACGATGGCGCACAAGGTGCCCACATACGAAAAGCACCTGATCGCCAAGCTCCAGCACTTCCGGCCGAAAGGGGACGGGGCGCTCGAGAAAACGACGAAGGCGTTGCATGAGGTATCGCAGACGCTCCTGCAAGGTGACAACCAACACAAACCCGGTGTCGTGGATGTGAACGTGGTCTCCGAACCGTCGGTCGCGCAGCGGCTACACACGGTGTTCGGGTCAACGCTGGAGTATCTGGGAGCGGCCGTTTTTCTGCTGATTCTGGTGTTCTTCCTGCTCATCAATCGAGAGAACCTCACCGAACGGCTCATCCGGCTCGTGGGGACGAACCGGGTCAGCTTGACGACGAAAACGATGGAAGAAGTGGACCATCGAATCAGTCGTTATCTGGTGATGTTTGCGACGGTCAACTCCTCGGTCGGGCTGATCGTCGGTGTGGGGTTACATCTGATCGGCGTCGAATACGCGACGCTCTGGGGCGTTCTCGCCGCGCTGCTGCGATTTATTCCATACCTCGGGCCGGGGACGGCTTTTCTCTTGCCGTTTCTATTCTCGGTGGCGAGCGTTTCTGATTCGGAGTGGCGCCAGCCTTTGATGGTGATCGCGCTTTTCGGGGTGCTTGAAATTCTGGCCAACAGTTATCTGGAACCGGTGATTTATGGGAAGACGACGGGCGTGTCGTCCTTCGGTCTCCTTGTGGCTGCGCTGTTCTGGACGTGGCTCTGGGGTGCCTTGGGGCTGTTACTGTCGACACCCTTGACCGTTTGTCTCGCCGTCCTGGGAAAGTACGTCCCCGGACTCCGTGCGTTTGCCGTGCTACTCGGAGAAGACCCGCCGCTCACACCGGACGTGCAATTCTATCAACGCTTGATGGGAATGGATCAGGACGGAGCGGCGCAGATCCTCGAAGAGCAGTTCCGGACCCGTCCGCGCGTCGAGGTCTTCGATCAGGTCCTTGTCTCAGCACTCTCTCAGGCCAAGCGCGATTCGGCGCGCGGCGACATCGACGAGCGCGAGCACACATTCGTTTGGCGCGTCATCGGCGACGTGCTCGACGACCTGGAGCAAACCACCGAGCTCGTCCTAAGCTCCGCATCGGAAGATTCCGCGATGCAGGATTCGGAGCCCGTGACCAGCGAGCCGAGGAACGAGGTGGTGATCCTCGGGTTGAGTGCCGACGCGCACGATGAGTCCCTCGTCCTGCGTATGTTGCACATCCTGTTGCAGCCTCACGGTTTCTCGCTCACCATCGTGGATGATGTTGGGACGCCTCTCGAGCTGGTGGAACGTGTCGCCGAGCACAAGGCGGAGCTCGCCGTGCTCTCTCAACTGCCGCCAGGGGGGCTCACGGCGACCCGTTACCTTGTCCGCCGCATTCGTGCGCGCTTTTCCGATCTGCCGCTCCTGGTCGGACGCTGGACCGAGGCTGAAGACGATGTCGAGGTCAGCAACCAACTCAAATCCGCGGGGGCCACGCAGGTGATCACGACACTCGCTGAGGCCCGCGACCGAATCGTCAAACGTTTCGAGCGTGCAAACGCCGAAACCGCCGGCATCGACGTGTCCGCCGCTACGGCGCCGATACGCTGAACCGCACCACGAGTCGCGCGATATCGTGAGCGAGCTCGACACACTGCTGATGCCCCGGTACTGCGAGAGCAATGCGCGATCCCGGAGGAAACGGCGCTGTGCGCTTGAAGACCAGCGACGAGTCTGAGTGTGGGAGCCCGAAGCGTGCGAGGCACGATATCGCGGGTGCTGCCGACACTCACGGTAGCGCAGCCGGCGCCGCGCTCGATTGCGATCGCTTCGCGTCCTCCATCTCACGTAGGGCTCGAGAAATCTCGACGCTGATGATCCAATGGGCGGTGCGGTTGGGGTGGTGATCGATCAATTGGGGTGGATTCCCCCGCCGATGACCGTAAACGCTGACAAACGCCTCGAAACTCAGCTCCTGCACCATGGGTCGCAGTTGTCGGAGCAGAGCACCGTGCGCATCAATCACCCGGGCGTCCGGGATGTGCTGGAACGACTGGTGCGCATCGGCCGTGGTCGAGACGTCCAGGACGAGAATCAGCATTTTGGCATGATGTTGTTTGCAGATTCGTGATATTTCGCCATACGCTCCATCGACGATTTTTTGCCTGTCCTTGCAAGGAGCCGGCGTGAGTGACATCTGGCGCTTCGCGAACAGGATGGCGGCGTGGCAATCATCGTGCAAGTAAAGCGGCAATCCTGCACGGAAGGCGAACCGGCAAAAATCGACGAAGCCTTGGGGCGTGTCGCGATAGTCGGTGATTGGGAGTTCGGTGGCAATCTCGGAGAACTCCGGAGGGTGGATCGCGACCGTGTCCCCAGCCGACTCGAAGAAATAGGGGGTTGGGAATTTCCCGAAGTGCGAAGGGGCGTAGTAGACCTGGGAGCGTGCGACGAGCCAGGGCGAGTACTGAACGATTACATAATCCGGGTGATACCGCGGGATCAGTCGCTGGGCCTGAATCACTACCTGGGACAGCCCGAAGCTCGGCACTCCCGCGTTGATGCACCGAAAACCGAGGGTCCGCGAGAGATCGCTCGTGTACGTCTCCTCCGCGACGCAGGCCGCGCCAAACGTGAAGGAGCAGCCGATGGCAAGGGCCCTCGGCGTACCCGCAGCCGCCACGTCGGATTCCGATAGCGGCACGCGAAACCCGTCCGCATCGATCCGGACGGGCACATCGGGGCCGATGGAAAGGATTTCCGCACCTCGGGCGTTCGGGATCATCCGGAAACCCAGGTCCGGATCGGCGGTAATGAGCCGACCGCGCCAACCCGCGCCGTGCTGTTTGATGTAGAAATAAAGAAAACCGCTTCGAGCTACCAGAACGGCCGCGTAGAACACCGCTGTGAACGTCATTACTACGACAGCAGAAAATGTGAGTTTCTTTTTGAGGCTTAGCGGTGCTGGTCGCCTTTCTTCCCGGGGTCCAGTTTTCTGGGCCCGACGGCTTCGATGACGGAATATGCCGGCGTCGGCGAAACGCATGAGCGAGATCCCACCTCGAAGGCCCAGCGGGCAGGAACGGGCGAGGCATTCAATGTACGCGCTTTGAAACCGTTTGGAAAGAATCACGCGATTGCGAATCGATGACTCGTTATTGGTTTCGATTGTGGATCGAGCGCATCGAAACCGCGCGTTCGTTGCGTACGCCGCTGGCCGCTCACATACGACCTGGACCCGGGGCTCTGTCCGATCGACGCAAGAATCCGGGAAATTGGCTACCCGGACTCTTTCGGATTCCGCATCGACGCGGAGAATCGTTTCCGGACACAAGATTCTTGGAACAATTCCGCACCCGCTCGGCTTTACTGTTCTGGGTGGCAAGCGAACGCGGGAGGGACTGAGTTGTGGCCGACGCTCGAAGTACCAGAATTCGCGCGCAGCTTTGCGTGGTGTTCAACGCTGGAGTCACTGCGGGTTTGACCGACGGGCAACTCCTGGAACGGTTTACAACGCAGTCCGGCGACCGCGCTGAGGCCGCCTTTGCCGCCCTCGTCGAGCGCCACGCGCCCATGGTCTTCCGGACCTGCTTCGGCATCCTGGGGGAAGATCAGGATGCCATGGACGCGTTCCAGGCCACGTTCCTGGTCCTGGTCCGCAAGGGGAGCTCGCTTTGGGTGCACGACTCGCTCGGTCCGTGGCTGCACCGGGTGGCGTGTCGTGTCTCCATTCGTGCCAAGGTCGCCGCGCGGAAAAGGCAACAGGTCGAGCGAGACGCGGCGCGACACGCGCCGGACCGTTCGACTCACGAAGGAAGGGAAACCTTACTGCGTGCCCTGCTCGAAGAGGTTGACGGATTGCCGGACCGGTACCGTCTACCGGTCGTGATGTGTGACTTGCAAGGTCACACCTACGAAGATGCCGCCCGCGCCGTTGGATGCCCGGTTGGAACGCTCAAGAGTCGTTTGGCAAGGGCCCGGGAGCGATTGCGGGAACGCTTGATCCGCCGCCGCCTCGCTCAGCCCTGTACACTAACAACGGCGAGCCTCTACGCGAACTTGACGGAACTCGCCATGCCCGCGACACTGCCGCGCGCCGTCGTCGAAGCGGCGATCGTCACAGGTGAGGCTGCCCTCGGAGGAGTTCCACTCTCGGTTATGACACTCACTCGTGAGGTGCTCAGGATCATGCGATTCCGACAACTGATGAAGCTTGCAGGTGTACTGCTCGTCGCGTGCACATTGACCGCGGCCACGGCGCTGTTCGTGCCGTGCTCCGTGGGGGCTGTACCTCTGGCGGTTGAGCAGGAGGCACCGGAGGGAAACAAAAGTGCTCAGCGAACGGGGAGCCCCGCACCCAAGGTCGTCCGAGGACCGGGCGAAATCGTCGCCCGTGTAGTCAACCTGGCTGACGGCGCTTCCAACTACGGACTCGTTCACACGGTCGCCATAGATCCCGTCACCGCCGAATGGCGCACGGTCGCCAAGAACCTGCCGCCGGGCCGGGTCTCGCCCGACGGCCGGTACATCGTATTCTCGCAGGTGAGACGTAATCATGACGCCGACGAGCCCGGCATCTGGGTCTACGACACGACCGGCGAGGCGCCCCCGCGACGTATCTTCGAGGTTAACGGCGAGCCGCACTGGTCGAATCACGGAAAGGCGGTCATCATCGGCGTACCGATCGGCCCGCGCTACGAGGAGTTCGAGAACTGGCGCGTCAACGCCGATGGGACGGAACGAACACGGCTGCCCATCCCTCGCTCGGACCTTGTGCTCGACTGTTCCACCGACGGTGAGTGGCTCGCGGCCCGAGCCATCGGCGGCGAACCTGCGCAACGCGGCCGAATGACCCTGTCGCACCAAGACGGTACCGCGCAGCGCATTCTCACCGAGGGCTCGGCGCAGGAGGACGTCTTCACGATCTTCAAGATCGCGCCGGATTCCCGGCGCGTGGCTTACACCGAGGTCAGAACGAAGAAGGACGTTCGCTCGTGTCGACTCTTCATCGTGGACATCGATGGTCGCAATCGACGCGAGTTGCCGGTGCAGTTCGAGCCCGACACGACCGTCGGAGTCCACTGGTCGCCCGACGGCACGCGGCTTGCGCTCAATCTGCTCGACGGTCGCACGAAGGAAGGTGCCGTCGCCGTCATCGACGTGGATGGGCGGAACTACCGGACGCTCCCCCTGCCTGCGGGTCGTTGGAATCTCCACGTCTGTGATTGGAACGTGCTGGATCCGCAGTTTCGTGTGGGCGATCTCGCGCGGATCATGGCGCCAGACCCCCAGACACCCCGGGGGCGCTACCGCGCGTTGTGCGAGGAGGCCAAGAACGCCAACCCCGCCGAGCGCCGTCGATTGCTCGGGCGCTTTCTGGAGCTCGCGGAGTCTGTCCCCGACCAACGCGCGGCGGTTGACGCCTGGGTCTGGATCGTCACGTTTGGCTCTCAGGGACCCGAATTCGAGAAAGCGATCGATCGTTTGGTGGACCGCGCTAAGACGATCGAAGTGGGCCAGGCCGCCATGAGTCTGGGCGGTTCGATGTCCCTCGCTGCGGAGAAGCTCCTGCGCGCCGTCGTCGACAGGAACGAGAGCCGCAACTTCAGAGGGTATGCTTGTCTTACCCTTGGCAGGTACCTCGAGCACCATTCGCAGAAACTCCGGGAGATCGCCAGCGATCCCGAAGTGATGAAGCAGTACGAGGAATGGTTCCTCGAAGAGGGCGCGGACGT
The DNA here is from genome assembly GCA_027451445.1 of Singulisphaera sp. Taxonomy (GTDB): domain Bacteria; phylum Planctomycetota; class Planctomycetia; order Isosphaerales; family Isosphaeraceae; genus DAIDJG01. The sequence goes on from DAIDJG010000093.1 coordinate 73,725, forward strand.
TGCGGCCTTCGCTCGTTTCATCGCCCGTGACCCCGATGCCCTTTCCAAGGAAGCCGAGCGCGTTTTGGAACGCGTCCGAGACGAGTTCGCCGACGTGCGACGTACCCGTGACCGCACGCTCGCTGACGAAGCGCGCGCTGAGCTCGACGAGATTCGCAACCTGTGCGTCGGCAAGCCCGCGCCCGACATCGAAGGCGAGGATGTCGATGGCAAGCCGCTTCACCTCAGCGACTTCAGGGGCAAAGTGACCGTCGTCTCGTTCTGGGGACACTGGTGTGGCTCGTGTCGCGCGCTGTACGGGCAGGAAAAGGCGCTGGCCGCGAAGATGACCGGCAGGCCGTTCGTGCTGCTTGGCGTCAATAGCGACGGTGACAGGGACGAAGTCAAAAAGGTGTCCCAGGACGCCGGCCTGAGTTGGCGATCGTGGTGGGACGGCGGCAAGGGTGCCAATGAGCCGGGTCCCATCGCCCTTCGATACAACGTGCACACGTGGCCGACATTCTACGTGCTCGACCATCTCGGCGTGATCCGCGGCAAGTTCGTCGGCACCCCTTCTAAACACAAGCTGTCGGCGCTCGTCGAGGAGCTGGTCAACGCCGCGGAAGTCGCCTCCGCCGAGCCGGCCCCGAAAGGCGCCTCGCAGCGCGACCTGAAGAAGAAAGACGACCAATAGCGTTTTGGTTTGAGAATGTGTGGTGTTACTCGCCAAAACCAGCGAAGAACCGAAACGCGCTGGGATCGCCGAACGCACTGGCAGTTCTCCAAACGCTTCTATCTGCTGATCGGGCGACCGACCCGTCGTCGCGGTTCATCGGGAACAATCGGTGCACGTACGATTGAGAGTCTCGCTGGTCTCCAGTCGGCTTGTGAAGAAGATCAGCGGCTGGACTGGCGCCTCGTGTACCAACAGGTCACGAGATTCGCGGTAACGGCTCCGCAGGTCATCGGAGGATGCCTGTACAAAAAATTCAAGAAGTGGTGAAAGGCACTTGCCTTCCCTCTGGCAGCTTTGTAGAATTTGTACAGTAAGTAGGCTTCGTATAGATCTAAACTCGCATCGACTCTTCGCAGAGGTTGGCAAAGACAAGAACGGGCCGTCGACGAACGAAACCCCCTGGCTCTCCCGTGCTCATGAAATCTCCTCCGGCAAACGCCTCTCCACGGGCGTTTCTTTGCGGCGAAGAGAGGAAGAACGCGGTCACGAAATGACGCGACGGTTCTCGCCTCACGCCCGGAGACCCTTGCAACAGCCACTCAGGACGGAAGTGCGCATGTGCGCTTCCCATTCGGTAATTCGGAACCCCAAGGCGGACAAAGGGTTCCGAATTACCGAATGGGCTAATCTGGTCGGCAATTCGGAACATCAAGCAGGACAAAGAGTTACGGACAGAAGGTAGATACAGATCGGCAGATGTGGGGGAATAAGTGGAAGGCTAGGGGGACAGGAGAAAATGGGTGAGTCGCTATTGCGGGGGAACGGGACACGAGGAGTTAAAGATAGAGGTAGGCCCGTTCCTGGCCACCTCCGAAATAACGATAGCCGAAAACTATTGCAAAATAACTCCGAAACTCCGAAATCGTTGATACTTCTCAACTTGTGTATTTCGGAGTTTTTTTGCGGCGGCGAAACTCCGAAACACCCGCCATGCGTGGAGGGCAACTGCGGGAGAGTTGCGCCCAACGGTGAGGAACGTCCAGGCATGGAGAACCCGTGGCGTTTGACGGTGGGTCTCCCCTTTTTTCAGTGCAATCGCGCCGTCGATCGCTTAAACATAAGGGCCATTCTCGTCTTTTCGTTGCTGTGGAGTCGACCTGAGATGCGCCACGCGTTTGGAGTCTTTGCGCTGTCCCTCGCCATCGGAGCCTACCTTTTCACGCTTCCCGTCGCCGCGTCGGGAGCGGACGAGCCTCCCCGCGCCGAGGGATGGCGCCCGTTATTCAACGGCAAGGACTTCAGCGGCTGGAAGTTCCGCAATCCCGCGGCCAAGAAGGTCTGGGTCGTGTGCGACGATGTGAAGCTCGACCCGGCGAACCCCGCGCGGTTGCTGCCTGTTGGCTCAGGGGGCGGCCCGAACGCGGTGATGCTGTGCGGTGACGATGGACGCGGCTCCGACATCATGACCGAAGCCGACTTCAACGATTACGAGCTGCACGTGGAGTTCACCGTCCCCAAGGGGAGCAACTCGGGCGTCTACAACCGCGGCCTCTACGAGATCCAGGTCTTCGACAGTTTCGGTGTCCCCAAGCTCAGCTTTCACGACTGCGGTGCGCTCTACGAACGCGCGTTCCCCAAGGAAAACCTCTCGAAGCCACCCGGAGAATGGCAGACGTTCGACATCACTCTCAAGGGGAAGCGGATCTCGCTCGTTTGGAACGGTCAAAGCGTCTACAAGGACATGGATATTCGCTATGGAGAAACGGACAAAGCGGCGTTTGACCGTCTCAATCAAGAGAACGAGTCCAAGCTTCCCGAGCTCCGTGTGACGCTGGAAAAGAAGGGCGACCGCTACATCGGCTACTTTGGCGAGGGGGGCACGCGCGCCAGTCTCCCCGGCATCGACCGCCCCGGCCCGATTCTGTTTCAGGGGGACCACGGACCCGTGGCGTATCGTAACGTCCGAATTCGACCGCTCTGAGCGTGACGTCGGACGGTCGCAGCTCCAACCCGATCGTGTTATCGTAGGTGGATGCCGAATTCCCCCCAGAGCCCAGACTCGCCTCCTGCCGGGCCTTTATCGATGAATACGCTACGCGTCACGCTGGATTATGGCCGCACGGGATTGTCGGTGGAGTTGCCGGCCGACCGAGTGGTCGGGCCGCTTGCGATCCGCGATGCACGTCATCTCGCGGATCCCGAAGAGGCGGTCATCGCGGCCCTCGAGCGGCCGACGGGGAGCCCGCCGTTGCGGGAAATCGCCCGAGGCAAACGGAACGCGTGCATCCTCGTCTGCGACATCACCAGGCCGGTTCCCAATGAAACGCTCTTGAGGCCGATGCTCCAGGTGCTCCAGGAGTCGGGGCTGGAACGCGAACATGTGCGGATCCTGGTCGCCACGGGTCTGCATCGCCCGAGCACCGACGCGGAGAAACGCGAGATGCTCGGCGACGAGATTGCGTCGCGCTATCGGGTCGAAGACCACTATGGGACCCGCCTCGAAGAGCACACCTACCTGGGGACGACCCCGCGCGGCGTGCCGGCCTGGATCGATACGCGTTACGTCACGGCCGACCTGAAGATCGCGACGGGGCTCATCGAGCCCCACTTGATGGCAGGCTATTCGGGGGGACGGAAGCTCATTTGTCCCGGCGTGGCTGCGCTCGATACGGTCAAACGGTGGCATAGTCCCGCGTTCCTTGAACATCCCAAGGCGGATTGCGGCTTTCTCGAAGGGAACCCCGTCCACGAGGAGAACACGCGGATCGCGCGGATGGCGGGGTGCGACTTCATCGTGAATGTCACGCTCGACAGTCAGCGCCGGGTGACGTCGGTCGTGGCTGGAGACATGGAGGAAGCGTTTCTCGAAGGCGTGAAGTTCGTCGAAGGCGTGGTGCGAGCGCCGGTGTCGTCGCCGGTGGATGTGGTGGTTACGAGCGCGGCGGGGTATCCGCTCGACACGACGTTTTACCAGTCGGTCAAGGGATTGACGGGGTGCCTTCCCATCGTCAAGCAGGGGGGGACGATCATCCTGGCGGCAAGTTTGTCGGAAGGGATCGGCAGCCCGGAGTTCGCCGGCCTGTTCCGTGAGCACAAGACGCTGCCGCTCTTCATGGAGCGAATTCTGGGGAAGGATTACTTCGTGATGGACCAATGGCAGCTCGAAGAGCTGGCCAAGGTGCGACGGAAGGCACGCGTGAAATACGTCTCGGACGGGCTCTCCGCCGAGGTGCTTTCGGGCCTCTTCGTCGAGCCGGCCGCGAGCGTGGAATCGGCCGTCTCCGAGGCGCTCGCCGAGCACGGGCCGGACGCTCGAATTGCAGTGATTCCCAAGGGGCCGTATGTCATACCCACTCTGGTAGGCTAATCGACGTCGTTGTCGGGAACACGAGGGGGTTCAGTGATGCGCAGCCGTTTTCTGATGGTGGCCGGACTGGTCGGCGTTTTGACCTTAGGCCATGAAATCTCAGCCTCGGAACCGAGCAACGAAGCGATCAAGGCAGCGGCCGAGCGCGCTGTGTCGTTGATCGAGTCGAGCACCAAGGAATACCCTCATCAGCGCGATTGCTTTTCCTGTCATCATCAGGCCGTGCCGATGTTTGCGTTGACGCTCGCACAACAGCGAGGGTTCACGGTGAGTCAGGAGAATCTCCAGGATCAGCTCGAACTGACCACCACCGACCTCCGAAACGCAATCGAGGATTATCGCAAAGGCAAGGGTCAGCCCGGCGGAGTCACCCGCGCTGGGTACGCGCTCTGGACGCTCGAACTGGGCGGCTGGAAGAGCGATGAAACGACCGCCGCAGTCACCGAGTTTCTGCTGGTGAATCCCAAGAACGACGATCACTGGAAATCGTTCTCAAACCGTCCGCCCTCCGAAGGGAGCCATTTTACGTCAACGTTTGTGGCTTTGCGGGGTCTTGATGCGTTTGGAGCGTTGGAGCAGGCCGAACGCCGCTCGGAACGCAGTCGGAAGGCGAAGGAATGGCTCGTGAAATCCGCGGGTGTGGACACGGAAGACCAGGTCTTCCGGCTCAGAGCGCTCCGCCTCGTCAAGGCGGACGAAGACGTGATCCGCGCCGCGACCGCCCGCTTGACCGAGAGCCAGCGCGCTGACGGTGGTTGGGCTCAGATCGCCAGTGGTGAATCCGACGCGTATGCGACTGGCCTCGTGCTCGCCGCACTTCATCAGGCGGGCGGTCTGCCGACCGATGATCCGGCCTTCCGACGAGGACTGGCTTATCTCATCAAGGAACAGAAACCGGACGGGTCGTGGTACGTGAAGAGCCGGAGCCGTCCGTTTCAAACCTACTTCGAGAGTGGGTTCCCTCACGGGAAGGATCAGTTCATCTCCGTTTCGGGCAGTTCCTGGGCGACCGCAGCGCTCCTGTTGGCGTTGCCGAAGCGCGCGGAGTGATCGGCGAGTTCACGGGTATTGCGGTCTGACCTTGCCCGATTTCGGTCTTCTCGGCACAATCAGCTCGATTTGACCCATCGCAAAGAACGGTTCAAACAAATCGCAAAGAACAGGAAGACTGGTCGCTCGGGGGCGTGCATCTCTGGGCCGACTCGAAGCCGGGGCAGGCCGAGTTCATACTCGAAGACAGGTGATGGGAGCCAGGCGCTCCTCGGATAAAAGAGCCTGCGGCATCGACGTCTTCGGAACGTACGACGACCTCTGACTCGAGGGTTTGCGAATGGTCGGCATCGGCGTAGTGGGCATCGGTTTCATGGGGATGATCCACTTCCTCGCGGCTCGGCAGCTCAAGGGAGGTCGTGTCGTCGCGCTTTGTAGTCGGGATCCGCGAAAGCTTGCCGGTGATTGGACGAGCATTCAAGGGAATTTCGGGCCGCGAGGGACCCAGATGGATCTCTCCGGCCTGTCGACCTATACGGACGTCGCGGGTCTTCTGGCTGACCCTAAAGTCGATCTTGTCGACCTTTGCCTGCCGAACGACGAACATGCCAGGATCGCCCTCCAGGCGCTCGAGGCCGGCAAGCACGTCCTCGTCGAGAAACCCATCGCGCTGACGACCGCTGATGCCGACGCGATGGTCGCCGCTGCGCGTGCCAACGGGCGGCTGCTCATGGTGGCGCACGTGCTTCCCTTTTTCCCCGAATTCGCCTTCGCGGCGGACGCGGTCCGATCGGGACGGTATGGCCGTTTGCGTGCCGCGCACCTGTCGCGCGTGATCGCGCAGCCCGACTGGTCGCGGGGGATTGCGGACGCCGATCGGAGCGGGGGACCGGCGATCGATCTGCACATTCACGATACCCACTACATCGGATTGGTTTGCGGCGTGCCGACCGCGGTGCAATCGCGCGGAGTGGTTGAGGGAAACGCGGTCGTTCACCTGCTGACCCAGTATCTTTATGACGACCCTAACCTCTCCGTTTCCGCGTTATCGGGCGCTTTGAGCCAGAAGGGGCGGCCGTTCACGCACGGCTTCGAGTTCTACCTCGAAGGAGCGACGCTCGCGTTCGAGTTTGCCAATTTGGGAGGCGAAGGGCATGTGGCAACGCCTCTGTCGGTCATTCTTCCCGATGGGACCGTCGAGCGCCCGGCGCTCGGGTCGGGCGATCCGATTGATGCGTTTGCGGCGGAGTTGAGCGTTGCCGTCGACGCGGCGGCAACCGGAGTGGACGCCCCGCAGCTCTCCGGGGAGCTGGCCCGGCAGGCCCTCATGATTTGCCACGCGGAGATCGAAAGCGTGAAGACGAACCGGCGCATTAAGATCGGCTAACGACGACGACCAGGCACCTGAAGTTTCGGTAAAGAAGTTTCCCCGCGGCCTCCAAGGAAAGGATTTCCGCATCGAGGCAGCACTTTCCCTCAAGCCAGGCGCCGGCTCATTCCGATGCCGAAACCATCGGAGGAGGGGAGTTGGGGGTCGAAGCCCGAACAGGAGGGGTGGGCTTATGTCGTTGATCTTGTCGGAGCTGATTCACTCGACCGCCGTGATCGATCCCCGCGCGGAGCTGGCTCCCACAGTCGAAGTGGGGCCTTACGCGATCATCGAAGGCGACGTGCGCGTCGGGCACGGCTGCGTCATCGAGGGGCATGCCTGCCTGAGCGGGCCACTGATCATGGGGCGCGACAACTTCGTCGGTCACGGCGCAGTGCTGGGGAAAAATCCCCAGCATCGCGGTTACCGCGACGAACCGACGCTCCTTCGCATTGGCGACGGCAACATCATTCGCGAACACGTCACCATCCACCGCGGCACCGACCAGGGCGGGGGCGAGACGGTCGTGGGCGACAACAACATGTTCATGGTCGGCAGTCACGTCGGACATGACTGCCGCGTGGGCAACGGCTGTACGCTCGTCAACGGTGCCCTTGTCGCGGGCCATGTCGAGCTGCACGATGGGTGCATCCTCTCGGGGCACGCAGCGATCCAGCAGCGCGTTCGGATTGGCCGACTCGCGATGCTCGGGGGGTTGGCCTCGACGACCAAAGACATCCCGCCGTTCGTGCTGGCGCAGGGTTACAACAACGTCTCGGGGCTTAACATCGTCGGACTCCGCCGTGCGGGGCTCTCAGCGCAGACGATTGCCGCCTTGCGCGAGGCCTACCGGATCCTTTACAAGGAAGGCCGCACGCGCGGTAACGCGCTCGAACGGATCGAGGCGGACCTGGGTGGAATCTCCGAAGTCGCCGAGTTCGTGAGCTTTGTGCGCAGCTCGACGATCGGCGTCAGCTCGGCGCGAGGCGGCGACCGAGAGGCTCGAACGTTCTAGAAGAACCCTCAGCGCGGAGAACCTTTAAGCCTTTTCGTCCGTCTGACGGGGTAAATCCGCCGGCGCTTCGTTGGACCCTGGCATTGGAGCGTCACTCAACGGCGGCGACGGTTTCTTTGCGGGTCTGGGGAAATCGAGAGCATCGTCCCACAATCCTCGCCCTTTGCCGCCACGGCTCGTAGCGCTTTTCAAGAGCTCGCGAACTCGCTGAAACTCGGCGTCGCTCAACTCGCCCGCGGCGTGCGCTTCGCGGAACTCCTGGATGAGTTCCTCCGGCGTGACCGCGTCATCGTCGCCCTGCCCGTGCGTTTCGCGCCAGACCCGAAGCGTCCAGATGACGCCCACGATGATCGCGAGGGTCAGCAAGATCAAAGGGAGATACGGCGGAAGCTTGCTGGTAAGGTCGGGCACGATTTGAGCGCTCCCCGTGGGCGATCCGCGTCCGCGTGGGCTATCGCGTGGTTCGGTTGCTATCCCGCGTCTCCTATTGTGGATCTGGGCCCCGGCAATTTCCAGATGTCATCGCTGGGCATCCAGAACGACGAAAAGAAAAGCCATCGCTTGCCGGTCAACGTGCGTGGGGTATAATTTTCCTCTTAGAGTGGCGACAGATCGATCAGGATGATCGAGAAGGATTCACGGGCCCGAAGTGAGGAGGGGCCTTGAACCACCCCCGGTCGGGGGAACTCACGGGAGGGTTGCGAATGTTGCGCCGTCCGGTCCTCGGTCTTGCCTATCTGATTGGCATTTCCTTACTCTTGCCCGCGACCAGCTCGGCTCAAATCGCGGGGTCGGCGACATCGGGGGTGGATCCGTTCGCGTCCTACTACGGCTTCTACCTCCCCAATCAGGCTTATCAAGCGGCGCAAACGCGCGTGGAAGACACGATCAACGCGATCACGGTCGTTCGCCAGCAGAATGCGATGGCACAGCGGAACGGTTTGTACGACGCTCGGTCCCGGTTCGACATCGACGAAGACCAGGACCTATTCCGGCCTTACGCGCCCACACGGAGGGGCGAACGCGCCGGCGGTTTGACCACGACAAACGTGTTCGGGGGCAATGTTCGGGGTACGGGTCCGCCCCTCTACTACAACCGAACGGCCCGGTATTTCCCCACGCTCAAACAGGCCCACGGGCCGAATCGCAATCTTATGTCGCTGCGGACGCGCGGCGCCGGTGCGGGCATAGGGGGAATGGGGTTGCCAGGCATGTCAATCGGCGCCGGGCCCCGGTAGTGTCCGCCTGGTCGTTTGCGCGAGGCCGCCTGTGGTATTTCTCGAGACGAACCGCATGGCCCGTTTTTCGGTTCTGGGTCAGTGGTCGAAAGACTCCGTCTAAGGACAGCCCTGCTGGTCTGAGAAAGGAACTTGCGAGCGGGGGTGGTGTTTGTTACGAGGTGGGACGACTCGTGTGAGGTGATTCGCAGGGTCTCGTATTGTGTGTGTTGAGTGGAATGGGGATCGTTGATGGCCGCGGAACAACAGCGTCTTTCTCCCACGGAGCGTGCCAACCTCGTTGCCTATCTCGATGGGGAATTGAACGACGCCGAATCCCGGGCAATCGCCACGAAGTTGACGCAGAGCCCCACCGCGCGCCGAGAGATCGAGATCCTGGAGAAGACCTGGGAGATGCTCGACCTCTTGCCCCGACCGAAAGCGTCGGAGCAACTGGCCAACCGCACACTGACCGAAATGCAGGAGATCGCCCTTCATGGCGGTCGCATGGAGTCGACCTTCAAACTCCTGGGTCAGCGTGCTCGGCGCATCGGACTCGCGTTGACTGCGTCGTTGTGCGCGTTCTTCGTTGGCTACGCGATTATGCAGTGGGTCTGGCCCAATCCCACGGCGCGGCTGGCCCGTGATCTTACCCTGGCGGAACATCTGGACGAGTATCGCGACGTGGGAACGTTTGAATTTCTTGATGCACTTTCCGAAACTCCCGAATTCGCCTCCGATCGCGACTGATGAACGACCTGACGCACCGCTCCCGAGGTTTTCGGATGCGATTTTCGCCAAGTCTGTTTTCCCTGGCTTTGGTCTCCGTGCTTGCTTTCACCCCTAGCGCGCGGGCGGATGAGCAAGCGAACTGGGAGCGGCTGCGATCGATGCCCCGCGATCAGCGGGCGGCGTTGCTCGACGAATTGAAACGATTCGATGCGCTCAAGCCGGAGGAGCAAAAAGCGATCCGTGCGCTCGACGAGAAAATGGCGAGCCTGCCGGCCGAAGACCAGGTACGGTATCGTTCCGTCCTCAGACGCTATCACCTCTGGCTTCAAAACCTCACCGACGCGCAACGAAGCCAACTGAGCACAGCGTCGCCCGACGCGAGGCTGAAGCTGGTCTCGGAATTCCGCAAGAAGCAGAGCGAGGCCGGCTCACAGGAGTTTTCGCAGACCATTCTCCAACTTGCGGATTTCGGGGTCTTACCGCCCATCGAGACAGCGCATCAGATTCGAATCTGGCAGAAGTGCAGCCCTGAGGAACGAAAGAAGCTCGAGAAACTAACCAACACCGCAGAACTCAAGACTCAGCTCAACGACCTCGGCAAGACTTATGGGTTGAGAAGGGCTGAGCCCTTACTCTCGAAAATGGACGACGACGCGCTCTACACTCGATTGGAGGCTTACCTCCAGTCCAAGGGGGTTGCAAGCTTCTTGGTTCCCAAGGGTGCAGAGAAGACCTACAAGAAGAGAGAGGGCGTCAAGGATCTCAGGAAACGGGCATTGGTTGAGAACTATTACTTTATCTTGAACCCGCCCGCGCCCGTGAGTGCGGAGAACCTCTGGCGGTTCGACGCCTCGTTGCCGTCGTGGATACGATCCTCCTTCGATCACTTGCCATCGATCGAGACGCGTCGGCGACTGACGATTCTCTATCGGCTGCTTTATCCGCCGGGCGAGGAAATGCCCGCCGCGAAATCGGCCGCAACCAAAAAGGCCGAGGCTCCGAAGGCAAACCCGGCCCCCGCCAATCCCGTCCCACCCGCAAGGCCGGCGACTCCGCTTTGAAGGATCGTTGGTGTGAGAGAGGGGGGCTTCGTGGCGGACCAGGACGTCTCTTGGATGCGCCTCGCGTTGGCCGAGGCGGAACGTGGCCGGGGCGCGGTTGAGCCGAACCCGATGGTCGGCGCCGTGGTGGTGCGCGAAGACACACTCGTGAGCCTGGGCCATCATGCCCGCTTCGGCGGCCCGCACGCCGAAGCCGTGGCACTCAGGGCGGCTGGCGATGCAGCCCAGGGGGCGACGCTTTACGTCACGCTCGAGCCCTGCTGTCACCATGGCAAGACGCCCCCTTGTACCGACGCGATTCTCGCGACGGGGATCCGACGTGTCGTGGTCGCGGTGCGCGATCCGTTCCCCAAAGTGGCGGGTGGCGGGATCAAGGCCCTGCGCGACGCCGGTGTGCAGGTTGACATCGGAATCGAAGCCGATTCCGCACGGCGGCTGCTGGCTCCGTATCTCAAGCGTCTCCACACAGGACGTCCCTACGTGACGGCCAAATGGGCCATGACGCTTGATGGTAAGACCGCCGTCGCGAGCGGAGACAGCCGCTGGATCTCGGGGCCTCGCTCCCGCGCGCTCGTCCACGAGGTCAGGGGCCGGATGGATGGCATCCTGGTGGGGATCGGTACCGTCTTGGCCGATGATCCGCAGCTCACAGCGCGTCCTCCAGGTCCGCGAATCCCGGTCCGTATCATCCTCGACCGTAAAGCGCGGTTGCCGCTCGACAGTCGGTTGGTGTGTTCGGCTCGCGAACTCCCCGTGTGGGTGGTGGTTCACGAACTGGCCCCGCCCGAGAGACGTGCGGCGCTCGTGGACGCGGGCTGCACGCTGCTCGAATTCGAAGGCTCCGCCGCCCTTCCGATCCCCGCGTTGCTCGACGAACTCGGACGGCGTGGGTTGACGAACCTGCTGGTCGAGGGCGGCGGCCAGATCCTCGGGGCATTCCTCGACGCAGGCGAAGTCGATGCTGTGGACGTTTTCATCGCGCCTCGCCTGGAAGGTGGGACGCATCCGTATACGCCCATTCGAGGAAAGGGGCAGACACAGATGTGCGATGCACTGCCCCTGGAGCACCAGGACGTGAGCATCGTTGACGGTGACATTCGACTACAGGGAACGCTGCCTCGACGCTGGCTCACTTGCGAGTGACCTTGACCTATCTCGCGGATGTTTCTTACGATAGGTTCTGTCGTGCTGAAAAGGGAGGATGCCACGCCCTCCCCTGTCTTCCGGGAGCCCACGCCGCCGTGAGGGAACCGCGACGCGAGTCTCCTGCCGCCAAAGTGGCCCCCAAGGCCGTTGTTGGCCGGGTAAGCCTCTACCTTCGCCAGCTTGAATACTTCCAACGCCAAGGTCGCACAACCCTCTCGAGCACCCAGCTCGGCGAGTCACTGGCGATCAACAACGCCCAGGTTCGAAAGGATCTCGCGTTCTTCGGTCAGTTCGGCTATCCCGGAATCGGTTACCGGATCGAGGAGCTCATTGCGGCGCTCCGGCACATTCTGGGCATCGACCATGACTGGCCTCTGGCCATCGTGGGTCTCGGGAACCTCGGCCGAGCATTGATGAAGTACCGCGGCTTTCGGAGCCGGGGTTTTCATATTGTGGCCTTGTTCGACAACGATCCGAGCAAGATCGGTCAGACCTTCGACGGACTGACCGTTGAACCTGTAGAGGCTCTGCGTAAGGCGGTCGCGGCTCGGACCGTTCGCCTCGCGGCGCTCAGCGTCCCCGCGGACGCCGCGCAGCGCGTGGCCGACCAGCTCGTCGCGTCAGGAATCCACGGCATCCTGAACTTCGCCCCTGTTACGCTGAGCGTCCCGCCTTCGGTCAGCGTCGTCGCTGTGGACCTGAGCGTTCAGCTCGAACATCTCGCCTACAAGGTGCAAAATATGCAGGGGGGGATTTCCTACGTGGGCTAGGGCTTCCCGAGCCGCGGCGGCCCCGCTACAATGCGTCGAATCGCATTACCCGGTGGTGAAACGGTATCACAACAGGTTTTGGTCCTGTTTTTCCAGGTTCGAATCCTGGCCGGGTAGCTTCGCCTGAGAATCGCCATTGAGGGGACTTCTCGGCGATCGGATTCAACCCACCGCCCTTTCAACGGCCGCCCAGCCGTATCTCAAACGGATAGCACCGATGCGAGTGGTCGGGGGCTCCGCAAAAGGGAAACAGATTCAGGTTGTGCCGGGTGCTGGAACGCGACCGATCATGGATCGCGTCAAGACGGCGCTCTTCGATATTCTTCGTCCGCACCTTCAAGACGCGGCAGTGCTCGATCTCTTCGCGGGCAGTGGCAGCGTCGGCATTGAAGCGCTCAGTCAAGGAGCATCCCACTGCACCTTCACGGAGCTGGGCCGTCGAGCGATCGTGACGATTCGGAAAAACCTCGAGCTCGTGGGTTTCGTCGACCGCGCAACCGTCCGTCACATCGACGCATTCACGTTTCTCCGAGAAACCGACCAGGCGTTCGATCTCATCTACGTCGCACCTCCCCAGTACGAAGGGATCTGGGTGCAGGCCCTGTCGCGGATTGCTGAACGGCCGGAACTGGTGACTCTGCGCGAGGAGGACAGCAGCGGACTGGTGATCGCGCAGATTGACCCGAAGGAATACGAGGAGCTGCATCTCACCACTCTTCACGAGACCCGGCAAAAGCGCTATGGAAATACACTCCTCGTCTTTTTTGAACGGTTGGGCAACATCGACGTGCGTGCAACCGGCTCAGCAGACGTGTCCGACGCGTGAACGAGAGACCGTGATAATCAACCGATTGGCCAGCGACACCTGGCGGCTTGCCGTCTGGCGGAGCGCAGGGTGCGGTTCAACCAGACCGTTCCTGGCGACGGCGCTGCGGGCCCACCGGATGCTCATTCCAGCCTCCGGAACAACCACGCTTCGCTCTGTGGCCAGGTTGATCGACCGATCGCGGGCATGCTTAAAGAATTGAAGCAGGGGGGAATGCTCGATGACACCATTGCGGTCCGAACGACCGAATTCGGTCGGACCCCTTGCACCCAGGGCGCTGATGGCCTGGACCTTCACAATGACGGGTTCTCCATCTGGATGGCCGGCGGTGGCATCAAGGCAGGTATTGTTCACGGATCGACGGATGAGATCGAGTTCCACGCGGTTGAAGATGGTCATGATGGGCTTGGCGTTTACGCGACGATTCTTCGCGTCCTCGGTCTCGACAGTCGCCGTTTGGAAATCCCAGGACGGAAGTGCATCGGGATCGAGCCTGGTATGTCAATCCGTGCGATTCTGGCCTGAGTGTCTCTTCGGATGATCCACCGGTCTGCGTCGATCCTGGCGGGGAAGCCGCTTTGCGCAAGGCGCCCGTTTTTCCTTCGTACGCGTTTGCTACGCTTGAACGGAATGTTGCGGATGCCAGGATGCCATCGATCCCTATCTTATTGAAATTAGGCCGAGACGTGCGAATGCGTAGGGTAAAGTCTAAACGATCACTCGCGACCTTGGCCAACTGCGCCGTTGCGCTCGGTCACAACAAGAGCGCACGATTCTGCCGGGGCCATTGCCGACAGCTCCGACCTCGGAGAGTATGGCGATTCTGAGGCTCACTCCGTCCCTCGACCCAAAGGTTAAACTCCAGAGTCGTCAGCATGGATACGAAACGCCGCACCTCGTCGGAAAGGCGATTACAGTTCGACGCCCTTGAGTCGCGAGACGTGCCGACGCTCGTCTTCATACTGAGTGGCAACGCACTCAGCGCAACTGGACCGGGCGCACTGACAGCGGGGGCCGCCGCTATCGTTCGAGAGGCAGGTGACCACCCCATCCAGTTATCGACACCGACGATTAACACGCCGTCCGCCTTCTACAGCGTCGCGAAGCATATTGCCGCGCTGAGTCACGGTCAGCCGATCGGCATTATCGGTTTTAGCGCTGGGGGGGTCCTCGCGTTACACCTTGCAGCGATCGATCAATTGCATGTCAAGGATGTCCTCGACGATTACGGCCCACCCGATGCGCGTGATTACTTCGCTTTCCACCAGAATGATTACTATGCCCATTATGTGAAGTCCCACGCCCATCCCGATCAGGCCGTGATCGATCTCTTGAGCGGTCCGATCCACACGACGGCCAACGTCGATTGCGCATTCGGCCTTCAAGATCCCAACGCCGTGGCCTCAATGGCTACGGCGAGTGCGCAAAAGGACCTCCCTCAGGCGAACGTCTTTTATTACGACGGTCCTCACGGCGTCCGGGTTACGGCGTGTCTGCCGGCACTTGACGCCTTCATGAGCCACCTCTAGATTTCCGGGTCGGGGCGCGCGGCCTTAGCGCTGGATCGGCGATGAGTTACTTTCGACGGGTCGACCTGTGGGGGTTCGACCTCGATACAGCGACGATCCAACATGGTCGCCCGCGGCGCGTCTTGCATGAACTTAGCCCTATCCGTCGCCGAATCCCAACTGCTGGATCGGGCCTTGGCCTCAGCCCGCGACACGCGATTCGTCTCGGTTGACCGCGGGATCCTTCAGGAGTCTGGGGCTACCTTCGCGTCGGAGTTCACGAACGCTTCCGCCGCGATCGTCGCGGACAATCGGACGTTCGAAGCCGCAGGTAAAGAGGTTGCGCAGGGTTTGCGGCGTGCAGGTGTCCACACTGTGGAGCACGCCGTTCTCGGTCCGGACGTGTCGGCCGAGTACGCCTGGGTCGAGTGGCTGCGCGAGCGACTTGGCGCGACCCAGGCGATCCCGATCGCGGTCGGATCGGGGACAATTAATGACCTGACCAAGCTCGTCGCCCATCAACTCGGCCGGCCGTACCTGGTGGTGGCGACAGCCGCTTCGATGGACGGTTACGCTGCACAGGGGGCGTCCATCACGTTGCGCGGGTCCAAACAGACCTTTGACTGCCCTGCGCCTCGCGTGATCCTCGTCGATCTTGACGTGCTTGCCCGGGCGCCCCGCGAGATGAGCGCCTGGGGCTACGCCGACTTGCTCGCGAAGAGTGTTGCCGGCGCTGACTGGATCCTGGCTGGTGCAGCCGGTGAGGAACGAATCGACCGTTCGATCTGGAACATGGTTCAGGGTTCCTTGCCCTCTCTCGTCAGCGATCCGCGGGGGATCGCCACCGTCGATCCCGCAGCCCTACGGCGATTAGTCGTCGGGTTGTTGGCAAGTGGTTTCGCCATGCAGGCCGCCCGTTCCAGCCGACCGGCGTCGGGCGCCGAGCATCAGTTCAGCCATCTTTGGGACATGCAACATCATACGCACCTGGGAATCCCACCATCCCACGGGTTCAAGGTCGCAATCGGGACTCTGGCGTCTCTCGGGCTCTACGAATTCCTGCTGCGCCAGAACTTCGATCACTTGAGTGTCGACACGGCCGTGGCCTCCTGGCCCTCGCTCTTCCAAGTTGAAGCAGGGATTACTCGACTTTTCGGCTCAGGGGAACTGGCTGGCAAGGCGGCGGAGGAGACGCGGGCGAAGTATCTTGCTCCGGAGGCCTTGCGATCCCAACTGGAACGGCTGCGCGACCGTTGGCCCGTCCTCCGCGAACAGCTTAGAGAGCATTTGCTTCGATTCAGGGATGTCCGCGCCATGCTTCACAACGCCGGCTGCCCGACCGAGCCCGAGCAAATCGGAATCACGCGGGACCGACTCCGGGCGAGCTACGAGCAAGCCTATTACATCCGGCGACGTTTCACCGTTCTGGATTTCGCGATGCGTTTCGGCGTCTTCGATCCAGCAGTGTGCACGCTTTTTAGCGCGGGCGGTGCCTGGTCGCACTCGTCTTCAACTGCCGTCCCGAATTGGGAACCGAGGGGGTGATCGAGACCGCGGTCATCGTGTACCTTATCTGCGGTCTGCGAACACGGATTCTGGCCCGATGGCTCGACGTTTTTGTGCGAGTAACGGCTGACACCCTCGATTGTTCCCGGAGGGACCGTGAGTATCGTCGCCGGCATTGATTTCGGGACGCTCAGCGTCCGCGTTTCCATCGTCGACAATGAGCGCGGAACGCTTGGTTCCGGAACCTCGCCGTACCCCGTCCAGCGACGTACGGACGACCCGAACTTCGCGACTCAGCGCCACGAGGACCACCTTAGCGCGCTCGTCGATGCGATGGCACAGGCCATCAGTGCGGCGGGTATCGACGGCCGTCGCATCGACGCGCTGGCGGTGGACACCACGGGCTCGACCATCGTGCCCGTCGGTCCGGGCCTGGAACCTCTGGGCGACTACTACCTTTGGTGCGATCACCGCGCCTGGCGAGAGGCCGAACAGATCACCAAGGTCGCCCTGGAAACGGGACTCGAGGCGATCCACTGGAGCGGAGGGACGTACTCGTCAGAGTTCGGCCTCGCCAAACTTCTGCACTGGCTCCGTGCGCATCCTGAGCTGCGGTCCACGTTCGTCACAGCGCTTGAGCACTGCGATCTGATCACGGCCCTGCTTTGCGGAATCGACGATCCAGCAGACGTTCCACGAAGCGCCTGTGCGATGGGTCACAAGTGGATGTGGAATGAAGACCTCGGGGGCTTGCCGAGCGATGAGTTCCTTACCCGCGTAGATCCTCGGTTTGCCGGTGTGCGCGAGCAAATCCGCGGTCGCTTCGCCCGTTCCGACGAGATCGCAGGAACGCTCTGTGAGGTCTGGGCGGGGCGGCTCGGCCTGCGACCAGGGATTCCGATTCCGGTCGGAGCGCTTGATGCACATTGGGACGCAATCGGTGCTGGGATCGGCCTGGGCGACGTCGTGAACGTCATCGGGACGTCAACGTGCGTCATGGCGATCAGCGAAGGCGTCGAACTGATCCCTGGCGTCAGCGGGGTCGTCAAAGGATCAGTGCATCCCTCCTATACGGGGATCGAAGCGGGGCTAGCCGCCGCCGGTGACCTGTTCGACGCCATCGCACGCCGCGCCGGGACGACGGCCGCCGGGCTGTTCGGTGCTCTGAGCGGATATCGAAGCGGCCAGACCGGCCTGCTGCGCCTGGCGTGGGATAACGGCGATCGTACGATCCTCGGCGATCCCCACCTCCGTGGAATGACGCTCGGCTGGAACCTCGCGCACGGACCGGCGGACGAGTTATTTGCCGCCATCGAAGCGACGGCGTTTCACACCCGGATCATTCTCGAACGGATGGCCGAATACGGAGTTCCCGTTCAGCGCGTCATCAACGCGGGCGGAATTCCCAGGAAGAGCCCCTTGCTCAATCAGGTTTACGCCAACGTCTTGCAAACGCCCATCCTCGTTCCGAAAGACGACACTACGAGCCTCGGGTCGGCCCTTTTCGCGTTTCTCGCCGCAGGGACTTTCTCCATGGTCGAGGAGGCCCAACGCGCGCTCTGCCCCGAGTATGTGACGATCGAACCCCAGTTCCACGGTTCGCGAGTCTCGGACGAGTTGTTCGGGCTCTTCCGCGATCTCTACTTCGCTTTCGGAACGCGGGACTCAGGGCCCGTTCCGTTCGGCGACGTTCTGCCTTCGTTGCAACGAATCGCCCTCGAGGCGAAGTCGGATGCTGGCGCGACCCAAGACTCCGAGCCACGCTTCCCTGTTTGAACGCCGAACGAACGGCCTCCGCGCATCGCCAAGCGCCCCGGTATCGAGGATTTTCATGCAGAGCACGTCGAGCCACCGGCCGTTTTACCAGCACCTGTACTTCCAGGTTCTCGTTGCGATTGGGATCGGTGTTTTGCTCGGCTACTTCAAGCCGTCGCTGGCAACATCAATGAAGCCGTTCGGAGATGGGTTCATCAAACTTATCAAGATGATGATCGGACCGATCGTTTTCGCGACGGTTGTCGTCGGGATCGCGAAGATCGGCGACATGAAAAAAGTCGGTCGAGTCGGCCTGAAGGCCCTGATCTATTTCGAGGTGGTGACGACCCTGGCACTCGTCATCGGCCTGCTCGTCGTCAACGCGTTTCAGCCCGGCGTCGGGATCAACGCGGATGCGAACACGATCGACACCAAGGAGATCGCGGCCTACACCGGCAGTGGAAAAGCGAAGTCGACCGTCGAACTTCTCCTGCACATCATCCCCGAGACCGCGGTCGGCGCGTTTGCCAGTGGGGAGATCCTCCAGGTGCTGACGTTCTCGGTCTTGTTCGGACTCTCCCTGGGCGGATTGGGCGACAAGGGAAAGGTACTGGTCGATCTCATCGACCAGTTCTCGCACGTCCTCTTCGGTGTCATCGGCATCATCATGCGGCTCGCGCCCATCGGGGCGTTCGGAGCGATGGCGTTCACAATCGGCAAATATGGTGTCGGTACGCTCTTGTCGCTAGGCAAGTTGATGCTTTGTGTCTATGCCACATGCTTTCTCTTTGTGTTCGTCGTGCTGGGACTGATCGCACGCTGGACTGGATTTCGACTCTGGCGCTTCCTCGGCTACATCAAGGAGGAGATTCTCATCGTGCTGGGCACGTCGTCATCGGAAGCGGCACTCCCCCGCATGATCCTGAAGCTGGAGAACCTGGGCTGCAGCAAGTCGGTCGTGGGCATGGTCATCCCGACCGGCTATTCGTTCAATCTGGATGGGACCTCGATCTATCTCACGATGGCGGCGATCTTCATCGCCCAGGCGACGAACGTGCATTTGAGCCTGGGCGAACAACTCGGCATCCTCGGCATCCTCCTGTTAACATCAAAGGGTGCCGCGGGCGTCACGGGCAGCGGTTTTATTACGCTGGCGGCAACGTTGGCCTCGACAGAGAAGGTACCGGTCGCGGGCCTGGCGCTCCTCCTGGGGATCGACCGGTTCATGTCCGAGGCTCGGGCAATCACGAATCTCATCGGCAACGGCGTAGCAACGATGGTCGTCGCGCGCTGGGAAGGTGCGCTCGACCTCCCTCGCGCCCAGGCGATGCTCTCGGAGGCGTCGGACTTCGCAGCAGAGGAGCCTGAAGCTCTGTCCGATGTCGACGCTGGGCTTGCGCCGCAGTTGCAGGAGTCGCCGGAGCAGATTTGACGACGTTGAACAGGGCTACCTGCACTCGCGTTGCCTTCTGATCGCCGAGTTCGGGACGCGCGAAGCTTCGCAAGACCTATTAGATTCTGCTGTTGGAGGCCGGAGTGAGTCGCGTCGCGTTGTGCGGGATCTCCAAGGTTTACCCCGGCGGTATTCAAGCGCTCTCGGACGTCGACCTCAACGTCGCGGACGGCGAGCTCTTCGTGTTGGTGGGCACCTCCGGATCGGGGAAGAGCACGCTCTTGCGGTTGATCGCCGGCCTCGAGACGCCCAGCACCGGTACGATCGCGATCGACGAACGACGGGTTGATACGCTTTCGCCTCGCGAGCGAGACGTGGCGATGGTGTTTCAGAACCCGCCGCTCTTCCCTCATCTTTCGGTCTTCGACAACATGGCGTTCGGTCTCCGAGCGCGAGGCGCCGGGCGGGACGAGGTGAAAGCGAAAGTCGTTTCGACTGCGGAGCGACTCGGGCTCGGTGCCCTGCTGAAGCGCCGTCCGCAGAGGCTCTCGGGGGGCGAGCGCCAGCGCGTAGCGCTCGGCCGGGTGCTGGCGCGCCGGCCGGCGGTTTACCTTTTCGACGAACCGTTTTCCAGCCTGGACGCGCCACTTCGTGCCGCCCTGCGATCGGAGTTGGTCCAGTTGCATCGAGAACTCAGGGCCACCATGCTCCACGTCACACACGACCAGAGTGAGGCCATGGCTCTTGGCGACCGAATTGGGGTGATGGATCACGGGCGCGTCGTGCAAATCGGCACGCCGCAGGAAGTTTACGAGCACCCCGCGAATCGTTTCGTAGCCCAATTCCTGGGCAGCCCTCCGATGAATCTGTTGTCGTGTCTTGTCCGTTCGACGGGCAACGAACGCCTTGTGCGACCAACGAACGGAGCTGAGGAATGGGTGTGGCCATCCCGCGAAATCGCACCAATCGTCGAAGGTCGCATCGACCTTGGGATCCGTCCGGAGCAGATCGCCTTGATCGAAGGCGAAGCAATTTCACCGCACTTTCAGGCTGAAGTCGACGTGAAGCGTCTGGAGCCGCAAGGCCACGAAACCATCGCCGAACTGGCGCTCGGCCCCCAACGGTTACTCGCCCGATGGCCCGCGCGAGTGCGCGTTGTGTTGAATGATCGCGTTCGAATCGGGTTCGACCCCGCCCAGGTTGTGCCCTTTGACTCAGAGAGTGGACTCGCACTCGCGCATCGTGCATAAAGTCGAGACTTCTCGCCGAACACCACCTCGGGTCGATGGCTTGGGACTGGGGGTGGCCGGGGAAAAGCGAGCCCACAGGGCGAGCGTGCCCCGGAGGTTCGCGCCTCCGGGGCACGCCCGCTGCGCGGGCTTTTCCCTGGCCACCCGGGCCACTCCTCCACAATGCCGTGGTGGTGATGAGCGCGGAGTGTCATAAAGTCGGTGGATTTTGCCGAATCCGATACTCGTCGAAACGTGCACGCGACCGTCTTCGCATCGCACGGGAGGGCGGGGATTGCCGGGACCCGTCCGAGGGGATAGTTTGGGAGCTGCGGTCGTCGTTTGAGCCGTTTGGTTTGTGAAGGATGCTGCCGCGATGCGCGAGTTGCTAAGGGGCCTGACCGCCGCTTTGGAAGAGGGTCGGGAACAGATTGTTTGCCAGGTCATCGAGACAAAGGGCTCGACACCCCAAAAGGCCGGGGCCTTGATGGTGGTCGACCCGGACGGCGGCCAGCTTGGCACATTGGGCGGAGGCTGTGTCGAGGCCGAGGTGAAACAGAAGGCGATCGGCCGAATCGGCGCCCGCGAAGCGGAGTTGCAGTCGTTCGTCCTCGACCACGACTACGCCTGGGCCGATGGGCTCGTCTGCGGTGGCAAGATGGTCATCGTCAGTGAAGCCATGCGCGGGTCGGAGGCGCTCGCGTACTTTCAAGCGTTCCGACGGCTGCTGGAGGCCGGCGAGGGGTTTACGCAAGCGGTGATCGTCGATGCCGCTCGAGCCGGTGGGACAGTCGGCGGCCGGCTTCTGTTCGGGCCAACCGGCGAGCTCGTGGCGTGCTGGCCCGAAGATTTGCGGGGTTCCGTTCCGGGAATCACGGTTCCCGACCTTGCGGAGCGGCCGAAGCCCACCGTGAAGAATGGGGTCGCCTATTTGCCGACGCTGCCTCGGATTCGCCTCGTGATCGTGGGCGCGGGACACGTGGGGCAGGCGGTGGCGGCGCTCGCGAGTCAGACGGATTTCGACGTCTGGGTCATCGACGACCGCCGGCAGTACGCCAATGCCGAACGACTCCCTTCGGCTCAAAAAATCATCGTCGGGCCGATCGACGACGTGCTCCCTGGCCTCGAGATCACGCCTCACACGTTCGCGCTGATCGTTACGCGCGGGCACGGCCATGACCAGGAAGCGCTTTATTATCTTGCTCCCACTTCGGCCTCCTATGTGGGTCTGATTGGCAGTCGGCGCAAGATCAAGATGATCTTCCAGAGCCTGGAAGAGATGGGGATTTCGCCTGAGATTCTCTCTCGCGTCTCCGCGCCGGTGGGCCTGGAGATTGGATCGCAGACCGTGTCGGAAATCGCCGTAAGCATCGTCGCTGAATTGATCGCACGCCGCAATCTCGGCCCGGTTTCCGCGACCGTCGGGTCGCCGTTGTGCGCCTCGACGTCCGACCGGGAGCGCCTATGATCGCGGCCGTCGTGCCCGCGGCCGGACACAGTCAGCGCATGGGGCGGCCCAAGCTGACCTTGCCGGTCGACGGCGGCACCGTGATCGCCCGCGTCGTGCAGGCCTTGCGCCAGGGCGGCGTCGAACGCGTGATCGTGGTCGCGCCACCGCCCGATGTCTCCAGCACCGCCGCATTGGTTGTTGAAGCGGAGAGCGCCGGTGCTCGGGTCATCACTCCGGCGGTCCGGCCCGAGGACATGCGGGCCTCCTTCGAATGTGGGCTCGATGCTCTGGTAGAAATAGCGAATGTTTCAACGGTCTTGTTGGCGCCCGGCGATAGCGTGGGAATCACTGTGGGGCTTGTGGAACAGGTCGTCGCTCACGCCAAGATCCATCCCGATCGGTTGATCGTTCCGGTCACAAATCAACGACGCGGCCATCCCGTTGCGTTGCCACAGCGTCTGCTGCAAGAGATTCGCGCGCTCCCGAAAGGCGTCGGGATCAACGCCTTGCTCAAGCGGCATCATGCCGACGTCATTGAGCTGCCGGTCGAGGAAACCGGTGCGGTGGAAGACCTCGACACGCCCGAGGACTACGCCCGATGGGCACCGCCCGCGGACAATGGAACGCCCACGATCTGATCCCATTTCCCTCCAAACAGCGATCGTGCTCGATTCAACAAGGGCCCTCCGCGTCGGGCATCACGCTTGCGGGGGATGCGAGCAATACGGCGCAAAGGCTGGCGATAATCAGGATGACGATCAAAGGCTGTTCGCAGGACCGAGGTGCGTAGAGCAGAATCGCCGCGAGCGTGATGACGAACGCGACCCAACTCCCGAGGAGGTAAAGGCCGACGCTGCCTGAGACGAGGAACGAGAAGTCGATCGCATAGACAGCGACAAGGATAGCCATATCCTGGAGGGACATCCTGCGCTTGGGACGTGCAACGGTTTGCGCCTTCGACATGGTCGGACCCCCAAGGTTGTCACGACAGATTTCACTCTACCGAATTCGCCGGAGACGGACTAGCATGGGTCCGTTGACGACCGCTTTGAAGTCTGCTGACAGAGGAGTTGGGTGGTGTTGATCCGCGTTCGACTCTTCGCTCTGGCACGCAAGCAGACCGGCCTCGCCGAGGTCGAAATCGATCTGCCCGAGGAGGCCACGGTCGCCGACCTGAAGGCGCGACTCGGGTCAAAGTGTCCGCAATTGCTTCCGTTGTTGCCGAACGTCATGATCGCGGTCGATGCCGAGTATGCAACCGACGATCAGGTGGTCCCGCTCGATGCGGAAGTTGCCGTGATTCCCCCGGTGAGTGGTGGAGGGCCCTTGCCTTGATCGAGATTACCGCGGAGCCCATCGACCACGCCGCCGTCACGGAACGCGTCCGTTCGGAACGGGCAGGGGCCGTTTGCTCGTTTCTCGGGACCGTTCGGGAAATGACGGGCGACCGCCGGACCTTGGCGCTCGATTACGAGGCCTATCCCGTAATGGCCGAAAAGAAGATGGCCGAACTCGAGGCCGAAGCAAGGCAGCGCTGGCCGGTTATCGAGTTAGCGCTTGTTCATCGAGTGGGCCACCTGGAACTGGGAGACGTCAGCGTCGTCGTGGCGGTAAGCTGTCCGCATCGCGATCAGGCGTTCGAGGTCTGCCGCTGGCTGATCGACACGTTGAAAGAAGTGGTACCGATCTGGAAGAAGGAACTGTGGGCCGACGGGTCGGAGGAGTGGGTTCATCCAGGGTTGCCCAAGCCGTAGGCTTCGACTCTTCGGACGCCAGCCCTCCTTTTCCGGGGTCGGTTGGGATAGAATGGTGATTGAACGAGCAAACCGACCGACGTCCCCCGGCGAAGTTGTTTCATGAATCCTTCCCCTCTTCCCTCTCGTCTCGTCGATTCGTTTGGCCGGGTCCACAACAACTTGCGGATCAGCGTAACGGACCGCTGCAACATCCGTTGCGTCTATTGCATGCCGGAGAGCGTCCAGTTCCTGCCGCGCACGGATCTTTTGACGTTCGAGGAGATCGAACGCTTCGTCAGGGTGGCCACGACGCTGGGAATCGACAAGATTCGGCTGACCGGCGGCGAGCCCCTGGTCCGGCGCGACCTGCCACTGCTGGTATCCCGGCTCGCGGCGATTCCGGGCGTGAAGGACATCGGCCTCACGACGAACGGCATTTTGCTTCGTCCCATGGCCCAGACGCTTTGGGATGCGGGCCTGAGACGTATCAACGTAAGCCTCGACACGATGGATCCGGCCAAGTTTGAGACGCTCACGCGCCGGACGGGTTTCGAGGACGTCATCAGCGGGATTCTCGCCGCCAAAGATGCGGGGTTCGACCCGGTGAAGGTCAACGCCGTCGCGATCAAAGGGATGACCGAGGACGATGTGGTTCCGCTCGGCCGGTTTGCGCGCGAACACGGTCTGGAACTGCGGTTCATCGAATATATGCCCCTGGACGCCGGGGACCACTGGGAGCGCGGAAAGGTTTTGTTCGCGTCGGAGATCCTCGAATTACTCGCAAGCGGAATTAGCCCGCTTGCCCCCGCGCCCGACCAGGATCCCCGGGCGCCCGCCATCGATTACGACTACGTTGACGGGGGCGGGCGTGTTGGCCTGATTGCCTCGGTGAGCCGGCCGTTTTGCATGAGCTGTAACCGCGTGCGTCTGACGGCGGAGGGAAAGCTGCGGAATTGTCTCTTTGCCCTCCAGGAGACGGACATTCGCGCCCTCCTGCGCGAAGGCGCGACGGACGATGCGATCGCGCGAGCGCTCGTCGAGAGTGTCGCGGGCAAGTGGGAAGGCCACCAGATCAACACCGCCCGGTTCATCAAGCCCGAGCGGCTGATGCACTCGATCGGGGGGTGAGACTACGACGTTATGCCAGGCGGTAGACCCGCACGGCGTTGTCATGGAACAGTTTGCGCTGGTCGTTTGCGCTGCGGTCCTTGACGATCGTGCGGAGTGCTTCCACCCATTGGCGATACGAGGCGCCGAGCGTGCAGACGGGCCAGTCGCCGCCGAACAGCACGCGGTCAGGCCCGAACACATCGAGGACGTGGTTCACGATCGGGGCAAGATCGTCGGTCGTCCAGGGCTGTCCCTTGGTCGAGGCGACGATGCCGGAGACCTTGCAGACGACGGACTTGCGTTTGGCGACTTCGGCAATATCCGCTCGCCACGCGGATCGATCCTTCGCCAGGACATCCGCATTGCCGCAATGATCAAGGATGAACGACGTTGCGGAACAGGCATCGATGAGCTTGGCGGCGTCGCGCAATTCGGCCGGCCGCATACAGAGATCAAAGCTCAAGCCCTGATCGCCCAGAGCCCGGATTCCGTTCACGAAGCGCTCGCCGAGGCAGAATCCGGCAGGCGTCTCGGGCGTGTGAAGCACTTGCCGCACGCCTTTGATGTAGGGGTTATCGCGAAAACGTTTGATGTAGTTTTTGAATGTTTCCGACGCAGGTCTGCCGCCGATCACGGCTCCCACAAGGGTTGTCTCGCCACGTCGGCAGAGGTCGGTGACGTAATCGGCCTCTTCGTTGTGCTGCGCGGGGTCGACGTCGACTTCCATGTAGACGGACTTGACGACGTTCAATCCCTCGGTCGCCTTGCGATAGTCGGCGGGCAAGTAACTGTGTGCCAGCGCCGGGACTCCCTTGAGCCAGGGGAGCCGGAACTTCTCGAGATCCCAGAGATGCTCGTGCGTATCGACGATTGGAATGGCATCCGCGGGATAGCATCGGGACGAGCCCGATAGACTCATTGCAGCCAGCGTCGCAGTGGTACGCGAGAGGAAGGAGCGGCGGCTCAGGTGTCGCGACATCGAGCGATTTCCTTGCGATCGGCGGGTCGGGCGTCAGTTGACAGCGGTAGTGAATTCACGCTGACGAACTTGATAGCGACGAACCTTGACCGGGTCAACCAGGTAGCCCAACCCCGGTCGGGTCGGGACGCTGAGCCGGCCAGGCGCCGTGAGCTCGATGAGGGGCACGACATAATCGTCGACGAACCAGCGCGAGCTCGGTTCGATGTCCGTGGGGTACCGGCAATTGCCGAGCGTGGCCAGATGGATCCCTTGCGCCTGCCCAACGCCAAGCTCGGGCATCGTGCCGACCCAGCACGCGACGCCCTCGGAATAGCACAGGTTGTGCAGGGCCAGGGCCGGGCCGAATCCTCCGACGCGCTGAATCTTGATGTTGACCACTCGGCCGGCGCCCTTGCGGAGCGCCTCAGCCGTGCGCTCCAGTGAATCCGCGGTCTCGTCCAGGCAGACCGGCGTGGCGACCGCGTCCTGGAGCGCGGCGAGGCCGTCGAGGTCGGCGGCTGCCATCGGTTGTTCGAACATCAGGAGATCGTAGTTGTCCAGCTCGCGGAAAACGTCGATGTCAGCGCGGGTGTACGCGCCATTCGCGTCGACCATCAACGGGAGATCGTCGCCAAAGTGCTGCCGCACCGCGCGCACCAGTTCGACATCGAGCCCGGGGGCGATCTTGATCTTCACACGACGGTAGCCCGCGCTGAGGTGGGCCTCGATCGTCTTGAGCAACTCGACGATCGTTGGATAAAGCCCCGCGGCCAGGCCCGACTCGACCTGAGTGTTGACGAACGACTGCTCGGCTCCCAGCATCTCCGCAATTGTCTCGTGCCGCCCCTGTGCCACCAGATCCCAACACGCCGTCTCGGCGCCCGCCACGGCGAACCGGCTCCCCTCCCAACTCTCGGCGAGCGCCGCGATTTCCTCGGTCGTTGTGAACGTCTGCCCAAGGAGCCGCGGCACAATGCGCTCGCAGAGGTCTTCCCAGCACCCCTCCGGCGTATCGTCCGAATACCCGAATCCCGCGGACATGGGCGAGCTTTCGCCGAGTCCGATCGCGTGACCGGTCTCGACGGTCACGAGAATCGCGTCTTTGACGGCGACCTCTCCCCCCGAAATCCGAAATGGTTCTTTGAGCGGAATTTGAAGATGTGTAAGAACGACTCGTTCAACCGCGTTGGTCATAAGAGTTCCTCCGCGGGGCATCCTGATTTCCTCCATCATAAACCACTCCGGGGCATGGGCAAGCCTGGAATCGCCCCCAGTCCCGAAAAAATCGGCGGCGATCGATTCCACAAGCCTCGAATTGGCTTTGTGTTCGGGAACAAGACAGTTGTCACCCGAGCGTGCCGTTGCTACACTGCTCGGGGTGCTGGGGATCAGCCCGAACGGCGTTGGCGGACGAAGCGATGGATGATCAAGAGTCCCAATCGGCGGCCCCGTGGTACAAGGACGGTCTCGCGTTCGAGTGCACGCGCTGCGGGGCCTGCTGCACCGGTGCGCCCGGCTACGTCTGGGTCACCCAGGCGGAAATCGTCCGATTGGCGGAGTATTGCGGCGACTCGGTCGAACAATTTACGCGCAAGTACATTCGGCTTGTGGGGAGCCGGGTCAGCCTGATCGAAAAACCGGGTGGCGATTGCATCTTCTGGGATAAGAAGGCCGGCTGCACGGTGTATCCTGCGCGACCGGTTCAGTGTCAAACCTGGCCCTTCTGGCCCGAGAACATCGAAAGTCACGACGACTGGAAGCGTGTCCAGCGCGGGTGTCCGGGGGCGGGTCGCGGCCAGGTGTTCACGGTCGAGCAAATCCAGGCTGCGGCTGCCAAGGTTGGTTCATGAACATCTGCGAGGACCAGACGCCGCTCGATGTCAAAGCGTTCCGCGCCGAGCTCCACGCCCTTTACGGGGCCCTGGGCGAGGACGTGGCGCGGTTGGGGCCGGTCTGCGCGCTGAGCGGTCGCTGCTGTCGTTTTGAAGAGTACGGGCACACCCTGTTTCTCTCCGCCCCGGAAGCCGCTCTACTGATTGCCGACGCCCCGTCTCCCGTGCGCCCCTTGGACCAGGGGGCCAGTTGCCCCTGGCAAGACGCTCGAGGGCATTGCACGGCGCGCGACGCCCGGCCGCTCGGCTGCCGAGTGTATTACTGCGACCCCAATTACCAGCCTCACGCGCAGGATTTAAGCGAGACGTTCATCGCGCGCCTGAAGCAGGTCGCTAACAAGCACGGGGTCCCGTGGCAATACGCCCCGCTCCACTGGCATCTCCGCCGGTTCGCGGAGGCGGGGACGTTCCCACGAAACGATGAGAACCGTACAACCGAACACAACGCATGCGCTCATTGAAAGCTCGCGTCAAGAATATTTGAACTTATGCACTTGAAACGTAGGCAGCGCTCTGACTTTCGCGCGCCTCGGGATTTTTTCTTGACACTACTCTAAGCCACCAATACAGTTCAGCCAACCGCAGCGCGGCACGGGCCGAACCCAGCAGGGAGACCTCCAACGTGACGAAGAAAGAGATTGTCAAGAAGATCTCCGAGGATATCGGTCTGACCCAGCTCAAGACCAAGGACATCGTTCAGCGCACACTCGACGCCATCATCCATACTCTCGTCTCCGAAGGCCGGATCGAACTCCGCAACTTCGGTGTCTTCGAAGTGAAACGGCGCGCTCCGCGCAAGGCGCGCAATCCGAGGACGGGCGACAAGGTTTACGTGCCGTCGAAGAACGTGGTCACGTTCAAGCCCGGGAAAGAGATGGAAGAACTGGTGCGAAAGATGAATCCGGAAAAACTTCCCTTATTGGAAGAGGACCCGGATGCCGATGATAGCGGTAACGGACCCGTCGATCCGGCTCCCGAACCGCGGACGGAATTGCCTGCGGGAGCGGACGCTGCGGATTGAGGCCTGGTTTCCCGAGGCTGCGAGCCGGTAGGGCACCAGGTAACTGCTGGCGTGGTGCCTCGAGCACATCCGGCGCGGCGGGAATTCGATTTGAGCCGTTGTGAACGGATTCAAGGCGCGTGTTGTGGGCGAGTCCCACGACCACGAGCCCCCCGGGTCGAATCTGCGCGACGGAGCGCGCGGCGGCGGCCCGAGTGGTTACCGAAGACGGGAGGATCCCGAAATGCGGAAACTGCTAGGGGCCTTGACCCTCATGGTCGCGGTCCTGGCCCTGGGCGAGGGGTGTGCCCCCGTCCCGCTCCCCCACTACGCAGCGTGGGCGCCGTTGCGTACGGAAGAGCTACTCGTCGACTCGGAAAACATGCGCATGATCGGACAGGAGTGGGAACGCTTCTGGTTCCTCGATCAGCCGTCGCACCTGACGCCGTTCCGGACCCATGGCGGCCTCGGTCCCTGAGCCGAGCCTGACGCTTGCTGAAAACACGATTGAACACGGCCGGATGAGGGCTCCCCTCACTCCGGCCTTCTTTTTGCGCGGTGCGGATCGTCCTTGCCTCACGGGCCATTGGTATCTACCACCGGCTGTGGCGGCCCGAACCCCTCACCCCGCCGCTGCGCGGCGACCCTCTCCCACAAGGGGAGAGGGGTGTTTTCGCGTTTGAGTGAGGCAAGAGTGAACAATTCACCTCTCCCCTTGTGGGAGAGGTCGGCCCTCGACGAGGGCCGGGTGAGGGGTGCGAGCGACACCGTCAGCCCGCAGGTTGTGTCGATACCAATGCGTTCAGGGACTGAGGTGTTTCGTGAAGAACGAATCCACAGCGGCGATGTAGAGATCGGGATTTTCGTGGTACGCCTCAACGTGTTCCACTCCAGGGAGTGTGATCGCGCGGCACCACGGCCCTGCGGCCTTGGCGAGTCGCCTCGCCTGGCTCACCGGGACGACCGAGTCCGACTCTCCATGTATAAGCAGCAGAGGCCGTTTGCCCCAGCGCTGCGCGTCGCGGATCGGGATCAGTTCGTGCGTTCGGAGCCCGTACGCGACGTTTGCCGCCATCTCGATACCGGGATTGAACCAGCGTGGAAGATGGCTGTGCTTTGGAAGCTGCTTATCGAGTAGCTCGGGCAGGCTGCCGTACGGGCTATCCACCACGGCAACCTGAATGTAGGGATTCCGAGCCGCTTCCATCAGCAGTGTTGACGCGCCCATCGAATAGCCGAGCCAGCCGATCCGGTCCGGTGTAAAACCCTCGCGATAAGCCCAGGCTTGAACCGCCCGAATGTCGGCCCGCTCGCGACGGCCCATCGTCAGCCGCGCAGGGTCGCTCTGGCCGTGTCCACGCAAGTCGAAAAGGAGAACGTCGTACTCGCGACGGACCAGGTCACGGCCGAGCTCCGCCATCTCGACCCACGACCCTCCCATCCCATGCACCAGCACGATGAGGTGCCGGCGACCCGTGCTCGGGTAGTGCCAACCGCGGAGCGTCAAGCCGTCGGCTGTCTGCACACTCCATTCGGTGGCGTTCGAGCCGACGAACCGCGGATCGACGTCCGCCGGATGATTGTGGGGCATCGTCAAGACGTAGGCCGACAGGAACGAAACGCCCAGATAGACGACGAAGCTGAAGACCAGGGCGGCGATCCCCAGTCGCTTCAGCAGCTTCTGCGCTGCGCCCAACCGGTCAACATTTGTCTCCATACGCAAGCCTCCTTGTTGCGTGAGTGGACTCGCACGCACACCACTCGCTTATTTTAAGCTAGAACAATCTGCTGGTCTCGACAAGGGGAGTCGTAGTGTCGGGTTGCGATCAAAGTTATAATTCGGACGGACGACCTTCGTATCAGAGGACTCTTTTGGGGGGCTCTCGGATGAGCGCGCAACGGCCGGCGCACTGGTGCGGGTCTTCCCGCCGCGCCTTCCTTTCCGACATGGGCATGGGCTTCACCGGGCTGGTCCTCGGAGCGATGCTCCATGGCGACGCGATCGTGCGGGCCGACGACTCACGTGCGCTCACGCACCCTCGAGGCACGCCCCATTTTCCACCGAAAGCCAAGAACGTCATCTGGTTCTTCATGGTCGGCGGGACGAGCCACATGGAGAGCTTCGACCCCAAGCCCATGCTGACGCGCTATGCGGGTAAAACGATCGCCGAGACGCCGTTCGCCGACGCGCTGAAGAACAAGCTGACCGACAACGTGCGCATCGTCGTCCCCGATGATGCGAACGGGCATATCCGCCAGCAGATCTATCCGCTCCAGGTCGGTTTTCGCCAGCGCGGGCAAAGCGGGATCGCGGTGAGTGACTGGTGGCCTCATCTCGGGGATTGTGTCGACGACATCGCGTTCGTGCGCTCGATGTGGACCACCGACAACAACCACGGCGCCCAGCTTCAGTTCCACACCGGCCGTCATTCGCTGGAAGGCGCGTTTCCCACCATCGGCTCCTGGGTGCACTACGGCCTCGGCTCATTGAACGACGCCCTTCCTCAGTTCATCGTCCTCGGCACCCCCATCGCCGACTGCTGCGGCGGCATCGGCGCTCACGGCGCAAGCTATCTCGGACCCGAACACGATGGCGTTCAGCTTGCCGTCGATCCCCAGAATCCGCTCCCGTTCGCGAGCCCCGGGCCGGACGTTTATCGCGAAGAGCAAGCCGACGAATTCCGGCTCCTCGGCCGCTTGAACCGTCTGTCCGCCGTCAAATACCCGGACGACCCCGTCCTGCGCGCCCGAATCAAATCGTACGAGCTCGCGTTCCGCATGCAGTCGGCGGTTCCGGAGGTGCTCCGATTCTCCGACGAGAACGTTCCCATCCAGCGCCTGTACGGTCTCGACAACCCGACGACGCGGCCGTTTGGCGAACAATGCCTCGCAGCGCGGCGGCTTGTCGAACGCGGCGTTCGGTTTGTCCAGATCTTCCACGGCAGTAATGGGGGCGCAGGCGCCTGGGACGCCCACGGCAATCTGCGAAACGGACACTCCGCGCTCTGCGCCCAGGTTGACCAGCCCATCGCAGGTTTGCTCAAGGATCTGAAGCAACGCGGTCTGCTCGACGAAACGCTCGTCGTCTGGGCCACCGAGTTCGGCCGCACGCCGGGGGCTCAAGGTTCGGACGGACGGGATCATCACCCGTTCGGGTTTTCCGTCTGGATGGCCGGCGGAGGCCTCAAAGGCGGCGTCGCCCATGGCGCAACCGACGAATTGGGCTTCCACGCCGTCGAACACCGCCACTACGTCACCGACATCCACGCCACGGTTCTCCACCAACTCGGGCTCGATCCCCGCCGGCTGGAAGTCCCCGGACAAAAACGGCTCGAGATCGACTACGGTCAGCCGATTCGCGAAATCATTGCGTAAGGCGGATCGATCGGGCTCGCATCGTGGACCACATGGGCGCGTTCTCGGGTGTCGGACGCAAGGCACGCCGGTCGAAATCGCATACTGCCGAGATCTCCGATCACGGTGACTTGACGGGTGGCGTGGGTCCCCTTTATAGTGCGAAAACAGTCGCCACTGGAGTTTGGCGCTCGGTTTTCCGATTTCTAGTGTGGTCTTCGCTTGAAGCACCATACGGTCGGGAACCACCCGACGGTCTTTGCCACCTTAGCTCAGCTGGTAGAGCGCAGCTTTCGTAAAGCTGATGTCCCCCAGATGGGAGCAACCGGGTTCGAGACCCGGAAGGCGACATCCTGAGTTCGTTTCGAACTTGGGTGAACCGTTTCATTGTAGTGAACTCGCGTTCATGGGACAATGGAGCGGAAACCTGCGTGCCGATCGCCGGGAAACTTTCTCAGGGTTGCGCCCGGCGATCGGCCATTTTTTACGCCCTCGCCGCCGCCCGGCCCCCCCCCCGATGCTCCTCGACGAACGCCGCCGCCCGGCCCCCCTTGCGGTACACGCCGGGATTGCGAGCCACCTGGTACCCGCCGATTAGCACCCAGGCCCGAAGCTTGCCGGCCCGAAGCTGCTGGAAGCGTTCCCGCCATTTCGCAATGGCGCCGAGATCCTCGACCGCTTCGGCGTAGGCCAGGGCGGCGTCTTCCACGTCGGCGTCGGAAGCCCGCGAACCGAGGGTCTCGATTCGGCGCACCAGGGCCGGGATGTCGGTCACCTTGGGGGTCAGTGGCGGTGAGGGACCGGAAAGGCCCGCTGGAGCCGCTACACGGCCCGCTGGGCGTTCGGCCGGCTTGATGTCGTGTGCGAGGAGCCAGGCGTCATGTCCGTGCTCTCTGAGCCACAGAATCGCATGGTTACGCTCAAGGAAGTGGGCGTGTCGATCCTGAACCGTCGCCTTGTGTCGCGCGGCTTCGGCCGGGTCGCCGCGATCGGGGGGCAGGGCGGACGTCGGCGTTGGGGCTGGAGGTTCATGGCTCGGCTGGTCTCCGGTCTGGGGGGCGGGGCTGGAGTCCCGGTCTCGCGTACGCGTGTCCGCGAATGCGGGCGCATGCTCACGCGAACGAGACGTTACGTCTTCTTCAGGACTCAATACCAAGTTCGAAATAGGATGGGGTGCGCCGGAATTGGCGCTGTTTTGCGCCGTTTCTGGCGCTGGACCCCCAAAAACAGCGCCAATCTCGGCGCGATTCTGAGCGCCGGAATTGGCGCTAGGACAGGGGTTTGCGCCGGGATCGGCGCTGATTTTCTCCACCGCGCCAGCGGTCTTCCTGGCTCGCGCTTTGGCCGGCTTGGGGGGTCGCGGTCCCTCGTCCGATGAATCGCCGACGGGCGTCCCGGTCAGAGGGTCGGGCAGTCGCCAGAGCAGCCAGAGCACTCGACGCTGCTTACCCCGGAAATGCTGGCGGTCGATGAGAATCCATTGCTTGGCCCCAAGCTCCTCGAGGGCGACCTGGACGGAACGGAGCGGCATTTGAAACCGCCTGGCCAGATCACGGTCCGTGATCCACACCGCGGCGCTGTCCTTGCCCACCAGCGAACCGAGGTAGACGGCCATGCATTTGGCCCGGGGGGAAAGCTCCGGATCCATGAAGATATCGACCGGGACCAATGAGCGGCCTTCCCAGACCTTGGCCCCTTGCAGGCCCTCGGGCATCACGGGACGGTCGAGCTCGGGTATGAGCGACGATTGTTTCTCGTCGCAACGCTTGCCGCGTCGCGCGGGAGCGGGT
>DAIDJG010000094.1 GCA_027451445.1 Singulisphaera sp.
GCGGAGCGTGCGAATGAGGTGAGGTCGTGGACTTCGGCGAGGTAGTAAGTGACCGTTTTGACGACCTTGCGGCCGCGGCGGATGTAGGTGTAGGAGAGGCTGCGTTCGAAGCCTTCGCGGAAGGACCAGTCGGTGAGGCCAGTCTCTTCCTGGAACTCGCGCGCGGCGGTCTGGCGCGTGGTTTCGCCGGCCTCCATGCCCCCTTTGGGGAATTCCCACTTGGCGCGGGGATTGCGCACCGTGGCCGAGTGGAGTACCAGGTAAACAGGTCCCTGGTCCCCCTCCACGCGATAGGGGATGACACCAGCGGAGCGCTCGTGGGTCGTGGTCATTGGGGGCGACGGTCTGACGGCGCGACGTTGTCGTCGTCGCCTCCGTCCTCGCTGGCGGCCACCAAACCAAGCACGGCCCCGGGCGACACGCGGACGTCCTCGTGTTCCCGAATCTCGGCCAAACGGCCGGTTGTCGGCGCGGGTACGTCAAATGTTGCCGGACCGGCAAGGACTTCGACCAGCCGGTCCCCTTCCCAAACTTCCTCTCCCCGCGCAGCGAACCAATGGCTCACAACAATCGGCACATCCGGACCGGTTCCCAGGTCGGGCAGGATCACTGCCTCCAAACGCATGGCGAACCCCGTCTTGTTCTTCCTTATTCTGACCTATTCGACCGGCAAAGCTCGCGTTAAGGGCGGACCCTTCGCGCGCTCCGATCACACAATTCTCAGCATATCCCCGCTGCCGAAATGACGCCAGAGCGATTACTTGCCGATCCCCCACGTTTTACACACGAGTCCGATTGGCGTCGGGGAGGATTTTCACGAAACTTTCCCCTCGATCGCAGGGTTTTTCACATAACCAACGACCATCGTTTGGTATCCTAAAGTGGTCGGAGATGGGCAAAACTCGCCGCGGGGCACCGCTTCATCGAAGGGAAGAGCATGACGAGTCGCGCAATGCGTTTCGCAGTCTTCGTTCTGGCTCTCGGAGGGGTCCTTGCCACGTCGTCGCGCGCCGACGACGATTCATCCGTCACTCGGCGAGTCGGCCGTGGGGTGGCGGACTTCACGCTCAAGGACGCCACGAGTACGTCAGAGCACTTTGTTCGGCTCTACAGCTTTCGCGGTAAGAAGGCAGTTGTCCTGGTGTTCCTCGGCATCGATTGCCCGGTCGGGAACCTGTACGTGCCCCGGCTCTCAGAACTGAACACCGAGTACAAGGACAAGGGCGTCATCTTCCTCGGCATCAACGCCAACGCTCACGACACTGAGTCCGAGATCGCCGCGCACGCCCGCGAGCACGGCATCAACTTTCCCGTGTTGAAGGACAAGAACAACCTCGCGACCGACATCGCCCGCGCCGAGCGGACGTGCGAGGTCCTCGTGATCGACGGCCGTGCGCGGCTTTGCTACCGAGGGGCGATCGACGACCAGTACGGCCAGGGGACCCGCAAGGAGAAGCCGACCGAAAACTATCTGCGCGACGCGCTCGACGCCGTGCTGGCCGGAAAACCAGTGGCGGTGAAGGGAACACCCGTGGCAGGCTGCCTTATCGACCGAGCCGAGTCGAAGCGAAGTGGCCCCCGCGTCCGAGGCGCATCGGCCGCGTTGGCGGCGGCGTGGGAGGCGAAGGAAGGCTCGGCGGAGATTGAGGTTGGCAAGGTGACCTTTGCCGCCGATGCCGCGCCGATCTTCCAGAACAAGTGCCAATCGTGCCACCGTCCGGGCCAGGCCGCTCCTTTCTCGCTGTTGACGTATGACGATGCGCGCAAGCACTCAGCGATGATCCGCGAGGTCGTGGAAGAGCGCCGGATGCCCCCGTGGCACGCTGATCCGCGTTACAGCCACTTTAGCAATGACCGCAGCCTGTCGGCCAAGGACCGCGCCACGCTGCTGGCCTGGGTCGATCAGGGCTCGCCGCTCGGCGACCCCGCCAAGCTCCCCGCCGCGAGGACGTTCCCGGAAGGTTGGTCGATCGGCACGCCCGACGTGGTCTTCGAGATCCCCCAGCCCTATGACGTCGCGGCGCAAGGCGTTCTGGACTACGTCCACATGAAGGTGTCGACCAACTTCAAGGAAGACATGTGGGTCCAGGCCGCCGAGGCTGTCCCGGGCGACCGGGGGGTGGTCCATCACATCATCGTTTACGTCGACGATCACAAGGGCCGAAGGCCCAGCGACGGGCATCTCTGCGGTTATGCGCCCGGTGACATGCCCTCGGTCTATCCTGCGGGCGTCGCCAAACGGATCCCGGCCGGCGCGGATCTCGTCTTCCAGCTTCACTATACTCCGAACGGTCAGCCCAGGACCGATCGATCGAAGGTGGGCCTGATCTTTGCGAAGGAACCCGTCAAGCACGAAGCGCATACGCACGGGATCGCAAACCACATCTTCGAGATCAAGCCACGTGAGGACAACAAGGAAGTGATCTCAACGATGACCGTCCTGAACGACGCTCATCTCCTCAGCTTCATGCCCCACATGCACCTGCGCGGGAAGGATTTCCGCTACAACGTCACCTACCCCGACGGCCGCAAGGAAACCCTCCTTTCTGTGCCGGCCTACGACTTCGGCTGGCAGAGCTACTACACGCTCGACAAGCCACTCGCTCTTCCGCACGGTACGCGCATCGAGTGCATCGCCCACTTCGACAACTCGTCCGCAAACCCGTACAACCCCGACCCCGAGCAGACCGTCACCTGGGGCGAGCAAACGTTCCAGGAAATGATGATCGGCTACATCGACTACGTTGATGATGCGCCGTTCGATCCGAAAAACCCGGCCACGACCTCGGCGGCAAACTCGCCCGAAACGATCGTCAAGGCCCTTCGATCCTTGAGCGCGCGCAAGGCATCACGCTAACCTCGGGTGTTCTTTTATCGCGTGTTCATGTATCGATTTAATGAGGGTGAGACTCCGTCCGAGCCAGCTTTGATCCGACGGCGCGTCTTCGGGCCGTCGGATCATCGCGTGTAACGGAACTTGTGAAGCGGGTACCCGCACATCGCACGTTTTCTCCCGCAACGCCAAGTGTGCCGGTCCGCCCGCTCGCGCTCGCGTGCCTCCGGTCATTAGCCGTCTAACAAACGATCCCTCATCGGATGGTCGCGTGTCACAGGATCGCCGGTGCTTTCCGACTCCTTTGGACGCCAGCCGAACAGGGCGAGCTTCTCTCTCCGAGCGAGATCCAACCAGCGGCGAATGACGGAAGCCGCTTGGTCCCACGTGCAATGCGTGAGCTCGCGATAGCGGCGTGTCGCCGCAGGCTGTCGACCGTCCATAATGAGACTGTCGATCTCGACGACCCCGTCCGCAGCGTTCCTGGCCTCGGGGAGGTCTGGTACATCGAAATAGGGACCCCATTCCATGACCTCGAGAAGCTCCTTGGCCAGGGCGTTCCCATGCTTCTCAATCGTCGCGCGAACCTCTTCGGGTTTCGCGTGCGTCCACACGAGCCCGCACGCCAGGCAGCAAAGCGAGCCGTTGGACAAGCCGACGCCGGGGTTTCTTACCAGCCACGCAGTGAATCGAAGTCCGCGCGGAATGAATACAGCGACCCCGCTCTCACCAACTCCCGAAAGGGAGCCACTGACCACGTTCGACGAGCAGCACTTCGGGCATTGGTGCGATTCCATGGAGCGGACCTCCCGAATTTGCGAAGCGATGCCCTTTCACTCGAGCGGCCTCGCCTTATCCCCCTTCCGGCGTCTTCACCGTGATCTCACGCCGCCCAAACAGCCACGCTGCCGCCCCGCCCAGCCCCACCGCTGCGCCGAGCAGCGTCCAGAGGGCTTCCTCGCCGCTCGGAGCTTCGCTCAGGTTGATCGTCCATGAGCTCACGTGCAAATCCAGCCAGCGCTCGGAGAGGATGCGGACATACCACAACACGGTTAGGCGCCGAACCATGAAGTCGATGTTCGCGAAGACGCCTTCAAACACCACAATATAACCAACTCCAAACAGCAACACCCAGCGCACCAGCAGGCTCAACCCTCCGAAGAGCGCAACATACACCAGCAGCGAGAGTGCCGAGAGCGCCGACACTTGCGCCGCTCGTTTCGGCAGAATCTCCCCCCAGAAATCGCTGGTCCCCCAATGGATGGCCGCGAGGGTCACGGCGAGAAAGACTGCTGAGAGCGCGGCACACACGCACCACGCGGCCAGGAGTTTCGCGGCGTAGATCGAAGGGCGGGGCAGGGGGCGGATCAACAGGTATGTGATCGTCTGCCCCTCGACCTCATCGCGGATCATCCCCGACGCCAGAACCAGGGCCGAGAGCGGGACGAGGGCCTGCGGGATCATGTAAAAAACGAGGATCTCCTCGGTCGCTTCGACGTTTTCATCGTACCGGGGGTTGTAATAACGTGCCAGAAGCGCAAGGCCCGCCGGCAACAGGAACAGCGCCCCCAGCGCCAGCAAGCGGCGGCCGCGCACGAACTGCCAGACCGACACCCGGAAGAGCGTCCACCACGCTCCGAAGCTGAATCGGCCTGATGGCCGTGCGGGGCGGTCGAGCGTTGCTTGCGGAGGTCCGAGGGCCGCGGGGGTCGAGCTCATGGATTCACCAGGTAGCGGAAGACGGCGTCCAGGTTGTCGTCGTCGGATTCAACTCGTTCGATGGCCGTCCCCTCTTCGAGCGCGATCCGCGAGAGCCGGCCGTAAAAGGCGTCGGGGGAGCGTGTCTCGACCAGGATTCCCCCCTGCACCCTCGCCAGCTCCACGCCCACCACGTCATCGAACGCGACGAGCTTCGCCGCGAGGGCGCGGTCGTTCTCGCTCTTCAGGACGATCCGGTGCGGGTGCTTGTCGATCAGGTCGCGGATCTCGCGCACGTGGCCCTCGGCGACCAGCCGCCCTCGGTTGATCAGGACGACGCGCGGGGTGATCGCCTCAACTTCGTGAAGCACGTGGCTCGAGAGAATTACGCTCCGTCCCAGCTCGCCGTACCGTCGGATGATTGCGACGAGGTCGCGACGGGCCACGGGGTCCGTCCCGGTGAGCGGCTCGTCGAGGAAGAGGACCTGCGGGTCATGCACGACGGCTTGCGCCAGCTTCGTCCGCTGCCGCATCCCTTTGGAATAGCCGCCGATGGCGCGGTCGGCGTGCTCGGTCATCCCAACCTCATCCAGGACCCGGGCTGTGGCCTCGCGCGCGACCGGTCCGGGCAGACCGCCGAGCCGGGCACAGAAGTCGACGAACTGGCGCCCGGTCATCCACTCGTAGAAGGCGTCCTGTTCGGGACAGAGGCCGATGTCGCGATTGAGCGACGGGTTGTTCCACGCACGTCGGCCGAGCACGCGCACTTCGCCCTGGCTCGCCCGGAGCTGGCCGGTGGCGAGCTGGAGGAATGTGCTCTTACCCGCCCCGTTGGGTCCGAGCAGCCCGGTGATCCCCGGGGCGACGCCGAGCGTCAGCTTGTTGACGCCGATCACGTTGCCATACCACTTCGAGACCCCGCGGAACTCGACCACAGGCGGGGCCTTCTCGGTTGCTGGGATCATCGGAGACGGTCCATCGACTTGATGCGGGTGGAAAGGGTCCAGGCCGACAGCACGAACAATCCTCCCAGCACACCCGCCGACCACGTCCAGGGGTGCCTCAAGTTTTCCGGCGTTCGCAAGAGCAGGGGTGCCTCGTCTTCTGAAGGCGGTGGCGGCAGGGGTCTGCGCCGGCCCCGCCCGCGGCCAAACGGCAGCGAGGCACGGAGCGCCTCCTGCCCAGTGTCGCGGCCGGCTGCCCAAAGCGCCAGAAACTTCTGGCGGGCCGAGGCCGTGTCGAGCGCCTCCTCGTGGAGGCGGTGGAGGTTGGTCGCGTACGAGACCAGAGGGCACCAGTCGCGGCGGACCGAATTCTCGAGCACCTCCGCCGTCATGTTCCCCACGACCCAGAGCCCGATCCAGACAGCCCCCACCAGCCGCGAGTTCCTGGACAGCGACGAGATCGCGAGCATGAGGCTTCCCGCCGACACCACGATAACCAGGCCGAACACGATCGAGCCTGCGAGGAGTCTCCACGTATCGCGAAACACGCTGACATCAAGGCTGAACGCGAACCCCAGGGCATACGCCACAACCGCCGGCGCCACCGACGCCGCCGCGATGAAGCAGCCGATCACGCCGAGCTTCCCCAGAAAATAGTCGACTCGCCGGATCGGTCTCGAGAAGTAGAGCGGCATGGCGTTGAACCGGAGGTCCTGGCTTACCAGGTCCGGACCGACCGCGAGCACCAGGAGCATCGTGAAAAACGTCTCGACCAGGAAGAACTGGTTGAACGCCAGCGTCCACACAGCGCTTCGGTAAGCCTTCGGTCCCATACGGACCTCGTCGGGCAATCCTCGCACCAGGAACATGAGCGGTTCGAGCAGCCGAGACTGCTGTTCCAGCAGCCCCCAGAACACGAGCACCGCCGCCAGCATGAGCGCCGGCACAAATGCCGTGGCGATCAGCCATTTGGTCCTCCGCCGGCGCATCTGCTGCCGGACCCCTTGCCGGGTTACCGCAAGCCAGCGCCAGGCGTGGCCCGAGACAGCACCTCGCCAATGTTGGTAGCCTTGATCGAAGATCGGCATCAGGCGAGTTCCTCGACGGCCTTGAGGAAGACTTCCTCGAGCGTGTTGCGCACCGGCTTGAGCGAGCGGATCTGCTCTCCCAGGTCGAGAGTGGCCCTCCAGAGCGTCGCCGTGGCCTCGCCTTCCGGCAGTTCGACGCGCAATGAGTCGTCCCTGGTTTCGACCTGGCACCCCAAGTTTGCCAGGTGTCTGCCGAAGGCGTTCGCGTCCTCTTTGACGCGGATCTCAAACGCGGGCCGGTCGGCCCTCGTCAGTTCGGCGAGGCTCCCTTGCGCCAGGACGCGGCCGCGGCCCATGACGAGCACATAATTGCAGACCGCCTCGACATCGGGCATGAGGTGGCTGGAGAAGAGCAGGCTCATCCCCTTGTTCCGGGACAGGTCGCGCGCCAGCTCCAGCACCTCGATCCGGCCGGCCGGGTCCATGCCGTTGGTCGGCTCGTCGAGGATCACCATCCTCGGGTCGTGCACGATCGCCGAGGCGATCTTGAGCCGCTGTTTCATCCCTGTCGAGTACGAGTCCACCTTGCGATACCGTGCCTCGCCGAGTCCCACGTAGTCGAGCACCTCATGGGCTCGCTGCATGGCGTCGGTCCGGGCCATGCCCGAGAGCTCACCCGCGTAGGCGACGAACTCCACTCCATCCACGCCCGGAAACAGGCATTCATCTTCCGGCACGAATCCGACGAGCTGCCGCACCTGGAGCGGCCGGCGCCGGATGTCGAGCCCGAGCACGTTCCCGCCCCCGGCGTCGACCCGAATCAAGCCCATCAACGCGCGGATCATCGTCGTCTTCCCCGCGCCGTTGGGCCCGAGCAGCCCAATCGCCCCCTCGGGCACGGCAACGGTCAGGTCCCGCAATGCGGTGATGCGGCCGTAGGTCTTGGTGAGATTGGCGAGGTCGAACAGCATCGGGTGCCCTTGGGCGTAATCGGGGACGTGAGCTTTAAACCATTCGTTGTCCCGCGATGAATATTGTGCGTCAGGTGAGGCGGTTGGTTCAACTGTCTCCTTCCACACGGCCGAGCCTCCTTCACGGCGCCCCGCGGTGGTACAATCCGGCCGCCGAGTTCCTCCGCCCCTTTGCACAGTCAATCTGATCGGGGGCGAAGTCGGCTCAGGACCCTGGAGGACCGTCGTCATGACGTCCCTTGCGCCCGAGATCCCGTCGGGTCGACGCGACCACTTTCTCGAGGAGCTGCGGGCGACGTTCGCCGACCGGAGCGGAAAGGCGGCTCTGGTCCATAGAGAGTCCACTTACAGTTACGGCGACCTCAATCGCCAGGCCGAGCGCTGCGCGGGCTGGCTGCAAGCGCTCGGCGTCGAGCCCGAGAGTTGCGTGGTCGTGGCCTCGGCGGAGAAGCGACCGTTCCTGGCGGCCCACCTTGGTGCGATCTTCGCCGGCGCGATCTCGCTGCCGTTGAATCCCCGCTTCACGCGCGACGAGCTCCGCTACTTCCTGGCCGACAGCGCTGCCAGGGTGGCCGTCGTCGGGCCGGACCTTCGTGCGCTGGTCGAAGAGCTCAAGCCCGAGTTGCCCGACTTGCGCGCCATCGTCGACGCCGAGACCGCCTGGGAGCCGCCTGAGCACACCTACCGCGCTCCCACCGTTTCGGCGGACGACCCCTGCCTGATGCTTTACAGTTCGGGCACGACCGGCCGTCCCAAAGGGGTGGTTCATACCCACGCGAATCTCGCGGCCAGCCTTCACGCGCTCGGCGACTGCTGGCGATTCACGCCCGACGACATTACGACCAACGTCCTGCCGCTGTTCCATATCCACGGCCTGTCGTTCGCCACGCACCTGAGCCTCCTTACGGGGGGTTGCATGCGCATGGTCGATACGTTCCACCCTCGCCGCACGCTCGATGAGGTCGGCAAGGGGACGGTTTTCATGTCGATCCCAACGTTTTACTACGCCTTCCTCGACCGCCCTGAATTTGCCGAGGCCGCAAAAGGGTGGGGAAATGTTCGGCTTTTCACTTGCGGCTCGGCGCCGATTCGGCCCGAGGTACTCCCCGGTCTGGAAGCCATTTTAGGCCGACCGGTGATCAACCGCTACGGCATGACGGAAGGCCATGTCCTGACGAGCTTGCCGCTTGACGGTCCCTGGCCGCAAGGCGCGGTGGGGTTGCCCTTGAGAGGGATCGAACTTTCGGTCACGCGTGACGACGGCACACCCGCCGAGGCGGGCGAGGTGGGGTCCGTTCGGGTCCGCGGCCCGAACCTGTTCCGCGAGTACTGGCGAAACCCGGAGGCCACACGTGCTGCATTCGCCTCGGGCTGGTTCGACACCGGCGACCTGGGCATGCGCGACGCCGCGGGGTTGCTGACCCTGGTCGGTCGCAAGCACGATATGATCATTACGAGCGGGTTTAACGTCTACCCGCAAGTTGTGGAACGGGTGATCAACGAATGCCCCGGCGTGAAGGAATCCGCCGTTCTGGGACTGCCCGACGATCGCCGGGGGGAGCGCGTTGTTGCGGTCGTCGTCCGCGACGACCCGGCGCTCGACGAGCGCGGGCTGCGAACGCATTGCGCGGAGCACCTGGTGGACTACCAGCGGCCGGTCGCGATCGTGTTCACCGATAGCTTGCCGCGAAATGCCATGGGCAAGGTGCTGCGACGGGAATTGCGTGACGAGCTGTCGGTACGGGGCTGAGGGCTTGCACGAGAAAAACGCCTACGACTCAACAGAAACTCATTCGTATATTTGGGAGGGCGAGGCTCCGTCCGAGCCAGCTTTGATCCCACGGCGAATCTTCGAGCCGTGGGATCAAAGCGTGTCGAGCCGAGGCCGCTGATCACACGCGATGTTCCGATGCCTCGAAGACTCGCCATCGGAACAAGGCTGGCTCGGACGGAGCCTCGCCCTCCCATAATCATCGAGCACATGGCAAATCGTCAAATGATTTATATGGCGTGCCTAAGGAACAAACATGACACTGGCCTGGATCTCGCTCGCCGCGCTCCTGATCGTGATCGTCGCCAGTTGCACGACACCGGTCAATCCGGGGATTCTCTCCGTCGTCCTTGCATGGGTGATCGGGGTCTATGTGGCGCCGAGGATGGGTAACCCGATTGGACCGAAGGCCGTGATGGCGGGGTTCCCGACGG
The DNA here is from genome assembly GCA_027451445.1 of Singulisphaera sp. Lineage (GTDB taxonomy): Bacteria > Planctomycetota > Planctomycetia > Isosphaerales > Isosphaeraceae > DAIDJG01. Next base: position 9,680 of record DAIDJG010000094.1, read on the forward strand.
AACTGTTTCTGACGCTGGCAGGAGTCACGCTCCTCTTCGCACAAGCGCAAGTGAACGGCACAATGGAGCGTGTCGCGCGGTTGGGCGTTCGCTGCTGCCGGGGCAACGTCGGCCTGATCCCCATCATGTTCTTCGGCCTGACGCTGACGATCGCCTCGATCGGGGCGGGGAACATCGCGGCGGCCGCGCTAATTGGCCCGCTGGCCATGGCCGTCGCGAGCCGGGTGGGCATACCGGCATTCCTTATGACCATCATGGTCGCGCACGGTGCGGTGGCGGGTGCGCTCTCGCCGATCGCGCCCACGGGCATCATCGCCAACAACCTGATGAGGCGAATGGGCATGTCCGGCTTCGAGTGGCACAACTATATCTCCAACCTCCTGGCGAACTCGCTCGTGGCCTTCGGCGGCTACTTCGTCTTTGGCGGCCGACGTCTCCTGAGCGTTGTCGATCCCGAGCACGACTCCGTCGGACGCACGGATGCGGATTCGTCCGGAGCCGCCGCCGCCGCACGCTTTGGCTGGAAACATGCAGTCACACTGAGCGTGATCGTTTCGCTCGTCATCGGGGTCGTTGGCTTCGGTGAACATGTAGGGATTGGGGCATTCGCCGGCGCCGTCCTGCTTTCGTTGATCGGGGCGGCCGACGAGAAAGAGGCGATCCGTGGCATGCCCTGGGGTGTAATCCTGATGGTTTGCGGCGTCACGGTTTTGACGGCCCTGCTCGAGAAGACGGGCGGGATCGATCTGTTCACCACGATCCTGGTGCGGTTTTCGACCACGCGATCGGTCAACGGATTGATCGCGCTGGTGACGGGGCTGATCTCAGTCTACAGCAGTACGGCAGGAGTGGTTTTGCCGACGTTCCTGCCAAGTGTTCCGGGGCTGGTGGAGAAACTGGGCGGAGGCAACCCAGCGAGCATTGCCTCCTCCATCCTGATCGGTGGGCATCTGGTGGACGTCTCCCCCCTCTCGACCATCGGCGCCTTGTGCGTCGCCGGGACCTCGGCAAGCGAGGATCGCCGCCGGCTCTTCAACCGTGTCCTGATCTGGGGCCTGTCTATGTCCGTCGTCGGCGCCGTGATATGCTACGTGGCCTTCGGATAGGATGATGACTGTGCCATCGGGGAGGTCGAGGATGGGTGAAACGCGGCTGGCCCCTCGCGTGGCCGGGCTCAGGCCCACCGCAGTGAACCAGGTGCTGCGGGAGGTCAAACAGGTCCAGTCGGCGGGTGGCGATCTCGTGTCGTTGATGCGCGGTCAGCCCGACACTCCGACACCCTCGCACATCGTCGAGGCGGCTCACCAAGCTCTTCGCGCGGGCCGGACAGGCTATCCCGACAACCAGGGGGAGCCAGGCCTGCGCCGGGCGATCGCGGAGCGATTGGCCCTCGACCACGGTCTGGAGTACGACCCGAACCAGGAAATCCTCGTCACCGACGGCGCCACGCTCGGCCTCTCCACGGCGCTGGCCGCGCTGATCGAGCCGGGTGATGAAGTCCTGGTGCCCGATCCGATCTACGACGCCTACGAATCGCCGATTCGTCTCTGGGGCGGCCGTTCCGTCGCTGTTCCGTCGTCGGTTCAACAAGGCCGGTTTTGCTTCCGTCGCGATGCGCTCGAGCGTTGCTACCGGCCGTCGGTTCGAATTGTCCTGCTCAACACCCCCTGGAACCCAGTCGGCACGGTCCTGACGCGTGACGAACTCCAGGACATCCTGGATTTTGCCGAGGCGCACGACCTGTTCGTGCTGAGCGACGAGATCTATGAAAAGCTCGTTTACGACGGTCGGACCCACCTGTCGCCGGCCGCCCTGTCGACAGAGGCACGCCGGCGTTGCATTGTCGTGAACAGTCTGTCCAAGACGTACGCCATGACCGGCTGGCGCGTCGGCTACTGCGCGGGGTCTGCGGAGGTCATCGCCGCGATGGGCTTGGTCTTGCAGCAGTCGAGCCGAGGACCGGCCACGTTCGTGCAGGACGCGGCCGAAGCGGCGCTGCGGTCGGCGCAATCGTGCGTGCAACGGATGGCCGAGGAGTATCAGGCCCGTCGCGGCCTGGTGCTGGAACGCCTTCGGGACATCCCCGGCGTCGAAGCACTCACGCCGGAGGGGGGATTGTTCGTCATGGTCGACGTTCGGCGGCTGGGCCGCTCCTCGGACGAGGTGCGGCAGTATTTGCTCCACGAGGCCGGGGTGGTCGTCATCCACGGCGCGGCGTACGGTGCCGGGGGCGAGGGCACGCTCCGGGTCTCCTTCGCGGCGGGCGGGGAGACCCTGGAACGTGGTCTGGATCGGCTCCGGAACGGGCTCCTGCGGCTGGCGGAAGCAGGCGAGCGGGAGGCGGTGGAATGAGCGCCAACGGCCTGCCCGTGCTGAATGGCGAGCCCGAACTGGCCGGGTTCTACTCGGAGCTGGAGGGGTCCGTCAGGGGCGAGGTCCGGTTCGATCGGCTCAGCCGCGCTCTCTACTCGACCGATGCGAGCGTCTACCAGATCGTGCCCGCGGCGATCGTCCTGCCGGAGACGGAGCGCGACGTCGTGGCCACGGTCCAGACGTGTGAGTGCTATGGCGTGCCCCTGACGGCGCGGGGGGGTGGAACCTCTCAGGCCGGTCAGTCCATCGGCGCTGGAGTGATCCTCGATACGTCCAAATACCTGAACCGCATCCTCGAGATCGATGCCGAAAAGCGACGAGTCCGCGTCCAGCCGGGATGTGTGCTCGACGATCTGAACGCCCAACTGCGGCCGCTCGGGCTCCAGTTCGCGCCCGACATCTCGACATCGAACCGGGCGACGATCGGCGGGATGGTCGCCAACAACTCCTCGGGCGCACGGTCGGTCATCTACGGCAAAACCATCGATCACGTCCACGAGTTGAAAGTCGTCCTGTCTGACGGAACCGTCATCCAGTGCGCACCTCTCGATGGTTCGCAGCTTGAGGCGAAGTGCGCGCAGGACGACCTGGAAGGTGAGTGCTACCGCACGGTGCGCCGACTCGCCAGCGAGCAGGCGAAGGAGATCGAACGGCGGTTTCCCAAGATCCTCCGCCGCGTTGGGGGATACAACCTCGATGCGTTCCGAGGTGAGGCCTTCAACCTCGCCCATTTGTTCGTCGGCTCGGAGGGGACGCTCGGGGTCGTCGTCGAGGCCACGCTCAAGCTCGTCGAGTTGCCGCGGGCCCGGGCCACGCTCGTCATCGAGTTCGATGACCTGCTCGATGCTCTGGCCATCACCCCGACGATTCTGACCCACCGGCCGGCGGCCGTCGAGGTCGTCGACCGTTACGTGCTCGACAGCACGAAGCTGAACCCGGAAGCGTCCCGGCTGCGTGCGTTCCTGCGAAGCGATCCGGGCGCGATTCTCCTCGTCGAGCTCTACGGCGAGGGCCCTGGCGACCTCAACCCGAGGCTCGATGCACTGGAGGCCGACCTGCGTTCGCGAGGCCTGGGCGATCGCCTGCTCCGCGCCACCGAAGCCGCCGAACAAGCCCGGATCTGGAAGCTGCGTACGCTGGCGCTGGGGCTGTCGATGGCCGAGAAGGGGGACGCGAAGGCGATATCGTTCGTCGAGGACACCGCCGTCGCTCCGGAGCGTCTGCGCGACTATATCGAAAAGTTTCTACGCATCATCGCGCGCCACGGCACGAAGGCCGGCGTCTATGCGCACGCTTCGGTCGGCTGCCTGCACGTTCGACCGGTCATCAATCTCAAGACGAAGGAAGGCGTACGAAGGTTCCAGGCGATCGCCGCGGAGGTCGCCGCGCTGGTGCTCGAGTATGGCGGTGCGCTCTCCGGAGAGCACGGCGATGGTCTGGTACGGAGCCCCTTTCAGGAGAAAATGTACGGCCCCCAGCTCTACGCGGCTTTTCGTAAGCTGAAGCGGACCTTCGATCCTCGGGGCGTACTGAATCCCGGTAAGATCGTCAACGCCCCGCCCCTGACGACGAATCTCCGGTTTGGAGCCGCCTACGTCACGCCGGACGTTCCGACGCTCTTCGACTTTTCCATCGACGGCGGGTTCACGCGTTCGGTCGAGCTCTGCGCTGGGGTCGGCGAGTGCCGCAAGACGCGTACGGGGACCATGTGCCCGTCGTACCAGGCGACGCGCGACGAATGCGACAGCACCCGAGGACGGGCCAACGTGCTTCGCCTGGCAATTACGGGCCAGGCCGGCCTGCAAGGCTTGACCGACCCGGCGGTGCGTGAGGTTCTCGATCTCTGCCTCGAGTGCAAGGCGTGCAAGGCCGAGTGCCCGACGAACGTCGACATGGCGCGTCTCAAGGCCGAGACTCTGTACCAGATTCACCGGGAAACTGGCGTGCCCTGGCGCAACCGCCTATTTGGACACGTGGCCGAAGTCGGCCGATGGGGCTCTCGGCTGTCGCCCGTCTCGAACTGGGTGCTTCGGAGCGGCCTGGGTCGCCGGATCGCCGAGAAACTCCTTGGGATCGATCGTCGCCGACTACCACCTCGTTTCGCCGGCCGGACGCTCGTCTCGCGCCTGGGACGCCTTCTCGCAGAGACGCCGCCCCGCGACTCGCCGCCCGGCATCCTGCTCCTCCCCGACACGTTCGCAAACTACTACGAGCCGGACGTCGGCGAGGCCGCCGCGACACTCTTCGAACGCGCTGGCCGCCGCGTGGCCCTGGGACCTCGCAAGTTTGCGTGCTGCGGCCGTCCGCTGATCTCCAATGGCCTCCTCGATCGCGCGGCTGCATTGGCGGCGCAGAACGTCGAGAGCCTTTGGCCGTGGGTCGAACAGGGTTGGAAAGTCGTTGCCTGCGAGCCAAGCTGTCTTCTGACGCTCAAGGACGACTACCCGGCGCTCGTGCGGGACGAGGCCCAGCGCCGAGCGTTGACGATCGCCAACGCATGCCAGACGTTTGAAGAGGCTCTCGACTCGGTGATCGGCTCGGAGTCGGGGACGCCGGAGCGGTTGCAATTCGGCGATGGCCCCAAGCGCATCCTTGTCCAGGGCCATTGTCACCAGCGATCCCTCGTCGGCATGGGCCCGACGCTCCGCCTGCTGCGACGGATTCCGAATGCTGACGTCGTTGACCTCGACGCCGGTTGCTGCGGCATGGCCGGCTCCTTCGGCTACGAGTCGGAACACTACGATGTCTCGCGGCTCGTCGGCGAGCACAGGCTTTTCCCGGCCCTGCGCAGCGGCGACCCCGACGCCGTCGTGGTGGCTCCCGGCTTCTCGTGCCGGCTTCAGATCGACCACTTCACCGGCCGGTTCGCCACGCACCCGGCTCCACTTTTGTGCCGTCTGATAGGGCAAGCTCCCGCAACGACCGAAGCCGGTAACAGATAAGTCCTCCATCGGTGAGGGGTGGGGACTGACTTCGGCCCCTTCTCGACAGTCGCTGCTTTTCATGGCTGGCGACTCCATGTAAATTATGTGCATCGTCAGTTCGGCTCTGTCGCTCATTAGGATTCTCAACGCATTTGTGAGGCCTTACCCATGAATACAATGATTGCGACCGAGTCAGAAGCGGCGCCTCCCCACGAGCCTTCCTCCCATGAGGGGCACCACGGAGGACACCACGGAGCGAGCCTGGCGGCGCTCACGTTCGGTGCCCTCGGCGTGGTCTTCGGCGACATCGGCACCAGTCCGCTGTACACGTTGAAGGAATGCCTCCTCGCCGCCGGGGGCGAGAAAGCGACCAACGAAGACCTGTTCGGCATCCTTTCCCTGATGTTCTGGTCGCTCTTCCTTGTCGTCACAATCAAATATCTCGTTTTCGTCATGCAGGCGCACCATGACGGCGAGGGCGGGATTTTCTCACTGCTCGCGCTCGTTCCGGAGCGCTTTCGGACGAAATCGACTGGAGGGGGTAAGGTCACGCTCATGGCACTCCTGGCGGTGATCGGCGCCTCGTTGCTCTACGGTGACGGCGTGATCACACCGGCGATCTCGGTCCTGAGTGCGGTCGAGGGCCTCGCCGATGTCAGTCCGCGATTCTCGTCTCTCGTCGTTCCGATCACCTGCGTGATTCTGATCGCTCTCTTCGCGATCCAAAGGTTCGGGACCGGGAGCGTCGGCAAACTGTTCGGGCCGGTGATGGTGCTCTGGTTCGTCACGATGGCATTGCTGGGCGTCTATCACATCGTTCAGGAACCGAGAATCCTGACCGCGCTCTCACCGCACCACGGACTCGTGTTCTTCCAACACCACGGGCTGCGTGGCATGCTCATCCTCGGATCGGTCGTGCTGGTCGTGACGGGCGGCGAGGCGTTATATGCGGACATGGGTCATTTCGGCATTCGCCCCATCCGGCTGGCGTGGATGGCCTTTGTTTTACCGGCTCTCGTGCTGGGCTATCTGGGACAGGGTGCGCTGATCTTGCGTGATCCCAAGGTCATCGAGCATCCGTTCTTCGCGATGGTGCCGAACGGTCTGTGGAGGTACCTGCTCGTCGCGCTCTCGAGTGCCGCCACTGTGATCGCCTCACAGGCCCTGATCTCAGGCGCGTTTTCGCTCACCCGCCAGGCGATGGTGCTGGGCTATCTGCCGCGCATGACGATCAAGCACACCGCGTATCACACCGAGGGGCAGATCTATATCCCTGAGGTTAACGCGTTGCTTGGAATTGGCTGCCTCGCGCTGGTGTTGACGTTTCGTCATTCGGTGAAACTGGCTGCGGCCTACGGCATCGCCGTGACCGGGACGATGGCGATCACCTCGATCCTCTACTACATCGTGATCCGTAACACCTGGGGCTGGAGCCGGTTGAAGGCCGGCGCGTTGCTCCTTTTGTTCCTGGGCCTGGACATCCCGTTCTTGCTGGCGAACCTCTTCAAGTTTTTCGAGGGTGGTTACATCCCGATGCTCATCGGTGCCGGCCTGATCGCGGGCATGTTGATCTGGAGCCGGGGCCGGACCCTCGTGATGGAGCAATACGCTCACCGCTACCCAAGCCTCGAATCGGCGAAGCCCGCGCTCGATCGATCGCTCGCCGCGCGGGTGCCAGGGAGCGGCGTTTTCCTGGCTCCGAGTCCCGACCACGTCCCGCCGACGCTCGTCCACATCGTCGAGCGGAGTCGCTCGCTCCACGAGGTTGTCGTTTTCCTGACCGTCCACAAGACCACCACGGCGGTGGTGCCGGCAAACTCACGCTACCAGGTCACCAATCTGGGCGATGGTTTCTACAAACTCGTTGTGTCGTTCGGGTTCATGGAGGAGCCGCTCCTCGTCCCCGTGCTCCAGGAGATCACCCGAGCCGGGCTCATCCCTTTCAATCCCGAAGATACGACGTACTACGTCGGGCACGAGTCCGTCATCGCGGAAGATGAGTCGATGATCAACCTGGTGGCCGAGAACATTTTTGCCTACCTCAATCGCAACGCCGTCAATGAGGAGAAGCGGTACGGGATGCCAGTGAACCAGGTCGTTGAGATCGGGACGCGGATCGTCATATAGACGCCATTGACGATGCTGGACCGAAATGACACGAAGGTAGATCCCCTTTATGATCGGGGACCTCCTCATGGCGTCCGATTCATTGGAAATTCGTGTCCAACCGACATCCCTCGCGTGGCAACGCCACGCTTCGGCGTTCGGTTCCCCAACGCCTTGCGGTGCGATCGACCGTGGGATATACGTCGAAGTCCAAGAATGCCGACGCTGACCCTTGATACGCTCCGGATCAACCTCCATGAACGACTCCCAACCGCTCCGCGTGCCCGTCCTGTCGTTATTTACGTTGCTGCTCGCAGTCACGTCCGACGCGACGCTCCGGGCCCAGCAGGCTCCGTACGACGTCTTCCCGTCCGCCGATCCACCTTACTATCGGGTGCGGTACGAACCTTCGAAGACAGCCGGTGAACTATCCTACGGCGTGAATTACACGGTCTGGATCCCGCGCGACGCGAAAACGCTGCGCGGGGTGATTGTGCACCAGCATGGCTGCGGCGAGGGATCGTGCAAGTCGGGGCTCACAGGTGCGTACGACCTGCACTGGCAGGCCCTCGCCAGAAAGCACGATTGCGCGCTCGTGGCTCCCGCGTACGAGCAGCCTGAGAAGGCGGACTGTCAGTTGTGGTGCGATCCTCGCAATGGTTCGAGTGCGGCGTTCCAGAGGGCGCTGGCCGACCTGGGCGCGAAATCGGGGCATCCGGAACTGGCCAAGGTCCCGTGGGCGCTTTGGGGCCATAGCGGGGGCGGCCACTGGGCGGGCGGAATGGTGATGATGCACCCGGAACGCATCGCGGCCGCGTGGCTCCGCTCGGGCGTGCCGCTTTTGAAAGCGAACCCAGACCGTCCCACGATCAAGGCACACACGCTCCCGGACCAGGCGCTCATGGTGCCAATGATGTGCAACCTCGGCACCAAGGAAGGCGTCACGGTCAAGGATGATCGATTCTCGGCGGTATGGCCTGCGAACGAGGAGTTCTTTCTAACCGTTCGCGGCAAAGGCGGACTGATCGGCGTTGCGGTGGATCCACTCTCCAGCCACGACTGTGGCAATCAGCGCTATCTCGCGATTCCGTGGCTCGATGCCTGCTTGACCGCCCGTCTGCCGAAAGGCCCGGGCGAACCGTTGAACGCCATGCCTGCGAGCGACATTTGGCTCGCGACTCCCACGGGCAATGAGGCGCTGCCTGCCTCGAAGTTTTCCGAGGATGCCCAGAAGGCAGGTTGGCTCCCCAACGCGGCCGTTGCGAGGGCGTGGATGCAGTATGTCAAGGATACCAACGTCCTCGACACGACCCCGCCGCCCGCGCCCACGAACCTGCGCGTGGAGGGAAACCGACTGAGCTGGGAGTGTGATGCGGACCTCGAGAGCGGGCTGGCCGGGTTCGTGATCGAACGCGATGGAGCGTCGCTCGCCAACCTTCCCGACAAGGCCAAGAACCCCTTCGGCCGGCCCCTCTTTCAGAACCTGCAATACAGCGACACGCCCACCCAACCACTCGTCGCGATGCAATTCACGGACGCGACGGCGAAACCCGGCGCCAGCCATGAATACCGCGTCATCGCCGTGAATTCCGCCGGGCTCAAGTCGCAGCCGAGCGAAGCCATTAGCGTGAACTCGAAGCATTGATTGACGCGATCGTTTATCGATCGCGCTGGGGATCGCCATGGACAGCACACTTTCGGCTCGGACATTCGCACGGCTCGTCGCAACGGCTTTGATGGTTTCTGTTCCCCGTGCGAATGGCCAGACCGATGCTCCACCGCCGAGGGCCCGTGTCGCGGCGGAATCGGCGGCGGGCGTTAAGGCGACGACCGACGCCTCGGGTGAGACGCTCCGAGGCGCCGTGAAGGGACGATTCCTGATCGGTGCAGCGCTGATGTCTCGGCAGCTCAACGACCCGAAGCTCACGGATCTGGTCGCGCAACAGTTCGACTGCCTCACGGGCGAGAACGAGTTCAAGCCCGCGAGTCTCCAGCCAGCGCCGGGGCGGTTCAACTTTGCGCCGGCGGACCGGATCATCGACTTCGCCCAGCGCCAGAATATGAGGGTGGTGGGGCACACCCTCTGCTGGCATAACCAGTCGCCCGCCTGGATGTTCCGCGGCGCGGACGGCAAGCCGTTAGCGCGCGACGAGGGCCTTCGCAATCTCAAGGGTCACATCGACGCGGTCGTGGGGCACTTCAAGGGAAAGGTGATTGGCTGGGATGTCGTCAACGAGGCGATCAGCGACGAGGGCGATGAATACCTACGCAATACGCCGGCGCGGCGGGCGATCGGCGACGATTACATCATCAAGGCGTTCGAGTTTGCACACGTCGCCGACCCCGGCGCCGAGTTGTATTACAACGACTACGCGAACGAGTACGCCGGAAAGCGCGCAAAGACGATCCGACTGATACGCGAGTTGAAGTCCAGGGGTGTGCGTCTCGACGCCGTTGGCATGCAGTGTCATCTGAAGCTGAGCGATCCCGATGGGCCGGAGCAGTTGGACCAGGCGATCACGGCCTACGCCGGCGAGGGTGTGAAAGTCGTGATCAGCGAGCTCGACGTCGATGTGCTGGCGCGCGGGAACCGAGGCGCTGACGTGGCCGCTCGCGAGCGGGCGGGTGCAAACCCGTATCCCGGCGACCTTCCCCCTGACGTGGCCGAGAGGCAGGCGACGTACTACCGCAGGGTCTTCGAGGTTGTCCGGAAGCACGCGGGGGTTGTCACGCGGGTGACACTGTGGGGCACCCATGACGGGACGTCGTGGTTGAACAACTGGCCGGTCCGCGGACGAACGAATCACGCTCTGCTGTGGGACCGGGCGCTCCAGCCCAAACCGGCCCTCAAGGCTGTCCTGGGCGTCCTTGCCGCGCCTTGAACGGATTCGGTCGCCGAGGTGGTGAAAACGAGATCCTCATCGTGATCGAAAAGCGGTGCGGGATCCGGCATGTAGGCTCTACCGTGCGCCGACAAACTCCTGCGGATACGGGACTCCGTTACCGCGTGCCGAATGCCAGAGGATGCGATTGAAGGTGTCCTCGTCCGCCTCGTCGGCCTCGTCGAGGGCGAGCTTCAGTGACTCGCGCGCCCAATGGAGCGCTTCACCCTTCAACTTTTCCAGGGGCGGATTCATTTCGTCGAGAGCGATCGCGTTTGGCACGCACGTGTACGCCGTCAGGTCCGCGTGGTCCTGGAAGCAGTGGCGCATCGGCGTGGCGGAGAGGTCGAGCTGGTTCATCGGCGGGAGACCGAGGATCAGCTCGATCGTCTTGACCATGCCGGTCTGATTGTAGCCGGTCGAATCGACGAATCCCCGCTTCGTGTAGGGGCTAATGACGAGCGCCACGGTGCGGTGGCCGTCCACGTGATCAAAACCGTTCTGCGGGTCATCCTCGACCGAGAGGATGCACGTGTCTTTCCAAAACGGACTGCGAGTGACGGCTTCGACCACCATACCCAGCGCCAGGTCGTTGTCCGCGACCATTGCACGTGGGGTGGGCGAGTCGGGGCGTGTGCCGTTGGTGTGGTCGCACGGCAGATAGAGGTAAACCAGGTTGGGCAACTCCCCCTTGCGCTCGTACGCTTTCAACTCCTCGATGAACACCTTGGCGCGGTAAACGTCGGGGATCGACATTACGAAGCCCGGATAGGCCGGGTGCGTGTAGGGCTTGAGCGCTGCGACGTTCACGCGGGCCTCGACGGGGAACTTGCCCGCCGCGGTCTTGTATTCCGCGTACATGTCGGACCAGGTCGAACCTTTGGGGGCCTCGGGACGAACGAACTCACCGAAGTTGAAGAACGTCTTTTTGTGGGCCAGCGCGTTGTCCCAGAGGAACCCACTCGAAGCGAAGGCGAGCGGGTCACTCCCTTCATACGGATAACTGCGCGTGAAGCCGCCGAACGCCTTCTCGAGATAGTCGGTGACGTACGCTTCGTTCACCCACTGATGCCCGTCGGCGCTGAGCACGCCGCTACAGTAGAAGTTGTCGAAGAGCGTGAACTCGCGTGCCAGCTTGTGGTGGTTCGGTGTTACGTCTTCGCCGTACATGACGAGCTTCGAGTCGCCGTTGCCCTGCTTCATGTCGCCAAAGACCTGATCGTAGGTGCGGTTTTCCTTGATCACGTAGATGACGTGCTTGATGACCGACGGCTCGCCGTGTCGTTCAGGGACCGCCAACGGCGCAGCGTCCGGCCGAGGCCGCTCCAGGCCGGCAAGGCTGTAGGCCAGGCGATTGTTCGCGTTGACGGTGTCGGTGTACCTGGTGAGCTGCGCGTCGTCGGGAACGTCGATGATCGAGACGCTGCCGAGGTGGTCGTGCGAGTTCATCCCCTTCTCGTCGGCGCGCGGTTTTCGCTCGCCCGACTTCTGGCGGGCGACGGAACCAAGGCCCTTGACGTTGGCGACGAACAACTGCTTGCCGTCTTGCGACACAACGACTGCGCCGGGGTACCAGCCAGTTGGGATCAGTCCTACGAGCCGGCTTTGCTGCCGCCGAGTATCGGTCGCGGAGCACGACCTGGCACCGAGGCGAACCACGGCGACGCCGTTGTTTGTGCCGTTGGCGACGTAGAGTGTCTGGCCGTCGGGACTCAGGGTGAGAGCGTTGCAGCCGCTGCCGAACGGGAGCCGGCCTTCGGGACGGCAAGGGATGGTCTCGACGACCTCGTCATCCTCGGTGCGGATCACGGACACCGTGTCGCTGTTCGCGTTGGCGACGTAGACGAACCGTCCGTCTTCGCTCTTCGACATTCCGCTGGGGTGCAGCCCGACGGGGATCGACTTGGTGCGCTGCCATTTGCCGTCGGTCAGGGTCAGAACGGAGACGGTTCCCTGGGCGGCGATCCCGCGGGCATCAACTTGTATCCGCGTGCCGGAACTGTCCGCTTGACGATCGCCGTCCATCGGCGGGTCGCCACCCCAGTTCGTGATGTAGCAACGGTTGGGCCGCGTGCTGACGATCGCGTAGGGGGCCACACCGACGGTGACCTCTTGCAGAACCTTACGCTCGACCAAATACAGAAGCTGAACGGTGTTGCCGCGCGTGGAGGCGGCCCAGAGCGTCTCCTCTGACCCGAGAGAAATGCCCGCCGCGTGGGAGGCTCCGCCGTTTCGCGGTTTCTTCAGTTCGATCGGGTCGTCCCAGGCATATTGACCATCATCGCCGCGGGAGGCGATTCGGATGTGGTCCTTCGCGTCCGAGGCATAAACCCGTCCACGGTGGACCAGCAGCCCGGTCACGCTGAATCCGGTCGGGGACACCAGCGTCTGCGCGACCTCCCCCTTGGCGATGTCGATGAACACGAGGTCTCGGAGGTTCTTGACGACCAGAGTCTGTCCGTCGTCGGTCAGGGCAAGGTCCACCGGCCGGCCGGGAAACGTGATCTGTTTCCCCGCAGGCGTCAGGATCTGGTTGCTCGGGACCACGATGCGTCCATCAGACTGGCGGCCGACCTGGAGACGGTCCTGGTCATCGGCACTCGAGGGTGGGGGTGAAAGCGTGGCGATGGCGAGCGCGACGAGCGTGGTTACGGTTTTTCCCGGGACTCCTGGAGAGCGTGCATAACTGGGGGACGGGACCACGCGGATCGGCATGGGGAACCTCACGGTGTGTTTTCGGGGCGAGCGGGACCTGGTGGCGAGTGCGCGCTCGGTCGCGCGCCGAGCAGCAAGGAGTCGGACGTCTGCGAGTCGGTCGAGAGGCATCCTATAGGCGCGTGCGTCATCGAACAAGGCGTTCGGGGATCCTCGGCGAACGTCGCCGATTGCGCGGCACTGTGTCGGCTCCAGGACGAGTGGCCGGCCGAAGGGCTCGCAGGTCATGAATGGCTCCAAGAACTGTGTCTGCTTCCGCGGGCGCTTCGGTTCGGCTATCCTGGCCACCGTGGTCAATGCAACCGACGCGAACTCGATATACCTTGCACGCGGTTCGATCAGAAACTGCGAAGCATAGTCCATTTCCACGAGGAATGCTGATGCGACATCTTCTTCACGTGATCCTCTGCGTGGCGCTTGGTTTGACAGGGTTCGCGGCCGAAAGCCACGGTGCACCGGCGGATGGCAACCCCTGGAAGGCCGGGGTGGCTGCCGTCTTGATTACGCCCGAGAAGGAGCTCTGGATGGCCGGGTACGCGTCGCGGAACAAGCCGGCCGAGGGTAAAGAAACCGAGCTTTACGGAAAGGCAGTGGCCCTTGAAGATGCTCAGGGGGCGCGGCTCGTGATGGTCACCCTGGACCTCATCGGCGTGCCGCGCACATTGCGAAAGAGCCTGGAGAAGCGCTGCGGAGAAGCCTACAAACTGCCGCCGGAGGGATTGTTACTCAACGCGTCGCACACGCACAGCGGTCCGGAGTTTCGCGTTGGCCGGCTCCCCTGGGACGACGGCAACCTCAAGCCGACCCGGGACAGTGAAGCGTATGGCGAGCATCTGGAGGAACAGCTCTTCAAACTGATCGGCGAGGCACTCGACCACCTGAGTCCGGCCAAGCTCGGGTACTCACACGCGCGGGCCGGGTTTGCGATGAACCGGCGTCTGCCCTCGCCCAAGGGGTACCAGAACAGCCCGAATCCGGACGGACCCGTCGACCAGTCCGTGCCCGTGCTGCGCGTCGAGGGCGAGGGCGGCAAGCTTCTCGCCGTGGTGTTCGGCTACGCGTGCCATAACACGTCGCTGGCGCTTTACAAGTGGAATGCCGATTATGCCGGTTACGCGCAGGAATTTCTGCAGGCCAACCATCCGGGGACGGTCGCGTTGTTCATGATGGGCTGCGGCGGCGATCAGAACCCTTATCCGCGCAAGACCGTTGAGATGGCGCAACAGCACGGCCGCGCCCTCGCTAACGGCGTGGAGACCGCACTTTCCGTTGCTCCTCGCGAGGTGAACGGTCCGTTGCGATCGGCGTACGGCGAAGTCGCGCTCGACTACGACGCCATTCCAACGGCGGAGGAATTCCGGCAGCGCCTCGAGTCCAAGAACAAGGTCGAGGCCGACCACGCGAAGCGCTTCCTCGCGCGACTGGACGCCGGGGAGAAACTCGCTATGAGCTATCCGTGCCCCGTGCAGGTCATCCGCTTTGGCGACGACCTCGTGCTGGTCGCCATCGGCGGCGAGACGTGCGTGGACTATTCGCTCCGGCTCAAGAAAGAGCTTGCGGGCGAGGCGGCCGTCTGGATCGCTGGCTATAGCAATGATGTGATGGGTTATATCCCCAGCCGCCGCGTCCGCGAGGAGGGCGGGTACGAGGCCACCGAGGCGATGCGCTACAGCCGAACCCACCCGGCACCCTGGGCGCCGACACTCGAGGAAAAGATCATCGGCAAGGTCCACGAACTCGACCGCGGCCTGAAGCGCTGAGTGCAGACGCAATCTGTGAGGTTCGTTACCTTACGGTTTCACGTTTCGGCCGGATCAACAAAACCAGGGCGACCGAGACAAGGGCAGCGGCGGCGAACAGGCCAAAGACGAGGCTGAGCGGGACGTGGCGGTCGCGGAGCCAGCCGAAGCCCCAGTCGGCCAGGCCGCCGCAACTGATGCTGACAAGGTTCATGATCCCGTAGCCCGTCGCGCGCAGCTCGGGCCGGACGATCTGGGCCAAAATCGGCATGTTGTTGCCGTCGAAGAAGCCCCAGCCGATCCCGAATACAATCAAGGCCGCGGCGGCGAACGTCAGCGTGCCGGCATAGCCGACACCGAAGATCGCGGGGGCAATGAGGATCATCCCCACGGCGCTAACGTAGATCCGCCCGCGCTCGTTTGATCGCATCAAGCGGTCGGCAAGCCAGCCGCCGACCAGTGAGCCGAAAATGGCCGCGACTTGCCAGTAGACGGTCGCCGTTACGCCCGCCCGTCCTTGACCGATGCCGAATCGCTCCTTGAGGATCGCCGGCATCCAGTCGCGGACCACCCAACCCGCCAGGGCCGGCAGCGTGAAGTAGAGGACCAGAAGGATGAACGACGGGTTCGAAAGGAGTTCACCGGCCGCGCGCAGCGGCGTGGCGGTCTTGCGGTTGGCCTCCTCGTCTGGCCTCGGGGCGTCGCGCAGGGCGAGGAGTAGCGGGAGGGCGTAAAGCATTCCCAAGACCCCGCAGGCGTTGAACCCGGACCGCCAGCCGAGGTCCGGAGCGTCTGCGACGTAGCCGCCGAAGCCGCCGGCAATCACCCCGCAGTAGATCGCCATCTGGTGCAGCCCAACCGCTCGCGACCGGGTGCGGCCGGTGTGCAGCTCGGCGATCAGCGCGAGGGCGGCGGGGATGTAGAAGGCCTCGCTGATCCCCATCAGGGACCGTGCATGGAGCAGCTCGTCGTAGTTATTGATGTGCCCCGTCCACCAGGTGACCGCCGACCAGACGAACAGGCTCGCACAGATCGTCAGCCGTCGGCTGAACCGGTCGGCGATGTAACCGCCGATGGGGCTCAGGAACGCGTAGACCCATTTGAACTGGCCGAGCATCAGGCCCCAGTTCGTGTCGGTCGCGATCGAGGGGACGTCGGCCATCACCGAATACTTCATCGACGCCAGCATCTGGCGATCGAGGTAATTCAGCAGGGCGACGGGCAAAAGTAGGATGACGGTCAGCCAGGCCGTGCGCTCGAAGGAGGGCGGTCTCATCGGCATCGATCGGCGACTCCTCGTCCCCCCCGGGCCGGAAGGATCCGAACTCGATAGCGCGAAGCCTCACAATCCGGAATGGGCGCGACGCGACAGTCTGCGGCTCTCGAAGGATGCTCAGCGTACCTTGCGCTGCGCCGAACTGCGAGAGCCGAGTGTCGCGTTGACATTTGGAGGGCTGACGCGCCGGCGGCTGAACAGAGATCCATCTGGGCGGTGCGTGTCTGGAGATTCAGGGAATCGTCCGGCTGTCCCACCAGGCCAGAGGTGCGCAATTGGCCATCCGGTACCAGGTTACTCGAACTACCCAGATCCCCAGAAGGGATGCCGCGAGACGCTAACGAAAGAAGATAAATTGCCCGAAAATAACTTGTGAACTCTGAAACCAATGGTGCTAAAGGAGTTACGTGCTGTACGGCAAACTCGCCCGGTGAGTTGTTCCGAAATCAATGGTACGTCTCGGGTTACGTGATAGGAGCCGGTGTTGCTGCGAAACGGCCGTCCAAAACGAACACATTCCACTCGTCGAAGTGACGGCACAAGATTTGAACGCCTTCACTCCTCCGCGCAGCCGAAAACTGTTCCGACTCTTCACTCAGGAAGGGCACCGATAATCACCTCGCGAATTCCCCGTCGCTCGCTTTTCACCTAGCTTTCCAACACTTTTGGTCTTGACGGGCCGATGTCGCGTCGCCTTTACTATTACGAAATCCAATTTTACACTCGGTCCATTATCACATTTTTGCCGATACTCGATCGGGCGGGGATGCATGCAGTTCGAGGCGCTCAAGATCTACTGCGACGTGGTGCGCTGGGCGAGTTTCTCGCGAGGGGCGGAGGAGAACCAGATCTCCCAGTCGTCGGCGAGCCAGGCAGTGCGCGCGATCGAGGAGCGGCTCGGAGTGAAGTTGATCGACCGCACGAAGCGACCGTTCAAGCTGACCCCGCAGGGGAAGCTTTATTACGACGAGTGCAAGGATCTGGTCGGTCGGTACCTCGAAATCGAGACGCGCGTGAAAGGGCTGGAGAACGATCAGAACGTGGTGGGTACGGTCAGGGTGGCGCTGATCTATTCGGTCGGCTTGCACCACATGAGCCAGTACGTCCACACGTTCGGCGAGCTCTATCCGGGAGCGGACGTCCGCCTGGAGTTCCTGCACCCGACGCGCGTGGTTGAGAGCGTTAGCAAGGACCGGGCCGAGCTCGGGATCGTCTCCTTCCCGAAGAAGTGGCCCAAGCTGACGGTGATCCCCTGGCGCGAGGAGGAGATGGTCCTCGCGGTTCACCCCTCGCATCCGCTCGCCCGCCGTGACGGCGTGAGCTTCAGCCAGCTCGACCGGCTCAAGCTGGTCGGCTTCGATTCCGATCTCCCGATCCGCCGCGCGATCGATCGGGTCCTGCACCATCACAAAGTGCAGGTGCAAGTTGTTCTGGAATTCGATAACATTGAGAATATCAAACGAGCCGTGGAGATCCCGGGAGGCGCGGCGCTATTGCCGGAGCCGACCGTGGCGCGGGAGGTGGAGTCGGGTTCCCTGGTCGCGTTGCCCATCGAAGGACAGGATCCCGAACACCGTCTGACTCGCCCACTGGCGATTCTTCACCGCGGCGACCGGCAGCTCAGTCTGACGGCGTCGCGATTCCTCAAGTTGCTCACGACGGAGGACGCGGGACCCCTCGCCGCGTCCGCCGCCACCAACGGCCACCTCTCTCACGACGCCTGAAGGTTTGACCTGGAACGGCTGCTGGAGAGAGGCAAGGGCCTCCCTCCAACTGCGTCGGCGGGAACCGATCCGGGGCGTTGTGAGGCCGGCTGACCCCGCCCACCCAAACGAAGTGACTGCAAGAGAACGAGACCACGAGACGCGCTGTAGAAGGATATGTCATCATGAACTCAAATCGACCGGACCCGCAGGGACTCTATGACCCTCGGTACGAACACGATAGCTGCGGCGTCGGTTTCGTGGTGGACCTCAAGGGACGCAAATCGCACACGATCGTGCGCCAGGGGCTCACGGCGCTCTCCAACCTCAACCACCGGGGCGCGTGCGGATGTGAGGACAACACGGGAGACGGGGCAGGCTGTCTGATCCAGATCCCGCATGAATTCATGGTCGAACGCTGCGAGCCGCTCGGGATCACGCTGCCCGAGCCGGGCCGCTATGGGGTCGGCGCGTTTTTCACGTCGCCGATCTTTGCCCAGCAGGAATTCGGCAAGCGGCTGTTCGAGTCGATCGTCAAGGAAGAGGGGCTGACGTTCCTTGGCTGGCGGCGGCTCCGCACGAATAACGCGTCGCTCGGCGAGAGTGCCAGGCGGGTCGAGCCGTCAATGTTCCACGCGTTCATCGAGGCGCCTTATGTCGATACCGACCGCTTCGAACGCAAGCTCTTCGTTGTTCGTAAGCGGTTTGAACGCTCCATCGAAATCTCGGGGCTCGACGACCACCGGTTCTTCTACTTCTCGAGCCTGTCGTGCCGCACGCTTGTGTATAAGGGGATGCTCACACCGGACCAGCTCCCCGAATACTTCGCCGACGATCTGGACGACCCGAAGCTCATCAGCGCGTTGTGCATGTTCCACTCGCGGTTCTCGACCAACACGTTCCCGAGCTGGGAGCTGGCGCACCCCTACCGGATGATCTCGCACAACGGTGAGATCAACACCCTCCGCGGCAACATCAACTGGATGCGGGCACGCGAAGCGCTCTTCGCCTCCAACCTCTACGAGCCAGGAGACGTCGAGAAGCTCAAGCCGATCATTCGCGAAGGGCTGAGCGACACGGCCTGCCTCGACAACGCGGTCGAACTGCTGGTGAAGTCGGGCTACTCGCTCCCACATGCGATGATGATGCTGATTCCCGAGGCGTGGGACAACCACGAGACGATGTCGCAGGCAAAGAAAGACTTCTACGCCTATCACACCTGCCTGATGGAAGCGTGGGACGGTCCGGCGTCGATCGGCTTCACCGACGGCAAGGCGATCGGTGCGGTGCTCGACCGCAACGGCTTGCGGCCGAGCCGCTACGTCGTAACCAAGGACGGCCTGGTAATCATGGCCTCTGAGGTTGGTGCGCTCGACATTGCCCCCGAAGACATCGTGCTGAAAGGCCGGCTCGAGCCGGGCAAGATGTTCCTCGTGAACATGGAGGAAGGGCGGATCGTCGACGACGAGGAGCTGAAGCACTCGATCGCGACGGCCAAGCCGTACGGCAAGTGGCTAAAGGAGTACATGGTCCCCCTGGCCGAGCTCCCCGAGGCGCCTCATGTGCCGGGTCCGGACCACGAGACGCTGCTTCACCGGCAGCAGGCGTTTGGTTACACGCTCGAAGACCTCAAGTACATCCTCAGCCCGATGGGCAACGCGGGCGAGGAAGCGATTGGCTCGATGGGAACCGACACGCCGCTGGCGGTGCTCTCGGATCGTGCCCAGCCGCTCTTCAACTACTTCAAGCAGCTTTTCGCGCAGGTCACCAACCCGCCGCTCGATGCCATCCGCGAGGCGCTCGTCACGTCGGTGATGACCGGGGCCGGCGGCGAGGGCAACCTGCTGGAGCCGCAGCCGGAGAGCTGCCGCCAGATCGCGCTCGACTTGCCGGTGATCGACAACGACGAGCTCGCCCGGCTCAAGCTGCTCGACGGCTGGCGCGGGTTCAAGTCGGTGGTCTTGCCGATGCTCTTCCCCGCGGCCGAAGGGGCGAAGGGGATGGAGCGGGCGCTGGAAGAGCTGTTCCAGAAGGCCAGTGAGGCGATCAACGATGGGGCCAATCTGCTGATACTCTCCGATCGGGGCGTGGACAGTCAAACCGCCCCGATCCCCTCACTCCTCGCCTGTGCGGGGCTGCACCACCACCTCGTTCGCCAAGGGCTGCGGACCCGCGCGGGGCTGGTGATGGAATGCGGCGACGCGCGGGAGGTCCACCACTTCGCGCTGTTGCTTGGTTACGGCGCCGGGACGATCAACCCTTACGTGGCGTTCGAGACACTCGACGACATGATTCAGCAAGGGATGATCAAGCCCGAGATCAACCACGCCGAGGCGGTGTACCGGTATCGGAAGGCGATCAAGAAGGGGGTCGTGAAGGTGATGTCCAAGATGGGCATCAGCACGATCCAGAGCTACCGAGGGGCCCAGATCTTCGAGGCGATCGGGTTGAACCAGGAGTTCGTCGATCGCTACTTCGACAAGACGGCCTCGCGCATCGGGGGCGTCGGCCTGGAGGAGATCGCGCGGGAGACGCTCTTCCACCACCACCGGGCTTATGCCGAGCGCGAGGTCGGGCCGCACATCCTCGAGGAGGGGGGCCAGTACCAGTGGCGCAGGGATGGGGAGTATCACCTGTTCAACCCTGAGACTGTCTTCAAGCTGCAGCACGCCACGCAGACCGGCCGGTACGAGATCTTCAAGAAGTACACGCAGCTCGTGGATAATCAGAACGAGCGGCTCTGCACGTTGCGCGGGCTCTTCCGGTTCAAGTTCGACCAGGCCACGCCGGTGCCCATCGAGGAGGTCGAGTCGGTCGAGTCGATCTGCAAGCGGTTCGCCAGCGGCGCAATGTCCTACGGCTCGATCAGCGGCGAGGCCCACGAAACCCTGGCCATCGCCATGAATCGGCTGGGAGGCAAGAGCAACACGGGCGAAGGCGGCGAGGACCCGGCACGGTTCCAGCCATTGCCCAACGGCGACAGCAAGCGCAGTGCGATCAAGCAAGTGGCGTCGGGACGGTTCGGTGTGACGAGTGAATACCTCGTCAACTCCGACGAACTCCAGATCAAGATGGCGCAAGGGGCCAAGCCGGGCGAAGGAGGACAGCTTCCCGGGCACAAGGTTTGGCCCTGGATCGCCAAGGTCCGTCACTCGACGCCGGGCGTGGGCCTGATCAGCCCGCCGCCGCACCACGACATTTACTCGATCGAAGACCTTGCGCAACTGATCCACGACCTCAAGAACTCGAACCCGCGGGCACGCATCAGCGTCAAGCTCGTGGCCGAGGTCGGGGTCGGCACCGTGGCTGCGGGCGTGGCGAAGGCACACAGTGACGTTGTCTTGATTTCGGGCCATGACGGCGGGACGGGTGCGAGCCCCTTGACGTCGCTGAAACACGCGGGCATTCCGTGGGAACTGGGCCTCGCCGAGACGCAGCAAACGCTCGTCCTGAACCGGCTGCGCGACCGCATCGTCGTGCAGACGGACGGTCAGATGAAGACGGGACGCGACGTGGTCATCGCGGCGCTCCTGGGTGCGGAGGAATACGGATTCGCAACCGCCCCGCTCGTTGTGATGGGCTGCATCATGATGCGGGTCTGTCACCTCGACACCTGCCCCGTCGGGATCGCGACGCAGAACCCCAAGCTCCGCGAGAAGTTCACGGGCAAAGCCGAGCACGTCGTCAACTTCTTCAAGTTCGTCGCCCAGGAAGTTCGCGAGCTGATGGCGCAGCTCGGATTCCGCACGGTCGACGAGATGATCGGCCGCAGCGATCTGCTGGACATGAAAGAGGCCGTCAACCATTACAAGGCCAAGGGGCTCGACTTCAGCAAGATCTTCTACCGGCCGAAGATGGGGGCGGAAGTCGCGGTGCGTTGCGTGATCCCGCAAGATCACGGGATCGACAAGGCCCTCGATGTCACAACCCTGGTCCCCGCCTGTGCGCCCGCCCTGGAACGGGGGGAAGCGGTCGAGCTCGACTTGCCGATTCGCAACGTCAATCGGACCGTGGGTACGATTCTCGGGAGCGAGCTGACGCGCAAATACGGCGCCGCGGGGTTGCCCGACGATACGATCAAAATCAAGTTCCACGGTTCCGCAGGTCAGAGCTTTGGCGCGTTTGTTCCTCGGGGAATCACGCTGACGATCGAGGGTGACGCGAACGACTACGTGGGCAAAGGCCTCTCGGGCGGTAAGCTCATTATTTATCCGCCGAAGGTCTCGACCTTCGTGCCCGAGGACAACATCCTGATCGGCAACGTCGCCCTCTACGGGGCGACCGGTGGCCGGGCGTTCTTCCGCGGCCGCGCGGGCGAGCGATTCTGCGTGCGGAACAGCGGCGCGATGGCGGTCGTCGAGGGGACGGGCGACCATTGCTGTGAATACATGACCGCCGGCGTGGCGGTCGTCATCGGACCGACCGGCCGCAACTTCGCCGCCGGCATGAGCGGTGGGACGGCGTTCGTGTTTGACGAATCGGGCGACTTCCAGCAGCGCTGCAACCTGGAGATGGTCGACCTCGAGCCGCTCCGCGAACCGGACGACCTGGAACTCCTGCGCGACCTCCTCATCCAGCACGCCGGCTACACAGGAAGCACGGTGGCGGCTCGCATCCTCAGCGATTGGGATTGGGCGGTCGGGAAGTTCTGGAAGGTCATGCCGCTCGACTACCGGCGCATTCTGAACGAACAGAAGAAGAACGCCGAGGCGAACCGACCAGCGGAGGAAGAAATCGTCCATAGATAAAAAAGAGGAGATTTATCCGCAGATGTCGCAGATGGACGCAGATGAAGAAGGCGGAAAGCCAGGCGATCCGCAGACTTATGCGATCATCGGCGCAGCTATGGAAGTCCATCGTCAGTTAGGGCATGGATTTGCGGAACCGGTTTACCAGGATGCTCTGGAGGTTGAATTCACAGAGCGTGGGATAAGTTTCCGGCGAGAGCTTGAAATACCGGTTCTTTACAAGGGACAGCACCTCAAGAGTAAATACAAACCCGATTTTCTCTGCTTCGATTCGATCGTTGTTGAGCTTAAGGCGCTTGCGAAGTTGACGACTTGCGAGTACGCACAGGTCATCAATTATCTCAAAGCCACCGGATACTCCCGCGGATTACTCGTGAACTTCGGAACCTCCCGGCTCGAGTATAAACGCTTTATCCGGTCAAGTTCTTCTTAATCTGCGTCCATCTGCGACATCTGCGGATAAACTCTTTGTCTTTTTCCGCCGATGATTCCGTTCGTTGGAGGTGAGTGGTGGGTAAGCCGACCGGATTCATGGAGATTCCCCGCGAGACGCCAAGCCGGCGGCCGATCCCGGAGCGAGTCAACGATTATCTCGAGGTCTACAATCCCTTTCCCGAGGAGAAGCTGCGAGCCCAGGGGGCGCGCTGCATGGACTGCGGGATTCCGTTTTGTCATCAAGGGTGCCCGCTCGGGAACCTGATCCCGGACTGGAACGACCTCGTCTATCGCAACCAGTGGCGGGCCGCGCTCGACCGCCTGCATGCGACGAACAACTTCCCCGAGTTCACCGGCACGCTTTGCCCTGCCCCTTGCGAGGCGTCGTGCGTGCTGGGGATCAACAGCGATCCCGTGACGATCAAACAGGTCGAGCTGAGCATCATCGACCGTGGCTGGGCCGAGGGCTGGGTCGTGCCGGAGCCGCCGAAGGTGCGCACCGGGAAGACCGTGGCCATCGTCGGCTCGGGTCCCGCAGGTCTTGCCGCCGCGCAACAGCTCGCCAGAGCCGGGCACGACGTCACGGTCTTCGAACGCGCGGATCGCATCGGCGGCCTCTTGCGCTATGGGATCCCCGACTTCAAAATGGAGAAGTGGCGGCTCGACCGGCGACTCGAACAAATGGAGGCGGAAGGGGTCAGATTCCGGCCCAGCACAAATGTTGGCGTGGACATCACTGCAAAAGACTTGCTTGCGCAGTTCGACGCCGTTTGCCTGTGCGGAGGCGCGACCGAGGGGCGCGACCTCAAGATCCCCGGGCGCGACCTCAAGGGCATTCACTTCGCGATGGAGTACCTGCCGCTTCAGAACAAGCGCGGGGCGGGAGACCAACTCGCCGACGCCGAGTTCATCACCGCCAAAGGGAAGGCCGTCATCATCATCGGCGGCGGCGACACCGGAGCGGACTGCCTGGGAACGGCCCATCGTCAGCACTGCAAGAGCGTGCATCAATTTGAAATCGTGCCGCGTCCGCCCGACAGTCGTGCGCCCATCAACCCCTGGCCGCAGTGGTCAAACATCTTCCGGGTCTCTTCCGCTCATGAAGAGGGCGGGATCCGGGAGTACCAGATCAGCACGAAGCGGTTCGTTGGCGAGAACGGGCACGTAACCGCGCTCGAGACGGTGCGGGTCGAGATGAAGAATGTCGACGGCCGCATGCAATTTGTCGAGCAACCAGGGACCGAGCAGATCTACAAGGGAGACCTGGTCCTGCTGGCCATGGGGTTCCTCGGCCCCGAACGGCCCGGCCTGCTCGAGCAACTTGGTGTGAACCTCGATGCCCAGGGGAACGTGAAGGCCGACGCCGACAAACGGACGAGTATCGACAAAGTCTTCACCGCGGGCGACATGACCCGAGGTCAGAGCCTGATCGTTTGGGCAATTGCCGAAGGGCGCCATGCGGCACATTCGATCGACATGTTCTTGATGGGACAATCGGAGCTTCCGCGGCCTTTGGAGTTCGGGAACAACGCGCGCCCGTTCAATTGATGTTGCGAGACGCGTCGTCAAGGATAAAACGAGGGCACGGTGAGCACCTGGCCGCCTGGGTACATACCCAGGTAGGCGATGGGCTTGGTGACCGATTGGGCGTGTCCGTCGAGGTAAAGGACGTTTGAAGTTCCATGCCGGTTCCAGGGGATCCAGGTGTCAAGCACCTGGGTGCCGAGCCAGATATCGTAATCGTCCTGCCTCGGGTCGGTCGCGGCGATGGGGTTGTTGATGTTCGCATCGATGACGGCTCCGTCGCGCTCGTTGAAGGCGACGAAGTTGGACGTACCGATCTCGTACTGAACTCGCGGGAGGGTCCAGCGGCCGTACCTGACGGTCTTGTGGCTCAACTGCGAATTCATGAGGTAACTCGTCCGGTTGGCGATACCGTCGATGCGCCCTGTGTTGGGATCGACATAGGGCTGCACGATCGAAGTGTCGGACTGGCATCGGTAGATGAGTTCGTCATGGATTTGCGTGCCCCCCTTGGCGATCGCGTCGTTGGCGAACGTCGGGTTGACGTACGGCATGATCCTGTCTTCCCAGTAGATTTCGGCGAACGACTCCGCTGCCCGAACCTCAGACAGGCTGTCGGCGTTGAACGGGTGGTGCAGGAAGAATTGTCCGTTCCAATCGTCGAAGTACTGGAGCATGCCCAGCCCGATTTGGTGCAGGTGGCTCTGACAGTCCATGCGCCGCGCGGCCTCCCGCGCGTTCTGCACGGCGGGGAGCAGCAATCCGAGCAGGACCGCGATCAGGGCCATGACCACGAGCAGTTCGATCAGGGTAAACCCAGCTCTCCTTCGCTGTGGCATGGCGCGTTCTCGACACAGATCGCAAAGGAACCTCGCGGTGTATTACGAAGATCCGTAAAGATAATACCGCCGAGGAGCGAAGACAAGGTTCCCGGTGGGGATTCCGTGGTCCGCACCGCACAAGCCGGCACCCGGGAGAGCGTTCCGATCAAGACTTATGAGTTTTTTCCCGGCCTCTCACGGTGTGTTCGACGCTGATCATGACGAGAAGGGGATGCTTATGCGCGCTTTGAGCGCCGAAGAGCGCGGGAATACGGGTTCTCGACAGCAGTTCCGGGCCGGTGCCAAACGTCAATTTGCGCGGTCGGGAAGCTCGATAAGGTTTGACGAGTCAAGACTTTTGCCGATAATAGGTTAGGTCCGAATTCACGCCGCAGCCGTCCGGCTCATTTGCCTTCCAGAGGTTGCCGTCATGTCACTGGATTTCAACGCCTCGCCGACTGCGCCCGCCGCCTTGAAGCTGGAGATCCCCGAGGGGCCGAAGAAGTTCAAGGGATGGATCCGTTTCGCCATCTTCGCGGTGATCGTCGGCGCGGGGGTTTTGGCCTGGCAGTCGGGCGTGCAACTCACCCAGCTTTGGGGCCAAAACCGGCCATCACTGGAGAGCTTGCTGGTCGACGAGGGGGAGTTGGAGATCTTCGTTACGGAGAACGGCGTCCTCGAGAGCGCGGATAATGCGACGGTCCGTTGCCAGGTTGAGGCGTTGATCGGTCAGGTTGGGGGCGCTCAAGGCCAGGGGGGCATGCAGAGCGGCGGGCGCGGCGGTCAAGGCGGGCAGGGGGGTCAGGGTGGTGGCGCAGGAGGGGCTCAAGGCGGCAACCCTCAGCAAGCGCAAGCCGCCGCAATCGCCGCACAGCAAGCCGCTCAGAAGAAAGCGGGCATGCCCAAGGTTCGAGCGGGTGCGCGAAAACCATCGGCCAGTGCGTCCAAGAAAAGTTCTTCCGCGACGGCCCCGGCTCCCGGTGGAGCCGCCCCAGCCGCCGGAGGAGCCGCCCCAGCCGCCGGAGGCGGTGGCGCCAGCGCCGGTGGCGGAATGGGCGGCGCTGGTGGCGGCGGCGGCGGCGGTGCCGGTGGAGCAGCGCCCGCTGCCGGTGCCGGTGGAGCGGCTCCCGTGGGAGCCAAGCCAATGATCCGAAGTTTCAGCTATCAGGTGCCGCCCCATATGCCCTTGCGGCCGAAGGTCGCGGTGCAGGCTGTGTCCAAGCAGCAGGCGGTGGACCCCGCGCAGTTGGGCGGGCGCGGAGGCCGCGGTGGCGGAGGACGAGGCGGTCAGCAACAATCGATGGAAAAACCGGGCTCGACTCGAATCATTTCCATCCTGCCCGAAGGAACGCGCGTCAAGCAGGGGGACATCGTCTGCGAACTCGATTCGGCCCCGTTCCGCGACGAACTCCAGTCGCAAATGATCCGCTACAACCAGGCGGAAGCGTGGGTGACGCAGGCAAAGTCCATCCTCGAGAGCAACGAGATCACCCTCAGTGAGTATCGTGACGGCATCCACCCTCAGGACATTCAGATCCTCCAAAACTACGTCAAGACGTGCGAAGTCGAGAACGAACGCGCCACAAAGAACGCGGAGTGGTCGCGCGCGATGGTCGCGAAAGGTTTCCGGGCCAAGACCCAGCTCGATGCCGACCTGCTTGCCCTCCAGCAAACAGAGATCGCGTTGACCGAGGCGAAAGGGATGCAAGTTCGCCTCGAGAAGTTCACCGCTCCGCGCCTGCTAAAAGCCCTGGAGGCGAAGAACGAGGCGATCAAGGCCGACCTGCTGACTCAGGAGGCCGCGTTCGCACTCGAACGCGAGCGTCGCGACAAGCTCCAGAAGATGGTCGATAACTGCACGCTACGGGCACCGCGCGATGGGATCGTGGTATATCACAACCAGTCGAATAGCTGGGGCCGCATGGAGGCCCAGATCCAGGAGGGGATGACGGTTCGTGAGGGACAGCCCATTTTCGACCTCCCCAATCCTCAGCACATGCAGGTGCGTGCGCGGATCAATGAGACGAAGCTCGCTCAGGTCAAGGAAGGCATGTCCGTCTCGATTCGTCTGGACGCGTTCCCGGACCGCATTCTTCGTGGGAAGGTCTCTGAGGTGATGCCGATCTCGGCCCCGGCGAACGGACCGACATCCGACGTCCGCATCTACTACGCGGTGATCGATCTTGAAAGTGAGTTCGATGAGCTGCGCCCTGGGCTGAGCGCCGAGGTCGACTTCTACGTGGGTACGTTATCAACGGTCACTCGTGTACCGCTCCAGGCGGTCCGCCATGTCAAGGCGGACACATACGTCGTCGTCAAGCTTCCCCCTTCGAAGGACTCGTCGGGCCCTCGGTGGCGTTGGGCGAAGGTCCAACTGGGTGCGAGTAACGAGAATTTTGCCGAAGTGCTCGCGGGACTCAAGCCGGGCGACAAAGTCTTGGCGCATCCTGAGCAACTCCCCGCCCCTCGGCTGGAGCGGTCGGCTCCCGCGGTGGCTCAGTCGAGTACGGCGCCCAGCTTCTGATGCTGGCCCTGTTCAAGGAACGACGGAGCCCGCTGGCCGTCAACGCGGCTGATCGCTCCGATGTTTGCGAAGCGCCTCGAGGGTTCGGGTCATGTCCGGTGGGAGCGGGGCCTCGAAGCTTAGCGGCTGGCCTGTGAGCGGGTGGACCAGCCGGAGCGAGTGCGCATGAAGCGCCTGGCGATCGAGGAGGACCTGGGCGTCGTCCGTGGTCGTGATGTCCTCGAACGTGATTCGGTCGCGGCCGGAGTAGAGCTTGTCGGCGAGGATCGGACAGCCGATGTGCGCGAGGTGAACGCGAATCTGATGCGTCCGTCCCGTTGATGGCTTGCAGCGCACCAATGCGAATCCTCGGAAGCGTTCCAGAACCTCGTAGAACGTGAGTGCTTCCTTGCCGCCGTCTTCGGGGAGGCGGATCGCCATCTTTTCCCGGTTTGTCGGATGCGGGCCAATCGGTCGCTCGATGTAGTCGCTGTCGCACGGAGGGAAGCCCGAGACGAGCGCAAGATACTGCTTCTGGATGGTGCGCTGCTCGAACTGAAGCGCGAGTTGCCGGTGTGCGATGTCATCTTTCGCCACAATCAACAGGCCGGTTGTGTCGCGGTCGAGGCGGTGGACGATCCCGGGTCGGTTCTCACCGGCGAGCGTTGAGAGCGAGTCGAAGTGGAACTGAAGCGCATTGACAAGCGTTCCCGACCAGTGCCCTTTGGCCGGGTGCGTGACCATGCCCGGGGGCTTGTTCACGATCGTGAAGGCCGCGTCTTCGAAGACGACATCGATGGGGATCTCTTCAGGAACGGGCGCCGTGTCGGCCAGCTCCGGGAGCCAGACGCGAATCTCATCACCCAGCCGAACGCGGTACGACGCTTTCACGGGCTGCCCGTTGACCAGAACGGCCTGCGCGTCGATCACTTTTTGGAAAACGCTGCGCGAATAGTCCGGGTAACGGCTCGACAAATACGCGTCGATCCGCTTCCCCTCCATGCGGGCCTTTACCGTGAAACTACTGGGTGTCTTTGAGAGTTCGGGCGGCATGGAATGAGGAGGGAAGACCGATTCCGGGGTGGTCGTTACCACCCCGGAGCGAATCGAGGTTCGGACGTGATAGGCCTTGAGATGAGCAGCCGAAGCCCGCTGTTCTCAGTTTGCGTTCTTTTTCTTCGCGGCGACTTCGATCTTGGAGGCAACGCCCTTGTCGTGGGTCACCGTCACGCCCATGCCTTTCCGGCCCTTTTCAATGGCTCTGCCGACACCCTTGGAGATCTTCTCCAGGTCAATCTTCGAGGAACCCTTCGGCGTGACGAAGTCTGTATCGTCCGTCGTGGTGATCTCGACTTCCTTGTCGCTCCCTTTCTCGACGACCGTCAGCTTCTTGCCCGCGACGTCAACCTTGGTGATGACGCCCATGAGCTCGTCCGCGATCACAGGACCCACGATCACGGCGAGGGCCATGACGCCTGCAACGATGGACAGAAAAAATGTTCGGCGGTTCTTCATAGGACCAGAATCTCCTCGAACCTGAGCGGCTCAACGCCCAGGCATGCGCCGGTCGCGGTCCTGACAGGGAACGCGTCTAGAGACAGCACACGCCGTGGCTGGAGGCGGCCTATTATCAACCCCGGCATTCCAGGAAGGTAGTGAAAAGCCCCGCGGCAACGCTGTTTTTGACCAGCCCCCCACCATGCTCTCATGGTGGACTGGGTCCTCTACGGCTTCGACTTGGCGGGTGGCGCAAACACGTCCGGTGGCAGTTCCGCCTTCGGCGTGGAGCCATCAGTTGATCCGGGTTCGGTTGCCGCCTTGTCTTTGGGCGGCGGTGGCGGAAGAAGCACGGGCGCCGGCATCTCGTCCTTGGTCGCGGTTTTCTCCGAATCCGACTTGGTTGGCGTTGGCGGGAGCAGGGACGGAGGAAGGAGACTCGAAGCGTCCGGTACACCTCCGACCGGCGGATGGCCTAACGGTAGCGAGAAAGGATTACCCTCGCCAGCGGGCGGAAGCGTCGCGGTCATCGGTTTGAATTCATAAAGCTGCTTGTAGAACGCGACGCTCTCGGGCTTGCGCAGCGTTTCGGCGGTTTCTCGCGCGAGCTTTGCATCGGCGGTGTCCGGCCACGTCTTCGCCACGAGCTCATATTTCTCGATGGCCCGGTCGAGCTTGTTGCTCGCCTCGAGCGACCGTGCCAGGCCGAGCAAGGCCGCGCGCTTCATCGGGTCGCCGTCGGGTGTCTCATCGGCAACCTTCTGGAAGAGGTCGATCGCCTTGCGTAGCTGAGGTTCAGCCGCGTCACGATTCTGGGGTAGGTCGAGAAACCCCTTCTCATAGAATTCCGCGGCCGACTGCAAGAGCGCCCACTGCGCGGCCGGCGACTTCGGGAATTTCTCGGCCAGCTCGGCCCGTTCGCTGGGAGTCTTGGTGTTCTGCAACTCGTTCCATGCTTCGTCCGACTGGGCTCGGCCCAGTGAGATCCCGCTCCCCAGGACGGCTAACCCGACCACCACGAGCACAAGAGCGCCCAGCAGGCTCCAAAAACGCGTCGGGTTGTCCATCGCCCGGCGCAGCCAGCGCGCCAGCAGATTCAAATCCTCTTCGGGATTATGAATCACCGTGGGGACGACGTGTTGCAATTGGTGTTTCACCACGGGCGAGCGCGGCTCGTCTTTCATCCTAGGTCTCGCTTAGATCCTGAAGCGACGACGGGGACTCTTCCTTTTCCCGTCGATGCACATTCCCCAGGCTATGCTACCATTTTCGCCGGCAGGCTTTCAACCTGGCTCAACGGTTCGGAGATCGCACGACGGCCGCCCGTCTCTCGGCGCATGTTCTCGCTGAGCTTGGCTCAACGTCACGGGCGATCGGTCTTGGGGCGCGGAGGGACGGGGCGCTCGGTTCCGAAGTTTGCGATCGCCGCCTTGAAGAAGTCGAACGGGCACGATGCCGGGAAGGTCACCCGGAGCACATGCATTCCCCGCCGGACGACTTCGGCATCGACCACCGTCATCTCGATCCAACCGAACTGGGGCGACTCTTGCAGGCAGATCCACACCGCGGTCTCGAGCGGAGGCAGTGTTTCCGCCAGCAGCGAGGCGCCGGTGAGACTAAGATCCTTCAACAACGCATCGGTGGTGCGGTATTCATCACCTTCCCACCAACCGAGGAGAAGGCGGTGACAGATCGTCGAATAACGCAGCGCCCCTCGGCGGTCGTCTTGCTGTGCGGGCGGCGGTGGGGGAACAGTACCGTTCGTTTCGCGCATGGTTTGGTGACTCCATTTGCAAAACTCTAGGTTGCCGATTCGGGCCGCTGAGACTTGCGTTGGAAAAAAACGTAACGTGAGCTCTAAGCGCGCCGGCACGAGTAAAGTCGTCAACTTTTTACCGTTGCGAAACATCGGGAGGGCGAGGCTCCGTCCGAGCCAGCCTTGTTCCGATGACGAGTCTTCGAGTCATTGGAACATCGCGAGCCGTGAGCGAGCGTCGACGCGCGGTGATCCCGCGGCTCGAAGACTTGCCTCGGGATCAAAGCTGGCTCGGACGGAGCCTCGCCCTCCCAAATCCATGAATGATGCTTCGTTGACTCGAAGGCTTTATTTGTGCCCGAGCCCTTCGGTCGACTCCGTCGTCGAAGCCCACAATCGCACCGTCTCTGCCAAGACCGCGACTTCGGCCATCGCCCCCACGCCGACATCCCCGCAGGCGAGCCGCTTCGCCTGGGGTGGAACCAACACCAACCGGGGCGCATGCCGCGCGAAGATTTCGGCCGCGGCGTCGAGCTCCCACGAATCCGGTAGGGCACCCTCTGCGCGATCGCTCAACAGCAACCGCAGATGACGGAGCGTCACCGGGCTCTGCCACATAAGAGTGTTCATCGCAGGCGCCAGGATGACGGGTCGCGTGAAGTCCCAGGCACGGAAGACACAGGTCAGGAAGTTGTCAGAAAGACCCAAGGTGAATTTCGCGAGCGTATTCGCATCAAGCGGCGCAACGATCAACAGATCGGCCCACTGGCGGAATGCGATGTGAAGCACAGGATCATCGCGCTGGTACCGGTCGCCGGCCCATTCGTCGGCATCCCGAAAGAGCGGGCCGCCCGAGGGATCGACAGGGCCGAGTGCGCAGGGGTCGAAGAAATGGAGCGCGGGCTCGGTCGCGACCACGCGCACTTCGTGCCCTTGCCCGACGAGCGCCTCAAAGAGCGCAGGCGTTCGTATGGCCGCGACGGAGCCGGTCACGCCCAGGAGGATCCGCGCCATCAGCGTCTCGCGACATGGTTCACGGGGAGACCGGCGGGGGGAGAGCCCGCCGTCATGAAGGGAACTCGACCGGGATTCGCTCAGCGGCGATCGGCCGAGAGGGGCTCGACCGTTTCGTTGATCGCGCGCGTCAGGTTGTTCCAAAGTTCCCTGCGCAGTTGGTAAGTCTCGCGACGGGTCAGCAGGAGCCGCTCCGAGGCCCTTTGCGTCAACACCGTCACAATCGCCTTGAGGTCGGTTTGAACCAATCCCTCGAGGCCCTCGAGCTCGTGAGGCAAATCCAGCGCTTGAAGTGAAATCTGTTGGTGACAAGCAGCCATTCAGAACCCTCCTTGGCTGAGAGGGAAAGGCGGATGCACGGATTCCTTACCGCGCGTGCTGAGAGGCTAATCCGCCTTCAAGCCTCCAGTCAAGTTTTTTCCGTTCGAACTTCTCGTTCGCATGAAAGTCGTAAGGACGTCGATTCGACAGATCGTCGACTCTCTTTACCATATACGTACGCAACTGCCGCGCCGTTCTTTCCTTTTAGCCTAGAATACGATTTCCGCAGAAGACAGCGAATTCCCCGGTCGGTTCGATGACTGAGAACAGCTCCCGCTTAGAGTCTGTCCCAATAGTGCGAGAAGCGTGGAAATGGGGACTGGCTCCGGACGTCTTCGAACGGTGCCAGTCTCCATTTCCACGCTTCTCGCTCCGCCGGAAAAGGGGGACAGGCACCTCGAAGACTCGGAGCCAGTCCCCCTTTTCCGGCTCCGCTTCGCTTCCGGGACAGACTCTTAGAACCACGCCGGCTCAGGTTCGCGCTGCGCGCCTGGGCCGAGTGCCTGCTGGACGAGCTCGACGAGCCGAGGACCGTCGATCAACTCGATGGGGTGCTCAGCGGCGAACTTTTCGGCCGCGAGTGAAAACGTGCGCGTCGTCACAAAGAACCCCTTGTGCCCGCGCAGATGCTGCATCGTACCGAGGAACTTCTGGAGCTCGGGAGAACCGACGACTCCCCGACTGTGATACTTGCACTGAACGATCGCGAGCAACCCAGCGCGCTGAACGCGCAGGTCGGCCCCCTGATCGCCCGTGCCACCGACTTGCTCAACCTCGTAACCCATCGCCTCAAACAGCTCGCCGACGAACTCCTCGAAACCCTCAGGAGTCAACGACGCGAGCTGCGCGAGCTTGAGATCCGCGCGCTGGGCCTGCCGGCGCAGTCGCTCGACTGCCTCGCGGCCGTCGCGAACCGAGTCACGCAGGGCTTGCACACGTGTTTCCGTCGCAGCGCGTTCCACACCGTCGAGGCGCGCTGCATAACGTTCGACTTTGAACAAAGCATTCTCGATCGTGTTGTCGAGCCTCGTCCGCTCCGCGCGGGTGAGCTGATTCTGAAACCTCCGAAAGATCGCGAAGTCCAGGTGTTCGAACGCCCCGGCCAACTCTTCGGGAGAGCGGATCGCGGGTGCTTCTTCCTGATACGGAACCGTGGTCCAGAGCAATCCTTGATGCTCACTTGACGTTGCTCGGTCCTCAGCGGCGTGGGTCTTGAGCCACTCCAGGATCATCGAGGCGCACTGCGGTCCCAGACACTCCTTCGCAGGTTGTTCTTTCACGACCTTGTTCCTAACTACGTCGGACCTTGAACGCCGTGACAGCCGATTCCTTCTCGGGGCGTTTCGCAGACCAAGGGACGCTTTCTTGATGACCCAACAGCACCAACGCCCGCTGCGACGGTGGATTGCCGTCGGGCGGGCGCTGCGCAGCGTGCTGTTACGAACCGCATCGATCAATTGCTGAGCGCTTTGATGCGGGCCGCGGCGACCTTGGCCTGCGGCGAGTCGGAATATTTCTTGACGATATCCTGATAGGACTTCAACGCCGCGGCGGTCTTTCCGGCTTTTTCGAGGTTCTGGGCGATCTTCAGATCGGACGCTGCTTTGGCGGCCGCCTTGTCATCGGCCGGCTTGGCGGCGGGTTCGTCCGCCGGTTCGTCCGCTGTGGACTTCGCCTTCGGTGCCGATCCGGCCTTCTTCTTGGGCATGTCCTTCTTCTTCTTCGGCGTGTCGACGAGTCCTTCGAACGCACCATCATCCTTGCCACTGCTGGCGACGGCAGGCTTCGAGGGCGACTTGGCCTCCTGCTCGGCGCGGAGGGCGGCCTTCTTGACGTACTTCTCGGGGTTCTCGTTGAACTCGTCGCGGCAGCCGGTGCAGCAGACCGGGTACGACTTCCCCTGGTAGCTCACCGTCAACGTCGCCGAGCCGCCAGTGAGGATGCACTTGGGCAAGTTGGCCGCCGCGGCGCCCGCAGCGAACGACTCACCCTCTTTGGTAACGCCGATGTCATAAACGCGCTTGAACTGGGGCGAGTCGGCTTCCTTCTGCGACACCCAGATCGTGTAGCGGATCTTGTCGGCGTTGGGGAACATCACGATCTGTTCCTTCGCTTCACCCGCTTTGCCGACGAGGTCGAGCGTCAAGCGTTTGCCCGTCTTGTCGAGCGTGCCGACGAACGTGCGGGGCTTGCCGGCGGAGTCGGTCCCCTCAAGGGTGTATTGCTTCTTGGCGTCGTCGTAGGTGAGCTGGCCTTTCGCAATGGTCTTGTCCCCTTCCAGGGTCGCGGTCATCCCGACCGGCACGCCCTTGACGAACTTCCAGGCCCACATGTGCTTCTCTTCCCAACCCTTGACGCGATTGGCCAGGGGGACGCCCGCTCCTTTCCAGGCGCCGATCAGGTATTCGAACGGGGCAAGAGAGGGAGGGACATCCGCGTCTTCCGAGTCGGCGGCTCTCGCCGGCGCGATTCCCACGAGCACGATCCCCAACAGTCCCAGCACCCCAATGCCTCGCGCCATCGCCAAGCCTCCCTCCGGGACCGTCAAAGGCCCCACCGAGTTTCCGACCAGACTCGCCAGCATGCATCATTGTAGCAAGGCAACTGGATGGAAACATCCCTCTACCGGGCCAAATCGGAATCCCGTTTGGGCCGTGGCGGATGGAGATGATGAGTTCACGTGACCGCCTCGTCCGAGCGTGGAGTCACCGGCAGCCTCCCAGGTTTCTCGGGGTTGCTCACGATGTAGATCGTCTGAATGCGGCCGTGGACGGGATCGAGGATCAGGGCGCTGATCGGCCGGTCGTTCGCGTAGGTAAGGATTCCGGGATGGCCGTTGATCTCGGCCGTTCGTACAGTGCGCTGCGCTGGCACTCGCGTACGCAGTGCCCCAATCATGAAGCGGACGACGCGATCGGCCCCCCGGATCGGCCGCAAGGCCGCCGATGCCTTGCCGCCGCCGTCAGTCCAGAGGACGACGTCCTCGGCGAGAAGCGAGACCAGTCCCTGAAGGTCGCCGTCGTCGCTCGCTTTGAGGAACTGCCCCATGAGCTCCTCCCCTCGCTGGGGCGACGGCTCGAACCGAGGCCGTCTCTGGGCGAGCTGCTATCGTGCTCGCCGCAGCAACTGCCGGCAGTTCACTTCGCACTTGCCGAGGATCTGTCCGATCTCCGCAAACTCGTAGTCGAAGATCTCGCGCAACAGAAATACCGACCGTTCCACGGGTGAGAGACTCTCGAGCAGCACCAGGAACGCCATCGAGAGCGCCTCGGCGAGCCGGTCGTCGCTCTCTTCGGCCCCTCGCAGCGTGACCAGGGCTCCGGTAGCCACGGTCCGACGTAATGTTCGCGATTCGCTCGGGCGGACCTGCGGCTCGCTCATCGTCCTGGAGCGTTGGCCCCGAACTGTCATATTAGGCCTTTTCAGGGCAGAACGCCGGGAAAACACGCGCGCAAATGACCAGGTCGGGAGCGGAGCCACCAAACGCGTTGTATGGGCGAGGTCTCATCAGGCCGTAGTACCGGCCGCTTTCGATCCCTACGTCTTCTGAGAGCAGTCGGGAGCGGCTACGAGTTGTATTGTAGCTATATAAGGCTAGGAAGGCGATCGCCGCCCATGTCGTTTCGATCGGGATCTCATGGGTCCATCTCATCGGTCAACCACGCCGCAAGACGCTGTTCAGGCTGAAGGCATCAGTCCGTTGATGGCCCCCGAATCGACGGCGCAAAAGAATTGGGAGAACGAGGCTTATTGGAATAATTCAAATCGATTAAAAATCAGGGTTGGGAGTTTTAGTGCGTTTAGTGCAATTCCGCAGTCTGTATGCGGAATGATGGATTTCTCGACGACGCCGATCGCCAGAATCTCCGAATAGGAAACAAGATACGCAAAGAACACGAATCTCCTAGTCGTATTTTTTCTTCGTTTCCGACGGAATTCTCTTTTGCTACCCATTTTACCGAGTATAACTTTATTGTGGATTGTAGCGATTGGGTGGGTTGGGGCGGTTCGTCGGTCATATCGCAACGGCCAATGCCTAAGTCGCTACTCCGCGGTTCGTCGCCCGTCCGGAACCGTGGCGGCGAGTCGCTCGCAACGATCGACTCGGAAGCAGTTGAGAGGCAAGCGAAATCGATATCGTCCGTCCCATTTGCGGGTGAAAGTCTATTTGGAGAATGCACCCATGAGCCTTTTTTCACGATCTCGCCTGTGGGGCCGGATGCCCTTTCGAATCGGTTCCTTCCTCAGAGTTTCGCGCCAGCCTCGGCACACGACTCGCCGACAGCGCACCATGACGCTTGATCTGCTCGAGGGGCGAATCGCGCCGGCGGTTGCGGGCAATCTGTTCGTGCAGGGGACCACGCTCATCTGGGCGGGTACCGACGCGGCTAACGTTCTCACGGTGACGACTCCCGGCCCCAACGAGATTTCGTTCACCGATGCTGCGGGCACGACCATTTCGACGGTGCCTGGTTTCGCGAGCGGCAACACGGTCACCGGCACGATTCCGAGCTACATCACGTCGGTCGCCATCAACGGCAACAACGGCGTGGACGTTATTTCTCTCGGTAACAACCCGACGAACAATGCGCCGGGCAACCCCGTGTTGTTGAGCCGGGGCTTGATCGTTACCGCCGAGACGATTGTGGTGAACAACAGCGTTGAGACGAGCGGAGGGGCGATCGGTAAGAACCTGACGCTCAACGGTCTCGTGACGATCGCTTCGAACGACCCCGGCAATCCCGTGGTCATCGGTTCCAACGCCGCACCCCTGGCGGGCGACATCACGATCAATGGGACGCTGGTCGACAGTGTTGCCAACAACACGTTGACACTCGACGCCGGCACCGGCTCTGCGTTGGCGGGCAACGTGACGGTGACCGGGACCCTTTCGGTCTCCGGTGTGAACACATCGCTTGTTGTTAACGGAAACAACGTCGGCCTGGGAATCACTCAGACCAACTTCGGCGGCACCGGCGCCGTCGCGATCACGGCTCAGAACGCGGTGACGCTCCATGGCGCGATGAAGTCAGGCGGATCCGTCACGATCAACGCGAACCAGGACAACGGGGGCAGCGAGAGCTTCAGTACGACCGGGAACATCACGACCAATGGCGCGGCCATCTCGGTCAACGCGGGCGGAACGGGCAATATCACGGTTCAGACGCTCGATACCACCGATGTCAGCAATCCGTTTGCGGACATGGTCCTTCTCACGGCAGGAGGGGCGATCGTTGATGGCAACGGCACGGGTGATAACGTCCACGCCAACACCTTGAGCGTTCAGGCGGGGACGACGATCAATCTCGACACTGAGGTCTCCAATCTCTTCGGACCGGCTACAGCTTTCGCGGCCGGGGGCTCGATCACGATTCGCAACTCCACGATGCCTCTCGCGGTGTCGCAGTTGGAGACCAACAATGGTTCCATCACGATCAGCAATGCGGGCGGCGGCATCGATGTCGGTACGCTCGGTCCTGTCTTCGCGAACGGCAAGTTCCAGACGTTGACGTTGACCACCACGGGCTCGGGCTCGGATATCAGTTTCACTGCTGTGCCGTTCGACTCGATGAACCCGCTGACGACGGGTCCCTCGGGAGCGGCAAGTGGGGCGGTCACGATCAGCTCCGGCGGCGCCATTGTGAACGACTCCGGGACGACCGCGCCCACCACGGCGCTGGAAGGCGCGAGCATGAGGCTGACCGCCGCGACCACGATCGGCACCGACACAGGCTCGTTCACTGCGCTAACGCTGAGCACCACGCAGCTCAGCGCGGATGTGGAAGGCCCCTCGGCCGGGGGGATCAACATCTACAACGGCGGTGTCGTTGACACCACCGGAGCGGGGAGCCCCATCCCGGACCTGACGCTGTACCAGCTCACAACCGCGAGCACCAGCACCACCAACGGTGCCATCAACTTCATCACGGCGGGCGACCTCACGGTGGATGGTCCTGTCGCGACGAATGGGACCGATGGTTCGGGCAACTCGGTCACCATGTCGGCGGACTCGGCGCTCTCGACCAACACCAAGCAAGGTGTGTTCCAGCTCAACGGGGCCAACATCGCCGGCCCGGGCAACGTCGAGTTGATCCTGGTCACGCAGTTCAGCATGGACTCGCTCTCCACCGTCACAGGCGGGAACGTGGAATTCTTAGCTCCTGTGGCGCCTCCGGGCGGGCTGCCCGTGGGGATGAACATCGGAGGGAAGGTCACCGCGGCGGGCACGCTCCAGGTCGTCGGCGCGGCGCAGAACAGCCCGAACGTCATCGGCATCTCGGGCCAGCTCGCCTCCGGAGGTGACCTCAGCATCCTGGGCAACACGGGGGGCACTTCCGATAGCGACGTCATCTCGGTCGCGGGTCAACTCGCCTCGGGAGGCAGCGTGACGATTGGCAGCGCCGCCTCCACGAGTAGCAGCACAACGCTCGTGGTCAGTGGGAGTGTGGCGGCCGCGAACAGCGTGACCCTGAATGGCAACACGACCGGTTCGACGACTGTCCTGATCACGAACCCCGCCACCCTGACCGATGGCGGCGCGGGGACTTTGACGCTCCAGGGTGGTGCGACCGGTTCGACGTTCTACCAGGTGGACGGGACGCTGAACGGGATAGGGAGCGGCGGCGTGGTGCTCGCGGGATCGACCGGGTCGGGAACGTCGGTGATTGACACCACCGGAACGATCACCTCGCTTGGCGCTGTTGCCGTCACCGGTGGAACGACCGGCAGCCTCGACCTCAACGCCTCGGGTTCGATCACTGGCAGTGGTGCGGGCGCGACGAGCGCCGTGATATTCACCGGCAGCAGCAACGCCAGCAACACGTTCAACGTGAGCGGCCGGATCACCGCGCTGGGAACCGATTTCACGATCCAGGCCGGTAACGCGGGCGACACTGTCATCGTCACTGGCCCAGTCGTCACGGGCACGACGGCCAACATGAGGGGCGGCGCGGGGCTGGATCTGTTCACGATCGCTCCGTCGACCGGCAGCACGTTCACTTTCTTCAACAGTGGCGCCGGGGCGGATTCGCTTACGATTGACACCAATCCCGCCTTCATCCTCCAGTCCGACCCGGCGTTCGCCACGCCGATCTTGTTCCAGTCGACCACGGGATTCCTCCCGTGGACTCGGATGACCGGCACGTGGGTGGTTTCGCCGGCGGTCTCCTGACCGCCGCCGGATCCAGGTCATGAAACGTGGAGCTGGGGCGGGCGTCGCCAGGCCCGCCCCATTTTCGTCCCTGCGGAACGCGATAAGGCAGGCGGTTCTGCGCGAAAGCATGTACCCTCACCGCATGGAGTATGTGAGGCACATCTTCTTGGGCGTCAACGGCTTATGAATTGTTTCACAGGGTACCGCAAAGGCCGCGAAGACGCGCACTTTCGCAGAATTCCGATGACTCCGTAAATCGCGAGAACTTGGACCCCGCATG
This sequence comes from Singulisphaera sp., assembly GCA_027451445.1. GTDB lineage: Bacteria > Planctomycetota > Planctomycetia > Isosphaerales > Isosphaeraceae > DAIDJG01. The sequence continues at coordinate 49,450 of DAIDJG010000094.1, forward strand.
GTCCGTATATTCCTTCGGTGCAAAATGAGCAGGTTTTGCGGGCGCTGACACCGCGGCGAGTGCCTGGCACTCTGCAAGCCGTGCGTGAGCATCGAAATGGGGTATCACGCGTCGAGCGAGGTCTGCGGGGGGAGAGCGTAGAGGCTGAACTCCCGCAACGGGCAGTAGGCGCCGTCGACCCTCGCTACCGCTGCAACTGCGACCGAGATCGAAAGTCGGGCTGGCATCAAGAACCGCGAGACGTGGGCGTCTTTCGAGTCACGGGAATGCGCGCGGGTCGACCGTTCGTACCAGGCGCGGCTCGCTCCCGCTCAGAACGACAATTGAGTTCCCTGACCATCCACCTAGATTGAGATCACTTGAGCACAAGGCAGGTTGAACCATGTTCCGATCGAATCCGTCACGCGAGTTGGGGTTGTTTCGATCCAAGCGAGGGCAGCGGCGCGATCGGGCTGTGCGTCAAAAGACCGCGATCTCGCGCGGGGCAGGATTCGAGCGGCTGGAGGACCGCATAGTTTTGGCCACAGCGGCGCTTGTCGGGAATAACCTGCAAATCGCCTTCTCGGCCGGCGGAAGCACGGCGGAAAACGTAACTGTATCGGACGATGGTACGAACATCACCGTCAGCGGCGCGACTCCCATCGGTCCCTTCACGGGGTCGGTGGGGGTCGGTTCAGTCAACCAGATCACTGTTTCAGACACAGGCAATAGCACGAATCAGACACTCGCGTTCGCTGGTTCAACGACGTTCGCTCTATCCAATGGTCTGAGCGTCACACAGAGCAGCGGTGCTAGAACGCTTGATGTCACCTTCAACAATGGGGTTGACGCGACTGGCAGTTCCGGTCCGATCACGGTCGGGTCAATGGCTGGAGGTGGTCTCGACTCGATCACGTTGAGCGCAGGCGAGGTTCTCTCGACGGCGTCTGGCGACATCACGATGTTTGCCAGCACTGGAACGACAGCACCGGTTGGTGCCATCACGATCGATGGTCCGGTCTCGACGACCGGCGGAAGCATCAACATCACCGGAATTACTTCCGCTGCAACCGCAGGCGGCGCCTACGGCGTGGATATAGATCACTCGACGGGGAACTCCGGAAGCTTGAGCGCGGGTGGCACGGGGACGGTGTTTGTTTCCGGCACGGGTAGTCTTGCGGCCACCGGCACCACAAACTACGGTGTTTATCTCAATACGGGAAAAAGTTCGAATTCCCCATTCATCACGGCAAATAATGGTGCCATTACCGTCGTGGGAACGGCCGGCGCCAATAGCTATGGGGTCTATCTCGATGACGGTTCGACGATCCAGACGTTGAATAATAATTCGATTATGATCCAATCTGACAGCCTGGCCTTTGCCGACACAAAGGTCAGTGTGTCGGCCGGAACGGGCGCCGTCACTCTTCTCACGAGGACAACGGGCACCACTATCAACCTCGGCTCTGCCGGCGGACCGACCGTCGGCGAGCTGGATCTTTCCGACACCCTTCTCGACCAGGTCACTGCGGGCACGATCCAGATTGGCGACAGCAACGCCGGAGATGTCACCGTCAGTGCCAGCATCACGCGTAAATCCGCGACAAACCTCTCCGTGACCACCGGCGGCAGTATTAATTTCAGCACTAACCCCTCCACCCTGAATGCCGGCGGCGGCAACGTCTTTTTGACCACGGGGACCAGCGGGTCGATCACCGCCACGACAAATGGAGTGGATGTGATCGCAACCTCCGCCACGTTGAGCGCTGGCTCCGGTGGTATTGGCGTCTCGGGCACACCGATCCTGGTCACCACTTCGACCTTGGGCTTCACAGCCACAGGCAGCGGCCAGGTCTGGATTAGCGAGTCCAATGGCGCCACGGTCAGCGGTACGGCGGGAAGCGGCAGCATCAATTTGGTGACGGGCACGGGGGACTGGACCGTCGGTGGTAACATCACCACGACCGGCAACGCCACGCTCACCGCCAGCAAAGGGAACATCGTCGAGTCGTTGGGCACCGTGAGCGGGAACCAGGTCAACTTGATCACTGGCGGGACCACGGGCACGATCGGCGCGTCGGGTACGCCGGTTCTCACGTCGGCCAACGCGCTTGCGTTCACCGGCACCGGGGCTGGTCAGGTCTGGATCACCGAGGCGAACAGCGCTACCGTCAGCGGCACGACGGGGAGCGGCAGCATCAACCTGGTGGCGACGGCGGGTGACTGGACGATCGGCGGCGCGATCACGACCACGGGCAACACGACGCTGACCGCCAGCGCAGGGAACATCATTGAGTCGTCGGGCACGTTGAGCGGCAACGTGGTCACGCTCAACGCCGGGGGTACCAATGGCGCCATTGGTGCGTTGGGTACGCCGGTGCTAGTGTCGTCCTCGTCCCTCGCATTCATGGCGAACACCTTGGGTAGTGGCCAGGTCTGGATCACCGAAGCCAACGGTGCCACGGTGAGCGGTGCGGCGGGAAGCGGCAGCATCAACCTGGTGACGACGACAGCTAATTGGACGATTGGGAATAACATCACCACCACGGGCGACACCACGCTGACCGCCAGCGCGGGGAACATTATTGAGTCGTCGGGCACGGTGAGCGGGAACCTCGTAACTCTGACCGCAAGCGGGACCAACGGCGCCATCGGCGCATCGGGCACTCCGGTGCTTGTGTCGTCCACGACGCTCGCATTCACGGCGAATAACGCGGGAAATGGTCAGGTCTGGATCACCGAGGCCAACGGCGCGACCGTCAGCGGCACGGCGGGTACCGGAAATATCAACCTGGTCTCGACCATCGGCAGTCTGACGATCAATACGGCTGGGATCTCGACCGGCGGCAACGTGTCGATGACCGCGACCGGAACGGGCGGGGGTATTCTCGAGGTAGCAACTCCAGGGACTGTCACCGGCAATAACGTCGTGCTGACCGCGGATGCCGGAGGCATCGGCACGGTGGCGAGCCCGATCGTTCTGAACACCGTGACGATCACCGCTTCGACGACCAGCAACACCGGCATCAACCTCTCGGAGACCGCGACCACGAACATCACGTCCCCGGGCTTGAATGCCGGCAGCGGTACGATTGATCTCGAAGGCGGCACGTTCAATCTATCGACCTCGAACTTGATCAACACCGGCAGCGAGCTCGAGGTCGACGCCGGCACGTTTGGCATCAGCACGTTCAGCAACACGGTGGCCCAACTGATCGTCAACGGCGGCAGCGTGACCGGCAGCTCGGGCGTCTTGACCAGCACGGCGTTCATCGACACGCGGAGCGGTTCGGTCAGCGCGATCCTCGCCGGAGCGAATGGTCTGACGCAGAGTACCGCGGGGGCGACGGCGCTTTCCGGAGCGAATACGTTTACGGGCGGGGTCACGATCAACGGCGGAACGCTCCAGCTTGGGAGCACCGGCGCGTTGAATGCGACGACCCCGAACGCGGTGACCTTCGGCGCTTCAAGCACGGGCGATCTGCAGCTGCACGGTCAAAGCGTCACGATCGCTGGTCTGTCAACGAGTTCACCCGTGGGCACGCCGGTCGTCGAGAACGCCAACGCCACGGCTGCCACGCTGACGGTGAACAACTCCTCGTCCAACACCTTCGCGGGCACGCTCCAGAACGGCACGGGCGGCGGCGTGCTGAGCCTCACTATGTCGGGTGCAAGCACACTCATCCTCACGGGCACCAACACGTACACCGGCACGACGAAGGTTAGTAACGGAACGCTCCAGGTCGACGGCTCCCTCGCCTCAGGCAGCCCGGTGACGGTGCAGAGCGGGGCGACGTTGGACGGGACCGGGACGGTCAATGGATCCGTCGACGTCCTGAGCGGTGGTCATTTCCATCCCGGCCATAGCCCGGGGATCATCACGACCGGCGCCCTGACGCTCGAGTCGAGCTCGAACTTCGACGTGGATCTCGCTGGCCCATTGCCGGGCGTCGGCGGCTACAGCCAGGTCATCACCACGGGCACTCCCACCCTGACGGGGTCGAAGCTCAATATCAACCCGACCTACACGCCCTCGGGGAGCACGTTCATCGACCTGATCCACAACACGAGCGGCAACCCGGTCGTCGGCACCTTCAGCGGCTACGCGGAAGGAGCCACGGTGAACGTCAACGGCGTGAACCTGACGCTCAGTTACGTCGGTGGTTCCACAGGGCACGATGTCACGTTGTCGGCTGCCGGTGCGTTCACCTACACGGATACCACGGGTGGCAACACCTTTACAGTGAAGCAGTCTGGCTCGGATGTCGTGCTCTACAATGGAGCAACGCCCATTGACACACGGCCCATGTCGTTGATCACGTCCTACACGATCACCGATAGCAGCACGGTGTCTGACACTTTCATCGTGGATTACTCCGGAGGCAACCCAATCACCTCCGGTGGTCTCTTCGTCAACGGCTCGACCACGGGCACGTCCGACCAACTGAATATCACCGGCGGCAGCGCGACGACGATTACCGACACATTCACTAATGCTCACGATGGTACAGTGAATCTCGACGGCTCGCTCATTACGTACACCGGGCTGAGCCCGATCTCCGACAACATGAGCGTGACGAGCCGCGTCTTTGTGTTCAACAACGCGGGCAACGCGATCAACCTTACGGACGGTACGACCCCCAACGACGGTAAGATGACCATCTCGGACCCGGGCAATGCCGAGACGGTGCCTGACTTCACGGTGCCGAGCGCCTCGCTCGAAATCGACACGGGAACGGGGGTGACGAACTCGGTGACGGTGTCGTCGGTCGACCAGCAGTTCTTTGCCTCGCTGATCATCAAGGGGAATACGGGCACCGATACGGTCAATTTGAATGCGCCGCTGAGCTTGGGCTCGCCGACGTCGGCCGGCAACCTCACGGTGACGAACGCCGAGACGATCAACCTGAATGCCAGCGTGAGCACGAATGCGAACGCGATCGCAACGGCCGGCACCGTCAACCTGGCTGGGCCGGTTACCCTTGGGGCGGGTGTGAGCATCGATACCCATGCCGCGACCAGCGGCAATATCATGTTCGGGAGCACCATCGCCGGCGGGGGGAATACGCTGAGCCTGAACAGCGGGTCGAACGGCACGATCTCGGTGACGGGTGGCGTCTCGAACGTGAGCACGCTGACCGTGGTGAACAGCGGCGGCGCGACGTTCGGCAGCACGCTCGGGGCGGGGACGGTCGACCTTCAGAATACGAACGGTTTGGTCAAGTTCGTCGGTACCGCGACGATTACAACCTTGACCACGCACGCCCAGCTCTACAGCGTCGAGTTTGACCCGGGGGGGACCATCACCAACGCGGCCAGCTTCCTGAACACGGGAAGCGTGACTCTGGGCGATTCGTCCGGCAGTTCGACCACCTTCACGGGCGGCCTCGACACGACGGGCGGGCCCAGTGGCACGAACCTCGCGGGCACCGTCGCAACCACGAACACGGCGTTGAAGCTTGGGGCCGCGACCCTGACAGCGGCCACGACCCTCAATTCGGGCGGCGGGGCGATCCAGGGTTCTTCGGTCACCGGCGGCGGCAACACGCTGGGCCTGAATAGCGGAACGACGGGGACCATCACGTTCTCGGGCGCTGTGGACAACGTGTCGACGCTGACGATCTCTCAGAGCAACGGTGCAACGTTCTCCGGCAGTCTCGGGGCGGTGACGGCTGGGGCGGTCACGATCAGCGACACGCAAGGAGGTAAGACCGTCGCGTTCGACGGCAGCACAAAGATCACAACCCTGACCGCAACCGGAACGGCCAACGCCTACAACGTCACGGTGGACGGTGCGACCAACGCGATCACGACCGCGTCGCTCGCCAACACGGGCGCGGTGACACTTGGGCAATCAGGCGGCACGACGACGGTCACGAACGGTATCAATACCACCGCTGAGGCAGGCGGAACGACAATCGCGGGGACCATCCAGACGGACGGCCAGGCGATCGACCTGGGCGGTACTCACAGCGTCACACTTGGCGCGGACGCCTCGCTCGACGCTACGCACAACGCCCACCCGGCCGGAGCGGCCATCACGCTGGGGGCGATCACGGGTGCATCTCATGCACTGGCGCTGAACAGCGGAACCGGAGGCACGATCAGCGGCACGAGCGCTGACGCGGTGAGCACCCTGACGATCACTCAGAGCAACGGCACGGCGTTCTCGGGCGCCGTTGGCTCGGGAACGGCCGGGGCCGTGAGCATCACGGATACTCAGTCCGGAAAGACGGTGGCCTTCGACGGCAACACGCATATCACCACGCTGACTGTCCCCGCCACCTCGCACACCTATAACGTCACCCTCGACGGCATGACCAACATCGTGGACAACGCCGCCGCGTTCCACAATTCGGGTGTCGTGACGCTGGGCCAGGCACTCGGGACGACGACGTTCACCGGGGGCCTCGACACCTCGAGCGGCCCGAGCAACACGAACCTCGCCGGCACAATTGCCACCACCAATACGGCCTTGACGCTTGGCAAGGTGACACTTACCGCCGCCACGATCACCGACTCCGGGGCCGGCACGCTCGACTTCAAGGGAGCGGTCGATGGCAACTACTCGCTCAACGCCAACAGCACCGTCACGACGACGTTCGAGCAACCCGTCGGCGGCTCGAACGCGCTCACAAGCCTGACGACGAATTCCGGCGGAACGACGGTTATCGACACGACGGTCGTCAACACCTTGGGCACGCAGTCTTACAACGACGGCGTGACCGTGGGCGCGAACGCGACGTTGACCGGCGCCGGGATCTCTTTCGGTTCGACGGTCGATGCGAACACCGACGGCAGCAATTCGCTCAACGTTTCCGACAGTGGGACGACCACGTTTAGCGACACGGTGGGCGGCACGCACCCGCTCCTGGCCCTGAGTATCAACGGTGGCGGGACCACGGATCTCAACGGCGGCGGAATCGCCACCACAACGGGCGGCCAGGCGTATCACAATGCTGTGCTGCTCGGCACGAAGGCCGCCTCGCTCACGACCACGAGCGCGTCGCCGATCGAGTTCTTCAACACGGTCGATGGTGGCGTCAACCTGGCGATCAACTCGGGGAGCACCGCGACGAAATTCGATATGGCCGTCGGTAGCGGGACTCCCATCGGTAGCGGCACAGGAGCGTCCATCGCGCTCACCTCGTCCGGGCCGACGACGTTCAGCAGCACCGTCAAGAGCGCCACGGGCATCACGGCCACCGGGCCGGTCACGTTCGACAACAACGTTACCATCAACGGAGCAGGGACGGCCTCGGACCTGCAAGGCGACGTCACCCTCAACAACGGCCTGACCTTCGGTTCGGCCGGTGACGTGAGCTTCGGCACCACCAGCGCCAATACCTTGACCCTCTCCAGCGGTTCGCCGACGATCTCGACCACTGGCACCGGTGCGGTCACCATCAACTCGGCCGTTACGGGCAACACCAACGACTTGACGATTAACGCGGCAGGCGCGGTGACGCTCAACGGGGCGCTCTCCAACATGGGGAAGGTCGCCGTCACCAGCAGCGGGAG
>DAIDJG010000095.1 GCA_027451445.1 Singulisphaera sp.
GCGCCCAACAGATCGTGCGCGCCCACGAGAGGGATGGGTGGCCGGGGCAAAGGGGAGCGCAGCTCCACGTGCCCCGGTGGGCCGCGAGACGCTTCCGGGGCACGTCGGCCTTCCGGCCTCCTCTGCCCCGGCCACCCCAGGTCTACCACATTCACGCACAATCTGTTGGGCGCTAGGAAAAAAAATTCGACACTTCGGTCGACAGTTGCTCCGTGAGTGCGTTTAGCCAGAACGGGCTCCCGCGCTGGGGGAGTTTTCTGCTTGAGTAGCCAAATTTGGCGATTCTCTGCCGGGGTGCTCGGTGTCGAGCCCCGGAAACGAGGTACAGGCGATGGCGGCGCACCGGCTTTTGGTCGTAGAAGACGACATCCTGACACTGCAGGCGTTGCGAACGATGTTTTCGCGGATGGGTTGGCAAGTCTCCGCCGTCTCACGGGTGGCGGATGGGCTGGCGGCTCTTGAGGAGGCCCCGGCGCCGTGCTGCCTGATCCTCGACCTCGACCTACCCGACGGCTGCGGTGAGCGAGTCCTCGAAAGGGTCCGTGAGCGAGGACTTGAAACCCATGTCTCGGTCTGTACCGGCAGCATGGACGGTGAGCGGCTTCGGTTCGTGGCCTCCCTCGAACCCGACGCCCTGCTGACCAAGCCTGTGACGATCACCGACCTCTGGAAGGGGATCTGTCGCATTTGTGACACGAAAGAGTAGCGCGACGCCCCCGGACGATGGGGCTTCATTCGCGGAACGTGCGCCAGCGATCGGGGAGTTCGATGACGGATGGTCCTCCGCGATCGAGAGCACGTCTGACGGCGGACTGGAGGGCGCTCGCGTCGCCTACCCGTTCGGCGGCAACGTGGTAGGCAGCGGCGAGCGCCAGGAAGTCGGGGTTATTGAGATCGACGTCTAGAAACCGCCCGGAGTGGACCCGGTTCTGGATGTTCTTGATCGCGCCGTAGGCCGAATCATTGTGCACGATCGCGATCACTGGGAGCTTGTAGCGCGCGGCCGTGGCGAGTTCCTGGGCCGTCATGACGAACCCGCCGTCCCCGCTCACGGAAACGACCGGCCGTCCTTCACGCGCGACGGCTGCGCCGAGCGCGGCGGGGAATCCCCAGCCCAGCGTGATGTAGTTCGATGGATAAAAGAAACGTCGAGGGCCGTACGACGGCCAATCGGCCTGCATGCGGTAGCCCATCTCGCACGCGTCGGTGAAGACTGGAACATCGTCCGGAAGCACGTCGCGCAGCGCCTCGATGAACCACTCCGGCCGCGCCACGCGCGCCGCCCGCACTTCGTCCCAGAGGCCGGCCCAGCCGGAATCTTCACGCCCTGGCAACGCCTCAAGAAGCGCATCGAGGGCGTCGTTGGCGTCCGCAACGATCCCCACCGCAACGGGATGGTTCATCCCGATCTGGTCCGGGTCGAGGTCAATCTGAACGAGCTGCTCCGGAATGGGGAGCCGCCGCCAGTTGGTCATCACCTCGGTGAAACGGCAGCCGATCGCCAGCATTGCGTCAGCGTGCCCGAGCGCAGCCTTCCCGCGCGCGGACCGGGCGTGGCCCAGCGAAAGGGCATCGCGCTCATCGACCAACCCCTTGCCGTTGAGGCTGGTTACGACCGGACAGTGCAGGCGCTCAGCGACCGCTCGCACCTGTTGTCCCGCCCAAAGTGCTCCCCCTCCGGCGAGCACGATGGGCCGCTCCGCGCGCGAGAGAAGCTCGACGGCCTCAGCAATTGCCCTCTCGGATACTGCAGGCCGATCCGCTCGACCAGTAGATGATTCGACAATGCGTTCGACCTGCTGTTTCATCAGGTCCTGGGGCAGAATGAGGGCCGCGGGGCGAGGACGGCCAGAGGTCAGTGCGCTGAAGGCTTCGTCGACCATGGTTGGAAGTTGTGCGACGTCCCTCAGAGTTCCCACCCACTTGGTGACCGGACGGAAAATCGCTTCCAGGTCGATCTCGTGGTAGGCGCCGCACTCCAGATGCATCCGGTCGGCATTGACCTGTCCGGACAGCAGGAGGACCGGCACGGAGTCGGCCCACGCCTCGGCGACCCCAGTGAGCGCATTGGTCGCGCCCGGCCCGGCGGTCGTGCAGATGACGCCGGGGCGGCCGGTAACGCGCGCGTAGCCGTCGGCGGCGAAGGCGCCGGCTTGCTCGTTGCGGGTCAGAATGGTGCGGATCGATCCGTCGCGCTGGAGGGCGTCGTAAATCGTCGTCGAGTGCGAGCCGGGCATGCCGAAAAGGTGCTGCACGCCGTGGCGGATAAGACCCTGGACGAGGAGATCTGCGGCGTTCGCCATGTGTTGAGCCCTTTCCTTTTCCCGGCATTGTTCCCGATCGGCCGCCCGCGAGGAATGGGCGACACGCGTCGGCCACCAGGCCCTTTCGGACTTCCGCATCCTTCGGTTACGATGAAATCATTCGCCAAAAGCGCCGGGTGAAGGCGCTGTCCCTCCGGAGACGCGATTGATGGCGCGTTCTGAAAGGCCCGTCACCCTGGATATTACCGTCGCGCGGATCGCGGCGTTCAATGAGATGCAGGGAGGCGGCGTCGAAGTCAAGAAGTCGCGCTCGGGTTATTCGCTCTACCGAGAGGATACGCGCCAGCCAATCGCCCGGCTCCGGCCCGTGGGGCTCGACGATCACTTCGAAATCTTCTGGTGGTCGTACCGCGAGCGCTGGGAACCCGTCGGTGAGTTCGGCGTGGTGTTGCCGCTCGACAAGGCGCTTGACTTCATCGCCCAGGATCCGGACGACTGCTTCTGGCACTGAGACTCTGATCGACCCCACCCTACCAATGCGCCTTTCCGCCCTCCTTTTGCATCCAACAAAACACGCAATCTCCGATCCACCTCGTCGCTTTCGGGGTTGATTCCGGATAGAATGTAGCGTGCAAGCAGCCGCCTCATTGACCCGCCTCCCTTGAGATGCACTCCATGCGCGACTGTCCTCGGCGGACACTTTCCGCCCTGTTCCTTGCCGGACTCGCCCTCCTCACTCTTCCCGCCGTTGGCCAGAACCCACCTGTTGCCGGCAAAGCCGCGCCGCGCGCCGGCGCGACCCCGTCCTTTGAGCGCGATATCCGCCCGATTGTGGCGAAGTACTGCAACGACTGCCATGGCGGGGCGAAGCCCAAGGCGGACCTGAATCTTGCGGCGATGCTCGACGAATCGGCCGTGCTCAAGAACCGCAAGGTCTGGGAGCAGGCGGTGGAGTTCGTCGAGGATCACGAGATGCCCCCAAAGGGGAAGCCGCAGCCGAGCCAGGCCGAGATCGAACAACTGACCGGAGGCATCACGGCACTGCTCACGAAGTTCGAGTGCGGGCGGACGAACGACCCCGGCAGCGTCACCATCCGCCGTCTCAACCGCTCGGAGTACAACAACACCGTCCGCGACCTCGTCGGCGTCGACTTCAGCCCCGCCGACGACTTCCCATCGGACGACGTGGGCTACGGGTTCGACAACATCGGCGACGTGCTAACGATGCCGCCGATCCTCATGGAAAAGTACCTCGCTGCCGCAGAGCGTATCGCGGAGATGGCGATCGTCGCGGGGCCGTCCGCCCTCGGACCCACCAAGACTTTCGAGGCCGAGGACCTGGGTAAGGGTTCCGCTGGCGGCAAGTACAACGAATGGGCGCGCGTCCTCGCATCCAACGGCGAGATCGTCCTCAACTACGACTTCCCCCGCAACGGCACCTACGTCATCCGCGCCCGCGCCTTTGGCCAGCAAGCCGGCGCGGAACCGGCGCGCATGGCCTTCAAGATCGATGGCAAGGTGCTCAAGAGCTTTGACGTCAAAGCCGTCGAAAGCGCCCCCGCTCTGTATGAGGATCGTGCCAAGCTCCATAGCGGCCAGCGCAAGCTCTCGGTCGCGTTCACGAACGACTTCTACGATGAGAAGGTACTGGACAAGAACAAGAGGGACCGGAACCTCATCGTCGACTACATCGAGATCCAGGGCCCACTCCCCGCCGAAGGAAGCACGCTCCCTGAGTCGCACCGCAGGATCATTTTCCGGAAACCCGCGAAGCCTGCGGACCGCGTCGAATGTGCCCTGGCGATCATCGACCGCTTCGCCAGCCGCGCCTACCGGCGGGCCGTGACACCCGGCGAGGTGGCCCGGCTCATGAAGTTCGTCGACCTCGCCCACGAGAACGGCGACAGCTTCGAACGCGGCATCCAGCTCATGGTCGAGGCCGTGCTCGTTTCTCCCCAGTTCCTCTTCCGCGTCGAGCTCGACCAGCGCAAGAAGCGAGGGGACCCGACGGGTGCTCAGCCGATCAACGACTTCGAGCTCGCCTCGCGGCTTTCCTATTTCCTCTGGAGCAGCATGCCCGACGAGGAGCTGTTCCAGACCGCCTTGAACGGAAAGCTCCGCACCGAGGGCAACCTGGAAAAACAGGTGCGCCGGATGATCAAGGATCGCCGGGCCAAGGCGCTGGTGGATGATTTCGCCGAACAGTGGCTTCAGATCCGCAACCTGCGGAACGTCAGCCCTGACAAAGGCCGGTTTCCCCAGTTCGACGAGCCGCTCCGCACGGCGATGATGAAGGAGACCGAGCTCTTCTTCGAGTCGATCGTCCGAGAAGACCGAAGTGTGATCGAGCTGCTTGACGCCAACTACACCTTCCTCAACGAACGTCTGGCCAAACACTACGGCATCGCAGGAGTGAAGGGCGAAGAGTTCCACCGCGTGTTCCTGAAGAACGATCAGCGCGGGGGGATCTTGACCCAGGCGAGCATCTTGACGATCACGTCGAACCCCACACGCACTTCGCCCGTGAAACGGGGCAAGTGGATCCTGGAACAACTGCTTGGGACACCGCCTCCTCCGCCACCCGCGAACGTTCCCGAATTGAAAGAAGACAAAGCCGTCGCCCTGACCGGGACTCTCCGCCAGCGCATGGAACAGCATCGTGCGGACCCGAACTGCGCGTCGTGTCACGCGCGGATGGACCCGCTCGGCTTCGGGTTCGAGAACTACGATGCCGTCGGCGCCTGGCGCGAGAAGGAAGGGGACTTCCCGGTCGACGCCTCGGGCACGCTCCCCTCGGGCCAGTCGTTCCGAGGGGCGAAGGAATTGAAGGCGGTGCTCAAGACGCGCGAGCGCGAGTTCGCCCGCTGTCTGACCGAAAAGCTACTCACTTATGGTATCGGCCGAGGGCTCGAGTACTATGATCGTTGCGCCGTCGACCGCATTGTCGATGCGTTGGCACGCGACAAGTACAAGTTCTCCCGGCTGGTTCTGGAAGTCGTCCAGAGCGATCCGTTCCAGAAGCGTCGAGGACGAGGCAACTGACACCGATGAGCAGCACCACGCAAATCAGTCGGCGGGCGGTCTTGCGAGGCCTGGGAACGGCGATGGCCCTCCCGTGGTTGGAGGCGATGGCCCCCGCGGCCAGCATCGCCAAGGGACGTGCCGTCAAGTCGGCCGCCAAGCGCATGGCGTTCTTCTACGTCCCGAACGGGATCAACATGGACGACTGGACGCCCAAGGACGTTGGCACGAACTTTGCGCTTCCCGAGATCCTTCAGGTCCTGGAGCCCTACAAGAACGAGATGCTGGTCATCAGCGGGCTCGCCCAGGACGGCGCGTTCGCTCACGGCGACGGCGGCGGCGATCATGCGCGCTCGCTCGCCTGCTTCCTGACAGGGCGCCACCCGCTCAAGACCGACGGCGCCAACATCCGCGCGGGGGTCTCCGTCGACCAGGTCGCCGCGCAGCAGGTGGGCCACCTGACCCGATTGCCGTCGCTCGAGCTCGGCTGCGACCGAGGCGCCCAGTCGGGCAATTGCGACTCGGGCTATAGCTGTGCGTACTCGTCGAACATCTCCTGGCGGTCGGAATCGACCCCGATGGCCAAGGAGGTCAACCCTCGTCTCGTCTTCGACCGGCTGTTCTCGAATAACAACCCCAACGAAACCCCCGCCAGCCGCGCCAAGCGCGACCGCTACCGCAAGAGCATCCTCGACTTCGTCGCCGAGGATGCCGAGTCCCTGAAGCGCCGGCTGGGCCAGAACGACCGTCGGAAGCTCGACGAGTACATGACCGCCGTCCGCGAGCTGGAGGTCCGGATCAGCCGGTCGTCCGAGATCAGCCTTGTCGACTCGTCCGGCTTCCCCAAGCCCCAGGGTGTCCCCCAGGACTACAAGGAACACATCCGCCTGATGTTTGACCTCCTGGTCGTCGCCTTCCAGGGCGATGTCACGCGGATCGCGACCTTCATGTACGCCAACGAAGGAAGCAACAAGAGCTACGCGTTCATCGGCGTGGGCGAAGGCCACCACGACCTTTCCCATCACGGCGGGAACGGCGAGAAGAAGGAAAAGATCAAGCGGATCAACAAGTTCCACATCGAACAGTTCGCCGCGTTCCTGGCCAAGATGAAGGCCACGCGCGAAGGCGACGGCACGCTGCTCGACCACTCCATGATCCTCTACGGCAGCGGCATCAGCGACGGCAATAGCCACAGCCACAAGGACCTGCCGATCGCACTTTTCGGCAAAGGGGGCGGCTCCCTGCCAACAGGGCGCCACGTGCGGCTCGACAGTCAAACCCCGCTCAACAACCTGTTCCTCTCCATGCTCGACCGCATCGGGGCGCCAGTCGACCAACTGGGGGATAGCACGGGACGGCTCGCGGGGCTGTGAGCAGAAGAAAACGGAGGCGCCAGGGCATTGGCAACCGGTGTTGTCTCTTGGAGAGACCCTGGCAAATCGGGTGGCTGGGGTCGAGCCCGAAGGGCGATGCCCCCGGTCCGTTCGAACGGCCAAGACGTCCGGGGGCATCGCCCTTCGGGC
>DAIDJG010000096.1 GCA_027451445.1 Singulisphaera sp.
CACGATCTCCGCGGTCCTTGCCTGGCGCCCATTGCCGCATGTGCGACGGGCCTCGTCGCGGCGCTTCAGGCCGCGGACTTGATTCGCCGGGGCGTGTGCGACATCGCGCTCGCCGGCGCGGGAGACGCATCCCTGGAACCGCTGGTCCTCGGAGCGTTTCGCAAGATGGGTGTGCTGGCCCACGCCGACGCTGACCCCGCGCGTGCCCTTCGTCCCTGGGACGAAGCGCGAACCGGCTTCCTCGTAGGCGAAGGGGCGGCCGTACTCGTGCTCGAGCGTGCGGGCCACGCCAGGGCGCGCGGCGCGCAACCTTACGTTCAGTTCGCCGGTGGCGCCTTTGGGGCCGACGCGTATCATGAGACCAACCTGAACCCGGATCCCTCGGGCCTCGCCGCACTGCTACGCCGAGCGCTCGCGATTGCACGCGTTGAGCCGGCCGAGATCGATCACGTCAATGTCCACGGGACGGCCACCCGTTCCAACGATCCGCTGGAATGCCGCGCTCTGCGGTGCGCGCTGGAATCCCGCGCGGACGACGTGTCGTGTTCGGCCAACAAAAGTCAAATCGGCCACCTCCTCGGCGCGGCGGGGGCCGTGGAACTGGCTCTCACCTGCCTTGCGGTGCGCGACGGGTTCGTGCCTCCCACGCTCAACCTCGACCAGCCCGATGCGGCCTGCGACCTGGACGGCACCCCCCACTGCGGGAAGCCGCGACCGATCCGCGCGGCGCTCAAGGTCTCGATCGGGTTTGGGGGCCACATTGCGGCAGCCCTCGTCCGCAAGGTCGAAAAAGGACGCGTTTGCGGGAGCACACCCCGATGAGCGACCCCTTACTCTGGATCGACGACGAGTCGCACCGCTGGGCCGCCCGCGGCTTGAGGCGCCAACTGCGCTCCCGAGGACCGACGACTGCCAGGCGATTCCAGCTCGAAGGCCGAGAGGTTGTCAATTTTGGCTCGAACGATTATCTGGGACTGGCGGCGGACGCCCGCGTTGTTGCCGCAGCGCATTGCGGGGCGGAAACTTACGGGTGGGGCGCCGGGGCGTCGCCGCTCGTCTCCGGCTGGACCGAAGCCCACGAGGCGCTTTGTCGAGATCTGGCAGAGTTCGAACAGACCGAGGCCGTCGCGCTGTTCCCCACCGGATTCGCCGCGAACCTTGGCACCATCGCTGCGCTGGTCAACAAGGACGACGGCGTCTACTCCGACCGGCTGAATCACGCGTGTCTGATCGACGGGATCCGCCTCTCACGAGCGGCGCTGCGGATCTATCCTCATCGTGATGCCGATCGTCTCGCCTCGCTCCTGGAACGTGATCCCGGCCGGTTTCGCCGTTCCCTGATCGTCACCGACGGCGTGTTCAGCATGGACGGTGACCTCGCACCCCTGGACCAGCTCGCCGACCTTGCAGAGCGCCACAGCGCCATGCTGCTCGTGGATGAGGCCCACGGAACCGGCGTCTTCGGACCGGACGGTCGCGGTGCGGCTTCGGCCCTCGGTGTCGCGGAACGCGTCTCGATCCGGGTCGGGACCTTATCAAAAGCGTTGGGATCACTGGGTGGGTTCGTCGCTGGCTCGCGACGCTTGATCGAGTGGCTCGTGAACCATGCACGACCTCTGATCTACTCGACCGGCCTTCCGGCGGCCGCAGCGTGTGCCGCACGCGAAGCGCTTGCCATCGCGTGCTCGGAGCCCTGGAGACGCGAGCTTCTCTTTTCGCACGGTCATGGCCTGCGGACCGCATTATCGGCGGCGGACTATGAAACCGGCTCCTCCAGCGGGCCCATCGTGCCTGTTCTGCTGAACACACCCGAACAGGCTCTCCAACTCGCGGAGCAACTCCTGCGGCGCGGATTTTTCGTGCCCGCGATCCGGCCGCCGACCGTTCCCGAAGGTACTTCCCGGTTAAGGATTACCGTCACGGCAGCGCACAGCGAAGAGGACGTCGCAGGACTGGTCGACGCGCTCGTAGCCGCTCGGGACTGAACCCGTGCCGGAGCGAACCCCACCCAAGGAATCTCGGCAGCGTCAAAACACGCTCGATTGTCATTTCCCGTTTCGTCGATATTGACCACAATGTCGCCGCGACGATTCTGCCGCGTTGCAGAAGCGACCAGTCGCGACCGCAGGGATGGCGGAGCGCGTTTGATGGATCTTGAAAACGGCTCGATTACAACGACAACGCCGGATCCCAATGGGAAACTGCCGAGCCGGCTCACGTTGTGGCGCAAGGTCCGCCTGCTTGTACTCATCAACATGGTCTCGTTTCTCGTCTTGTGCGCGCTTGCGGAAGTGGGCCTTCGGCTCTTCTGGCACCCCAGGTTCTGGGTCCATGCCGACGGAATCGGGGTCGGGTCGGCATTCGGACCCGCGGGAAAGAAGTGGTGGCCCGAGTCGCGGTTCCGAATCGAGGGGAAGGAATTCTTCGTTCACTTCCAGAGCGACGCGCGCGGCTATCGAGCCAGACCCGCGCCACCAACGACTGCCAATCCGTGGCGAGTTGCCTTCGTCGGCGACTCGTTCACCGAGGCGATGCAGGTCGAGTATTCCCAGAGCTTCGTGTCCCGGCTCGAACACGAACTCACGATGCGAACCGGCCACGAGGTCATGTGCGAGAACTATGGCGTTGCTGCAACCGGGCTCTTCGACTACTGGCACCGCATCACGCACGACGTGTTCCGTCCCGGCGTCCCCGCGCCGAGTCTGCTCGTCCTCTGCGTATTTCCCGAGAACGACTTCACCGACCACTGCCCGGACGATGGCTTCGAGCCCGACGGTCAACCCCGGCGCGATTATTTCCGGGCTCCGCACTGGACGCGGCACATACTGGCCTGGTGCGACACCAAATCGAAGCTCGCACATTTTCTGTTCACGTCCTACCACATCGCCGCGGATCAAATCGGTCCCCCTCAACGGAACGCCCCCGATCACTGGTGGAACGAGCCGGCCGTCGCGCTGGCGGAGGCGGAACGCCCGGGACATGTTGCGCATCTCCGGTCCCTGTTCCGCGCAATCGAAGCCGAGTGCGGCCGTCATGGCACCAGGCTCGCCGTCCTTGTGGTCCCAGCCCGAAACTACGCAGGGAAAGGAGATCCCAGCCCAATCCCGCGAATCCTCCGCGCATGGGGCGTCAACGCCCCCGTTCTCGACGTCGCGGCCGCGGCCAACGCAATCCCGCGCCCGTCGCGTTTGGTGTTTCCTCTCGACGGCCACCTGAACCCGTCAGGACACGAGTTCGTCGCGCATTCCGCCGTGGGGCCGCTCGCCGCGGAACTTGCTCCCGAAACCGCAGGTCTCGCGGATTCGGTGGTTCCCAAGTAGTCTTGGGAACAACGCGACCACGCCCGGTCCTCGCGGTCACATTCGATCGAGGTTGGGGGACGGGTTGCCTTTCATTCTGTGGGGAGCGAAGCCGTGGACTGGGGTGCGCTGCGTGCCCGCGAATTTCCTGTCACTGAGCGCTGGGCCTACTTCGACCATGCCGCCGTCTCGCCTCTCCCTCGCCGCGCCGGCGACGTTCTCCGCGCGTGGACCTTGGATCAAGAGCAGAACGGAGCTGTCAACTGGCCGGCCTGGGAGCGAAAGCTCGAAGGCATCCGCGGGGACATTGCCCGCTTGATCGGTGCGAACGTCGACGAAATCGCATTCGTGAGCAATACGACCCACGGGATCGGCCTGATCGCTGAGGGTTTTCCCTGGCGCGCAGGCGATAACGTGGTCACGGCCGAGGAGGAGTATCCTTCCAACCTCTACCCGTGGATGAACCTGGCGAGCCGGGGCGTCACGCTGCGACGCGTACCCAGCCGCGAAGGGCGCATCTGGTTACGCGACC
Source organism: Singulisphaera sp. (assembly GCA_027451445.1). Lineage (GTDB taxonomy): Bacteria > Planctomycetota > Planctomycetia > Isosphaerales > Isosphaeraceae > DAIDJG01. The sequence continues at coordinate 3,832 of DAIDJG010000096.1, forward strand.
TTGCTGACGCGATCGACAGCAGGACGCGTGTCTTGACCATCAGCCACGTCGAATTCGCGTCAGGATTCCGTAACGACCTGGACAACCTGGTCGAGCTCTGCCAGGCCAGGGGTGTCGCTCTGTTCGTGGATGCGATTCAGGGGTTGGGGCCGCACGTGATCGACGTCTCGCGGACACCGATCGACTTTCTCGCGGCCGACGGCCACAAGTGGTTGCTCGGTCCGGAGGGGGCCGGCCTGCTCTACGTGCGCCGCGATTGGATCGAGCGGTTGCGGCCGATCGGCGTGGGATGGCATAGTGTGGTGGGCTCATACAACGCCCCCGAGAACGCGTTCGCCCTGAAGCCGAACGCCCAGCGCTGGGAAGGGGGTTCGTTCAACATGGCAGGTCTGCACGCCTTAGGTGCCAGCATCGGGCTGATCCTCGAGCTCGGCCCCGAGACCGTGTCGCGCCGGATTCTGGCGCAGGCGGATGCCGTGCGTGCCTGCGCCGAGGCTGCCGCCTGGACTGTCTACGGCTCGAGGGAGCCGGACGACTGCTCGGGGATTGTCGCGCTCGAGCGCCCAGGCGTCGATCCCAGCGCCTTGGCCCGCGCCTTGCGGTCCCGAGGCGTCGTCGTCGCCAGCCGCCGAGGGCGGTTGCGGGTCAGTCCCCACGTGTACAATGACGGCAACGATCTGGAGCGACTGGCCGCCGGACTGCGGATTTCCTGACGGGAGCCGCGTTGCCCCGAGATTCTTATCGACGCGAGGTTGCCACCCATGTCTCAACCCTTTCCGAATCCCTCGCACACCGCAGTGTTCACCGGTACTTTCGATCCGCTGACCCTGGGTCACCTCGATGTCATCCGCCGGGGGCGCATGCTCTTCGATCACCTCATCGTCGGCATCGGCGTGAACCCAAACAAAACCGCCCTCTTCAGCATCGACGAGCGCGTGGAGCTGGCCCGGCGCGTGGTTGCCGACTTCCCGAATGTATCCGTGGAGTCGTTCGAGGAACTGACGGTTCAGTTCGTGCGGCGCATCGGAGCGAGGGTGATTCTTCGAGGTCTGCGCACCCTTTCCGATATGGAATATGAATTCGGCATGACCCTGACCAACCAGCGCCTCGACCCGTTCATCGAGACCGTCTTCCTGATGGCCGATGGCGAGTATTCTCACGTCTCCAGCTCGCTGATCAAACAAGTGGCGGCTTATGGTGGCGCGAACGCTTTGACTCGGTTTGTCCCGAACGAGCTCATTACTCCCATTCTTGCGAAGATGAACCTGGCCGAAATCGTTTAATGCCGCCGCTTAATGCCTCCGGTGCATCTCAGAAGAAGACATGAATTATATTCATGGATTCAGTCGATCTATGCAATTCCTTTCCGGAGGCGGTCTCACCTTCATCCCAAGATCGAAGTGGCCGACAGGACATCCGTGTCTTAGACTGGGATGTGACAGAACTCATCAAGGGGGTCGAGGACCATGACCCCGAAGCATTGACGCCTTCTTGAACAATACGAGCGGAGTGGGGCACCATGCGTATCATCACGAGGTGTCATCGGCGCTGGCTTCAGAGGCATCCCGCGCGGCGAGAATTCCTCGCGGTTCGGCGCGCGGTGACCCGTCTCGAGGAGCTGGAAGCACGCGTCCTGCTGAGTGGCATTCCGCTCACGGCGAGTTCGACGGCTGGGTCGACGTACTATCAGCTCCCCTTGAGCTTCGCGGCTAACCAGGGACAGGCCGCGCCCGAGGTTGGCTACGTCGCGCGCGGACACGGTTACTCGCTTCTCTTAACGGCGAGCACTGCCGCACTCGAGCTTCAATCCACCTCCAGCACGGGGACCATGAGCACGGCCTTGAGCATGCAGGTCGTCGGTGCCAGCAGCGAGGCCTCCTCGACAGCGCTCAACCCGCTGCCCGGTGTCGTCAACGACTTCACGGGCAACGACCCCAGCCAGTGGCATACGAATATCGCGACCTATGGCACGGTCAGCTACCAGAACGTCTACCCCGGCGTAAATCTCGATTATTACGGGAACCAGGGCGAGCTCGAGTACGACTTCACGGTCGCTCCCGGCGCGAGTCCAGGAGTGATTGCGCTGTCGTTCCAGGGCGCGACCTCAGTCTCGCTCGACTCCGCGGGAAACCTTGTTTTGGCGACACCCGCGGGGAACCTGACCGAGCACGCGCCCGTCGTTTACCAGAACGTCAACGGCGTGCGCCAGAGCGTAACCGGGAGTTTTGTGCTCCAGGGAAATGGTGACATTGGCTTCCAGGTAGGCACGTACGATACCTCGCTCCCCTTGATCATCGACCCGACCCTCTCTTACTCGACGTTTCTCGGTGGCGACTTCTCGTCGGACGCGTTTGCCGTAGCCGTCGATAGCCAGGGGAACGCCTATGTGACGGGCGATACGGGCGCGGACACGTTTCCGACCACGACCGGGGCGTATAACCGGTTACTCAACGGCAGCGGATCGCCCGGGAACACCGTCACCGACGTGTTCGTCACCAAGTTCAGCCCATCGGGGACGCTGGTCTACTCGACCTTCATCGGCGGGACGACCGACGATCATGGCACGGGGATCGCCATTGACAGCCAGGGCAATGCGTATGTCACCGGCTGGACCGACTCCGGCGACTTCCCGACCACCCCGGGCGCGTTCCAGGCGACGGCGAGCTTTGGTGAGAACGGGTTCGTCACCAAGCTCAACCCCTCGGGCACTGCACTGGTCTATTCCACCTACCTCCAGGGTTCGAGCGACGACCAGCCCCACGCCATCGCCGTGGACAGTCAGGGCTTCGCTTACATCGCGGGCGACACATTCTCCAACGACTTTCCCACGAAGAACCCCATCCAGGGCCAGAACAACGGCAATGATGAGGCGTTCGTGACGAAACTGAATCAGGCCGGGACCGGACTTGTCTACTCCACATATCTGGGGGGGAGCCAGAGCGACGGCGCGTCGGGAATCGCGGTCGACAGCGCCAACGAGGCGATCGTCGTGGGCTACACGGATTCCATCGATTTCGCCACGACCCCCAATGCCTTCCAGCCAAATCGCGGGGGTGACCCTACCCAGAATGTCACGAACACGTTTGTCACCAAGATCAATGCCGCGGGCTCGGCATTTGTGTATTCGACGTACCTCGGGGGATCCGTCGGCGCGCTCAACAACCTGAGCAGTGGAGGGCCTGCGGTTGCCACCGATAGCGCGGGGGCTGCCTACGTCACGGGTGACACGGCCGATCCGGACTTCCCCACCACCATCAACGCCGCAGAACAAACCAAGAACTTTACGGACACATACGGACTCTTTGACGCGTTCGTCGCCAAGTTCAATCCTGCAGGCGGACTCGACTACTCAACGTTCCTCAGCGGCGGCGGCCTAAACGCGTCGTCCGCCGGACGGGCTATTGCAGTCGATAGTCAGGGCAACGCGTTCGTCACCGGGTTCACCGAGGACACCAGTACGCCCTTCCCCCTCGACTTTCCGATCCAGACCACCCCCGGCCAGCCCGCGAGCTACACCAAGCCTGGCTTGACGGATGCGTTCGTCACTGAAGTATCGCCGGACGGCTCCCACTTTTTGTATTCGAGCTACCTCGGGGGCCAGACCGACGACCTGGGCTATGGTCTTGGGATCGATGGCAATGACAACGTCTACGTTGTCGGAACCACGAATAGCATCGCAGCCGCGGGCGCAGGAACGCCGTCCACATTCCCGACGCTCAACGCCATCAATTCCACACCCCCCAACGCGGCCTTTGGTGAAGTTGACGGCTTCGTTGCCCGCGTCAATCTCCTGGAGCCCGGCGCGGGGACATTCTACTTCCCGTACGAGACGTACGAGACCACCGAGGCCGGCAAGTTCGTCACGGTCACGGTCGCCCGGCGCGACGGCGATTCCACGGCCGCTAGCATCAATTACTCAACCAGTAACGGCACGGCAAAGAACGGTACGAACTATCAAACCGTCTCGGGTACGCTCAACTTCCCGGTAGGCGTTCACGAGAAATCCTTCAACGTGCCGGTCCTCGATGACGGGGTCAACGACAATACGCCCTACCTGGTCGTCGACCTCACTCTCAGCAGCCCCACGGCGGGCGCGGTGCTCGACAACACGGCGTCGACCGCCAACGTTCACATCTACGACATCGAGACGACCAGCACCAACAACGACCTGTGGGACAACGCGATTCCGCTTGCGGGAGCCAGCCCCTCTGCAACCGGAAGCAACGTGAACGCGACCACCAACCAGGGTTTTAACGGAGGCGACCCCAACGATATCTACGACTTTCCCGTCACCGACGGTAAGTCGACGACGAGCCCGAAGAACGACGGCGGTGCCTCAGTCTGGTGGATCTGGTCCCCACCGGTCACTGAGGTCGCAACGGTCGACACCTTCGGAAGCGACTTCGACACGATGGTCACCGTCTTTGGGCCCAATAACCACGTGGTCCAGAATGACGACGCCCTGGGCCGCACGGACGGCGCAAGTGCGGTGACCTTCCTCGCCGAGGCCGGGTTCACGTACCGCTTCTGCGTGCAGGGGTACGATTTCGGCGGTGGCGCGGCGACAGGCAACATCGTACTTCATATCAATGGGCAACCCTCGGCAGGGTCGCTTCAGTTCGGCGATCAGACCTACGACACTTACGAGCAGGCTGGCAGTATCGTCATCCCAGTCACGCGCACCGGCGGTAGTTTCGGGGCTGTCTCCGTCGTGGTGAGTACGGGGGGCGGCACAGCGGTCCCCGGCGTTGACTACACCAGCGTTAACACCACACTCAACTGGGCCAACGGGGACACGAGCACCAAGGATGTTGTCATACCGATCCTCAACTCCGGGGCCTCGGGGAATAGCCCCACCTTCAACGTCAACCTGAGCAAAGTCACCGGGTCCGCCAGCATCGGCAACCCCTCGAGCATACCGATCGTCATCTTCCAAACCGCGGTGTCTTCAACGTCCGTTCAGTTTCAGTTGGCTCAGTTCACCGTGAACGAGAATGCCGGCAGCGTCGCCATCCCCGTGTCGCGTTCGATCGGTAGCGATTTTGTCACCATTTCCGTACAGGCCAGCACCAGCAACGGCACGGCGGTGGTCGGCACGGACTACGGGGCTGTGACCCAGACGCTCATCTGGGGTGATAACGACACGGCGACCAAGTATCTGGTCATTCCCATCATCGACCGGGGCCTTACCTCGGGGACGAAGACGGTCAACCTCACGCTCTCGACTCCTCGAGGCGGCGGTGCCCTGGGGAGCCCCAGCACGGCGGTCCTCACGATTCAGGACAACGACGGTTCCGCCAGTCCGGCGGGCTCGCTGACGTTCGGGACATCAACGTTCAGCGGCAACGAGAACAGCGGCAACGTTACTGTCCCGGTCATGCGGACTGGGGGGAGCACCGGCCCTGTCTCGGTCATCGTCAGCACGAGCGATGGCACAGCAGTGGCCGGACTTGATTACACCGCACAGTTCCAAACACTCAACTGGGCGAGCGGCGATACGAGTGCCAAGGACATCACGATCCCTGTCACGGACCGAGGCTTGACGAGTGGATTGAAGACGCTCGGCCTGACGCTCACCTACGCGACCGGCGGTGCGGTCCTTGCCAGCCCAAGCACGGCGGTCCTCACGATTAACGAGAACGACGCTCCCGTCGCGGGCGCGATTTCACTGGGTGCCGCGACGTACAACGTGAATGAAAACGGGGGGAGCATCTCCATCCCCGTTTCGCGCACGGGTGGCAGCGCCGGCGTCGTTTCGGTTCAATTCTCGACGGGAGGCGGTACAGCAACCGCCGGCACCGATTACACGGCTGTCAACCAGACCGTAAGCTGGAGTAACGGACAGACCAACACGCAGAACATCGTGATCCCCATCCTCGACCCGCATCTGACGAGCGGTTCGAAGACGGTGAACATCGCACTCTCAGGCCCGACCGGCGGTGCGACGCTCGGCAGCCCGAGCAGCGCCGTGCTGACAATTGCCGACAACGACTCCGCGGGCTCGATCCAACTCGGCTCGGCCACGTTCAGCGTGAATGAAAACGGTGGCAGCATCCAGATTCCGGTGACGCGCACCGGGGGCACCGCGGGCGCCGTGTCTGTACAGTTCGCGACCGGTGGCGGCACAGCCACGGCCGGGACGGATTACGCGTCGGTCAATCAGACCGTGAGCTGGACCGACGGGCAGTCGAACACGCAAAACATCACGATACCCATTCTCGACGCTCATCTGACAAGCGGCTCGAAGACCCTCAACATCACGCTCTCCAGCCCGGCGGGCAACGCGACCCTGGGGACCCCAAACACGGCTGTTCTGACGATTCAGGACAACGACTCGGCCGGTTCGATTCAGCTCGGGGCCGCGACGTTCAGTGTGAACGAGAGCGGAGGGAGCATCTCCATCCCCGTCTCCCGCACCGGCGGGACCACCGGCGCGGTCTCGGTACAATTCGCGACCGGTGGCGGCACGGCCACGGCTGGGACGGATTACACGTCGGTCAATCAGACCGTGAGCTGGACCGACGGGCAGTCGAACACACAAAGCATCACGATACCAATTCTCGACGCTCACCTCACGAGTGGCTCGAAGACCGTCAACATCACGCTGTCCAACCCGACCGGCACGGCCACGCTCGGCACGCCGAATACCGCCGTGCTCACCATCCTGGATAACGACGCCCCCGCCGGCACGATCGAGTTGGGGTCCGCGACGTTCAGTGTGAATGAGAACGGCGGCAGCGTCTCGATCCCGGTCTCTCGCACCAATGGCACCGCCGGCGCGGTCTCGGTGCAATTCACGACTGGTGGTGGCACGGCCACAGCAGGGACAGACTACACTGCCGTGAACCAGACCGTGAGCTGGACCGACGGGCAGTCGAACACACAAAGCATCACGATACCGATCCTCGACGCTCACCTGATCGGCGGTTCGAAGACCGTCAACATCACGCTCGCGAGCCCAACAGGCAATGCCACGCTCGGGACCCCGAACACGGCCGTTCTGACAATTCAGGACAACGACTCGGCCGGTTCCATTCAACTCGGGGCCGCGACGTTCTCTGTGAATGAGAGCGGTGGGAGCATCTCCATCCCCGTCTCGCGCACCGGCGGGTCCACGGGAGCGGTCTCGGTACAATTCGCGACTGGTGGCGGTACGGCCACGGCCGGAATGGACTACACGTCGGTCAATCAGACCCTGAGCTGGACCGATGGGCAGTCGAACAGCCAAAACGTCACGATACCGATTCTCGACCCTCACCTGACAAGCGGTTCGAAGACTGTGAACATCACGCTCTCCAACCCGACCGGCTCGGCAACCCTCGGGGCGCCGAACACCGCCGTGCTCACGATTCTGGACAACGACACGCCTGCCGGCACGATTGGGCTTGGTGCCGCGACGTTCAGTGTGAATGAGAACGGCGGCAGCATTTCGATTCCAGTCTCGCGGGCCAGTGGCAGTTCGGGCGCAGTGTCTGTCCAGTTCAGCACCGGAGGCGGCACGGCAACCGCCGGGACGGACTATACCGCCGTTAATCAGACCATCACCTGGAGCAGCGGCGATAGCAGTTCAAAGACTGTCAACATCCCGATCATCGATCGTCAACTGACCAGCGGGTCGTTCGACTTCAACGTCACGATCTCGAGCCCGACCGGGGGCGCGTTGCTTGGGATTCCCGCGTCGGCTACCGTCACGATCAACGACAACGACGTGCCGGTGCCCACCGCGCCGTCGGCTCCCCAGCTTGCGCCTCAAAGCGACACGGGTCTTGTGAATAACATGCCTGGCCTTACGAAAGATAACGGCTCGGCGAACGCGCCGTTGACCTTGACTGTCGGCGGCGTGAACCCCGCGAACGGCTTTGTGCAGCTCTACGACGGCAACGTTCCGCTCGGGAGCCAGGTGCCGGCGGTCGGCGGAACCGCAACGATCACGCTGAGCGGCCTCGCACAACCGCTGTCGGATGGCGTCCATGAAATCTCCGCGACGGTGGCCGCGACGTTGGGAGGGACGCAAAGCGCCGCGTCGACATCGACAACGATCACAATCCAGACCAGTCTGAGGGTGCTCAGCATCAGCCCCAATCCGGGTACGAACGTCCTGACGAGTCTCGCGAACAACCAGATCGTGATCACATTCAACCACCCGCTCGCGGGGCTTGTCGCCGACGATCCCAGTACCGACTCGCTGACGCATCCGAGTAGCTTCCGGAGCAATCCCTTCGCGGTCATGCTCTTGCCCAGCGGTCCTGATGGGCAGGTGGTCAATATCCCTCAAACCGGCTCGTTGTGGACGGCACCGTCGGGGTACGATAGCGGCAACTTGCCCGTCCCCGCCACGCTGCTCTATCAAGTGAACAGCGCTAATGGAACATCAACCATCACGCTCACGCCGGACCAGCCACTGGCGTCGGATGTCTACCTGGTGTCGGTCAACGGCCTGTTGAATGACCTGGCGGGCAACCCGTTGGCCAACCAGAACGGGACGATCGGCACGGTTTTCGAGAACTTCATCTACCGTCCCACTCCGATCAACGCGTCACCTTTGCGTGTCACCTCGATCACCACGGAGGACGGTATGGTTCCGATCACCAATGGCGCCGCGATCGCGCAGCCGGACACGATTGGGATCGCCTTCAACAAGCCGCTCGACGTGTGGCAGGCGAACTCGAGCACAGTCCACCTGTTTGCGAACGGTGCGCTACAATCGTCGGTCGCTGCCTACAGCCCCTCGACGGATACGATTTATCTGACACCGGAGGTCCGTTTGTCGCCGGGTACGACGTACACGATCGCGGTCGACGGAACTCTTAGCGACGATCAAAACTTCCCCGCACCTGGCAACTCCCTGGAGCAGGCATCGATCACGAATTTCACCGTTACCGGTCCCGGTGTGAGTGCGGGGGGCGGCAGCGGGTCTCTAACCGTGACGGCCACGAACCCGCCCAGTGGTGCCGGCTTCGTCAACGGGCTCGGCTATGGCTCAGTCACGTTCAACGAGGGAATCACCCTATCCGCGAACAGCGTGGGACGCTTCTCAGCGATGCTCATTCCGCAAACGGGAGGAGTGACAACTGGTGCGTTCGCGGGAGTGCCGTACAACGAGAAGCTGGCGTTTAATCCCAACACGAACCAGTTAATCATCGTGCCGACGACCGTTCAGCAGCCGGCGTCGCCTCAGCTCAACTTCAACGGTGTGGAGCTGTTTGCGATCTCGAATATCCAGGCGACGAGCGGGGACCGGTTCGTGGGCAACACTCCGGATCACTCGACGTTCTACGCGACGTTCCGCCTCCTGAGCAACTCGGCGCCTCTGGTGACAATCCCGTCGAGCGCGAATGCACTTCTGAGCTCCGTGCCCGTGCCCACGATGTCGGTCGCGTCCGCAGCTGCGACGCGCGGTGCGCCGTCGGCGACGAAGGGTGTTCTACCCGCGGTCCGTGTGTCCCCCGCGGTCACTCGGAGCAGGCCCGCGCAGTCGCTCCACACGGTCGCCCCTTTGCTCATCAAACGCGCCGACGTTCACCCGGGCGCCGGCGAGCTCCACAAGCTTTCAAAGCGGTCATGGGGGCGTTAACGCGGGCTGCGAATGGGCGGCGCTCTCAGGGGCACATATGGTCTCCGGGGCACACGCTCAGAGGCTCATCATCTCCCGATACTGTTCGAGCCGGTGATTGATCTCGGCCCGATCCGTGCGCTGGAAACGCCGGAGACTGAAATCCTCGACGTTGAAGCTGGCCAGGATCGTCCCGTACGCCATCGCGGTTTTCAGGTTCGCCGGGTCCGGCTTCCCCGTCGAGGCCAGATAGCCCATGAACCCACCCGCGAAGCTGTCGCCGGCGCCGGTCGGGTCAACGACCTCACCGAGCGGGAAGGCCGGCATCACGAAGGTCTCGCTCCGGCTCAGGAACAGCGCGCCGTGCTCGCCTTTCTTGATGATGACGAACCGCGGGCCGAGTTCGAGCACTTTCCACCCCGCGCGCACGAGGTTGATCTCCTCGGTCAGCATCCGCGCCTCGCCGTCATTCAAGACGAGGCCGTCCACTTCGCGCAAGAGCGCCAGCAGCTCGTCTCGCTGCGTTTCAATCCAGAGGTTCATCGTGTCCGCCACGATGAGCGTTGGGTTCTTGACTTGCTCGAGCACCTTGCGCTGAACGACGGGACTGCCGTTCGCGAGGAAAACGAACGGGGTCTCGCGAAACGCCGGCGGGACTTCGGGATCGAACGCGCCGAAGACGTTGAGGTGGACCTCAAGGGTCTCGGCCATGTTCATATCGCCCGTGTACCGCCCTCGCCAGCGGAACGTCTTCCCGTGCGTCTCGATTTTCAGCCCTGACGTGTCGATTCTGCGCCCTTCGAGCATCTCCCGGTGCGCGGACGGAAAGTCCTCACCGACGACTCCCACAAGCCGAACCGGCGTAAAGTAACTCGCGGCATACGAGAAAAACGTGGCGGATCCACCGAGCGCGTCCGTCACAATCCCGTGCGGCGTCTCCACCGAATCGAGTGCGATCGAGCCTACAACCAAGAGAGACATCGAGATACTCCACGAAGCAGGGACGCAGTGAGGAGTGCAACGAAGGCGGTAATCGAACGGTTCGCAGTCTCGTTTTCCGCCGAGGCGCTCGCCGTTTCGTCAAGGTCCGTTGGACGCCTTTGGTGCCTCAACGAGACCGCGCGCCTTGCCATACAGCCGGCCGAGCGCACCGGGTCTTTCGTCAGGCTCGACGTAACGGGCGACCTCGTTGGGGCGGACCTCGAGGACCAAAACGCTGCCCTCTTGACTCAGTTTGCGAGCGTCGAATTCCGGGACAACGAAATCGGACAAAGGGTTGTTGAGCTGATTGAATTTCAAGGCAAGCGGAGTCTTCCCGTAGCTGCTCAAGAGAAAGACGTGCGCCTGCTGGGGATCAATCCGGTCGACGAAACTGCTCTCGGCCCCGACAGTGATCTCGACATTCAGAAGCGGTTCTTGCCCGCCATTGACGATCTTCACCAGGACCTCGGAGGGCTTGAGCACATTGAGGCCAACCTCGGCTGCGATCAGCAGCAAAACGACGCCGAGAGCAACCCACTTCCACCGCGACCGGACCATCGGCCACCTCGCGCGAATCTCGGCGCATCAACTCGTTTGGAGCATGGCGAGCGTTTCGGCGATGCGTCTCCGGCACGACGCGCGCCCCAGAATCGCGAGGCAGTCATACAGTCCGGGGCCCACCCCCTGCCCCGTCGTGGCGACGCGCAAGGGATTGACGACTTGACCCATCGGATGACCGTGCGATTCGGCGTAATCGTGAATCGCCTTCTCCAAACTGGGTACATCGAACGGTTCAACTGTCTCGAGCACCTGGTCGAGCTCGGCGAGCAGTTGGGGCACGCCATCCTTGCGCAACCGTTTCTTCACGGCGTCAGGGTCGTGGGTCAACGTCTCTGTGAAGAAATAGCGGCCGAGCGTCAGGATGTCGCCGAACACCTTGAGTCGGTCGCCCAGCGCCACGACAACCGCCTCCACCCGCTGGCGGAATGCGTCGGAGATCGGCTCCTCCGCCAGTCCCTCTCGCTTCAGAAACGGCAGTACGCCGTCGACTTTCTGTTCGAGAGGGAGCTTGCGCATCCACTCGCCCTGAATCCAGAAGAGCTTGTCGGGATCGTGGCTGGCCGGCGAACTATTGACCCGGTCGAGTGAGAACTTTTCGATCAACTCTTCGCGACTGAAGATTTCCTGGGTGTCGTCGTAGCTCCAGCCCAGGCGCGAGAGGTAGTTCATCATCGCCGAGGGCAGATACCCTCGGTTGATGTATTCGTCGAGCCCCACCGCGCCGTCCCGTTTCGACAGCTTCTTGCGCGAGCCCGGCGCGGCGACAAACGGGACGTGCGCAAACGCCGGCAGTTGATACCCGAGCGCCTCGAAGATGAGCATTTGCGGAAACGTGTTCGTCAGGTGCTCTTCGGCGCGAACGACGTGTGTGATCTGCATGTCGGCGTCGTCGATCACGCTGGCGAAGTTATAGAGCGGTGTGCCGTCCGGCCGGACGATCACGAAGTCGCCGATTTCGTCCGTCTTTTGCTCGACGGGGCCTTTGATCAGGTCGTTGAGCACCAGTGTGCGGCCGAGCGGAACCTCGAAGCGCAGGCCGTAGGGCCGGCCTTCGGCCTCGAAGCGGGCGAGGTCGGCATCGCTCACAGGCTTGCGCCGGAAGCGGTAGGCACGTTTGAAGGCCTCGGCCTCGCGGCGATCGGCGTCGCGTTCTTCCTGCGTCGAGTAGTCTCGGTACACGTGACCGCCGGCGATCAGCGCCTCGGTGGCTTTTCGGTAACGATCGGCACGCTGCGATTGGAAGTAAGGACCGTGCGGACCACCGGCCTCGGGGCCTTCGTCCCAGTCCATCCCCATCCAGCGGAAACCGTCGAGAATGAGCGCGACCGCCGCCTCCACGTGGCGCTGCTGGTCGGTGTCATCGATCCGAAGAATGAACTGGCCGCCGTGGTGGCGGGCCAGAAGCCAGTTGAAAAGCGCTGTCCGCACCCCGCCGATGTGGAGAAAGCCCGTCGGGCTGGGTGCGAATCTTGTACGTACGATCATCGTCTCAGGAACCGTGCCTTTGTCGAAACCGCTTACCAATGAACGGATTGGGACTTACGATAGGCGGTTCCGACGGCGCTGTCAACCATGCGCGGAGCGAGGTGAACGCGGGCGGGGCGGTATTACAGCGGTTTACGGTCGCGTAGCGCACAGCCGGGAGGGCGAGGCTTCGTCCGATCTATCGGCGAGTCTTCGAGCAGATGGATCATCGCGTGCCGCCTAGGGGGCCGCGTCATCACACGCGATGTTCAGAGGACTCGAAGACTCGTCCTCCGAACAAGGCTGGCTCGGACGGAGCCTCGCCCTCCCAAAAACATGTAGACTCGAAACATGGAATGATGTCGGGTGGTGCGGGTGTGCGCAGCGCGAAGGAAAACCGCTCTAAGGTTGCGTGGAGACGGGTCCTGTGCCCGCTGTGACGCATCTCAACCCGCGCGTGACGGCGTCATGATCGTTGCGAACTTGGAGCGCGCACAACTCGGTCGTCTGTTTTCGGTATCCCAACGACTGCAACACCTCGAGGACCTCGCACCACGTTGGGAACATGCGGCCGCTCTTGATCTTGTAGTCGTGCATTGCCTGCATGAACTCCCGTTCGTCGTCCGAATCCTTGACCTGATTCTCGCCCCGGCGTCCCCGTGTTTTTCCCGCCGCCCGGCGAGTGCGAGAGGCCGGGGTACTGGGGATTGTTGAAGCGCGATCGAATCGATTCGGGCATGATTCAGGAGGGACTGCGGACTGAGTGGCATCCGGCTTCGGTGCAAGCGGTTTGCGCATGACCGGGGTTCTCCGATGATCGAGCCGCAACCACAGTGCGAGTCCCGGAACTTCAAGCGCTCGAGCTACGCCTGGAAGGCAATGCCGTAGGACTCGATCTGGGTAAGGGCGAGCAAGCACCACACCTGGTGAAGGGCAGGTCCGTGTCGGTCGGTGGACCCGTCGGAATCGTCTTTGATCCCATATCCCTCATGAAGACGGCAAGTTGAGCCATGCGTGACGCCGCGATCACCGCGGTGTTGAGCAATCACAACGAACCGGCGTCCGCGTAGCCCAAAAACAACGCGATGAGCGAACGCTCCTCTACGGAGCCCTTCCGTCGACGTCGGCAGTCAACCATCGCTGCTGTCCCCGATCGGTCCGATGTCGACACACTATCGAGGGTTGCGGCGGAGGGGCCGTGTGATAAGATAGCAATCTCGTCCGACGCATGTCCGGAATCATGTTTGATACTCTATTAACCGCGCGCCGGACCCATCACTCTCCTGGGAAAAGGTTGTCGCCCCCATGGCCGATTTCGACGCCGAAACCCTGGCCGAGCAGGCTTGCCTGCTGGGTCTGATCACTCGTGAACAATCGCGCGAAGCCATTGCCGACGCGGACGACCTGAGTCTGGCGGCGTTGATCCGGTCGTTCCTGCGCAAAGGGCTGTTAACGAGCTGGCAGCTCGAGAGACTCCAGAAGGACGACCCGAGCGGTTTCTTTTACGGCGGCTACAAGGTCCTTTTCCACTTGGCTGAAGGGACATTTGCGCGCGTTTACCGCGGCCAGAAGGTCGACTCGGGGCAGCCGGTCGCGATCAAGGTGCTCCGCCAGCGATTCGTGTCCGATCCGGTTTCGGTCGAACGGTTCAATAAAGAGGCTGAGGCCGGTATGCGGTTGCGGCACCCAAACATCGTCCAGATCCTCGACTTCGGGGAACAGGATCGCCGTCATTATATGATTATGGAGTATGTCGAAGGGTCGAACCTGCGCGACTTCCTCAAGTTGCGCGGCCGTCTCGACTCCAAGACGGCGCTGCCGCTGATGATCGGCCTGGCGAAGGGCCTTCAGTATTCGATCGCGAGCGGCGTGACCCACCGTGACATCAAGGGGACCAACATCCTCATTTCCAACAGTGGTGCCGCCAAGCTCGTCGACTTCGGTCTCGCTACGATCGAAGGGGATGAGAAGAGAACCATGCAGAGTCAGCGCACCGTCGACTACTCGGCGCTCGAGCGTACCTGCGGCAGCCAGAAGGGCGACCCTCGCTCCGACATCTATTTCCTCGGCTGCGTCTTCTACCAGATGCTCACCGGCCAGCTTCCCCTCCCCGAGGTCGAGAGCAAGGACATGATGGCCAAGATGCTCAAACGGAGCTTCGGCGCCATCAAGCCCCTGAGCGAGCATAACTACGCCCCGGATCCGCAACTCTCGGCCATCATCGAACAGATGATGAAGATGGACCTGAGATCGCGCTATCAGACCCTCGACGAAGTGGTCGACGCGCTCGATGCCTACAAGGCCCGCAAGGAAGCCCCTGTCGACGCGACTGCGGAAAGCGAGGAGGATCATTTCGCAGACATCTTCGAGCGCAGGCCCGCCGATGACGAACAACCCGGCACCGGACCGACCGCAGTCAAAGCTGTCGCGTCGAAGAAGGTGCTCTGCGTCGAAGCCCAGAACGAGATCCAGGAGGCCTTCCGGAAGACTCTCTCCAAAATGGGCTATCGCGTCTTCCTCATCGGCAATGCCGAAGTTGCCGCGGAACGCTACCGCGAACAGACTCCGGACGTCGTGATCTTCGATGTCGACGGCCTGGGTCCGGATGCCGTTGACGCCTTCATCGACATGCACGACAAAGCCCATGAAGATGGACTTACGCTCTCCGCGCTCGTCCTGCTCGGCCCCAAACAAAAGACCCTGCACGAAAAGCTCCCCACCGACGACCGCCTGATCGTGCTGAATAAGCCGATCAAGATGAAGGACGTCCAGGATGCCATCACTCAACTCGCGCCGATCACGTGATACCGAGTCCGGTTGCGCGATGTTGCAAAAAAGCATCTGGATTGCGGGCTCTGTCAGCACCCGATTACTATTGAGCCGACGCGATACTTCGAATTCCTTAAGGACGAGTTGACGGCGAAGATGAACCATTGGATGGGCCGTCTCGTTTTTGTGGCTGCGCTCGTTGTCACCGGAAGCGTCCGCGCGGACGTGACCGTGTTCAACAGCCAGGACGCCGGCGCGGGGCCGCTGGACGCGCATCCCAATACCGACGCGGCGGCCACGGCTTTCAACACGACGGCCGGCAGCCTCGGAACAGGGCTTTCCTTCAATTTCGAAGGTCTGCCGCTGGGGGCTCCCGGGAACAACAACCCGCTCACCGTTGCGCCTGGCGTCACGCTCACACTCCAGAACACGTCGCCCTCCACCATTCCCAACTTTCCGTTCGGGATCAGTAACAACTCTCCCAACCCCGTTCTCGACGGTTACAACACCACGCTCGGGGGAAGTCAGTACTTAGAATTTGTCCCCCAACTGGGTGCTTCCTCGGCCAGCCTGACCTTTCAGTTCGCCCAGCCCATCTCCGCGTTTGGTGCGAACTTGACCGGCGTTGGCACGGCACCTGGGGACCTTCACTTGCTTTTCAATGACGGCGCCGCTCACGACCTTCTCGTCTCGGGCTCATCGCTCGGTGGCATCCAGTTCCTCGGCTTCACGGATCCTGGTGCGTCGATCAGCTCCATCACGCTTCAGATGAACAACGTCCCCACCACGACCCGCGACGTGTTCGGCGTCGATGACGTCCGCTTTGTGCCGGTCCCCGAACCTGCGGCGTGCGTTCAGCTTGCGCTGGGAGGAATGGGGCTGATTGCTGGTGGGTTGTGGTCGCGCCGTGAGCCTCGTGGCGACCGCTGACGTTCCAGCCGGTAGCGCGAACGCAGCGCGTCTCGAGCGTCGTAGCCCAAGGAACGCTTGCGTCACCCACCCTCGGGCATGTCGCCCACAATGGCCTCGAGAATGTCGTGCAGGGTCAGGAACCCTCGTACGGAACCGTACTCGTCTAGCACGACCGCAACGTGCATCCCCGTTTTCTTGAACATCTCCAGGACCTTCAGCGCCGGAGTCCCCTCGTATATAAGGAGCGGCATCTTCAGGAGGCCTTTGAGCGTGAACGGTTGTCCGGTAAAGCTGTGGACGAGCAGGTCTTTGACGTGGATGATCCCAAGGACCGCGTCGATGTTCCCTTCGCACACAGGAAAGCACGAGTGCGGATGAGCCGCGATCGCCTGCTGGAGCGTGGCGAGCGGGTCGGTTACGTCGAGCCAGACAACGTCCTTCATCGGCGTCATCAAGCTATTGGCACGGTGATCTCCAAGCCGAAGCACCCGCTCCGCGATCTGGGACTCGGCCTCGACGAATGTTCCCGACTCGATCCCCTCCTGGAGCATCGCCTTGATTTCCTCGGCGGACGGCCGAATGCCGAAGCGCCGAAGCAGGATGCCCATCGATCCGCTGAGAAGTCGGGCAATGAGGGGCTGTGACGTCGAGTCACTCCGGGACGAAGCTAAGCTCATGGAGATTGCCTTGCGGGAACCACTCACGGACGCGGAGCGCGGTTCGCGGTGTGTCGATTCCGATGTCCGGCTCTCGCCTCCGGCGTGTGCATCACTCGCTTGCCGGCGCGTGACAACGTGGGGCGTTGCGCTCGAAGCGGGGCGAAGCGAGTCCGTCGTTGGCTTGACTTCTCCCCCATGGGCTGGAATCCTGCGGGAGGCCCTGTGGCCGCAAAGTCGTCAGTCCATTACGCCCAAGATACAAACCAGTGGGCCAAACCCGACAGGCCATTCCCGACGCTCCACCGGGTTTTTGCCCTCCTCCCCGAGGAACCGCCCATGCCAACCGCTGCCGTCTGGACCGTTGGCTACGGCGCATGGCCCACAGCGCGACGCGCCGAGCGACTCGTCGAGGCGCTCTCGTCGCGCGGAGTGACGCGTTTGGTCGACGTGAGGCTCAATCCTTGCGCCTCAGCGGTCAAGCCGGGACCGTACGGGCCCAAACCGTGGACCTTGCAGACGGGCGCGGCCGGCATCGCGTCAACCTTGAACGCTGCCGGGATCGCGTACGAATGGCTCGTCGAGCTCGGCAATCCCCAGCGACACGACAGGTCCATGACGATCTTGCGGGCACACCTCGCCGATGTGAAAGGGGATTGGCCGGTGCATCGAGGACTCGTGCGGCTCGCCACGCTCGTTCAGACGTCAGGAGACGTCGTCGCCTTACTCTGTGCTTGCGCCGATTACCACGCGTGTCATCGGACCTTGATCGCCCGCGCGCTCGCGCATCTTCATTTCGACGGCGCGCTCGAGATCTTCGATACCCGGACCGGCAAACTGATCACGTTAGACGGCGACGTGGCGTGATGTCGCCGCAGGGCCGTCTCAGGTCAGCGAATGCATTGTTTCTGAAATTCCTTCTCACTCATAACATCGCGCGAATCCTCGAGCCGGTCGAGAAAAACGATCCCGTGCAGATGGTCGTACTCATGCTGGAAGATGCGGGCGACAAAGGCGTGGAACTCACGTTCGACCTCGCCCCCCTGAGCGTTCTGGTAGCGCACCCGGATTGACCGGTGCCGCGGAACGTTCCCACGAATTCCGGGGATGCTGAGGCACCCTTCCCAATCTTTGTCGAGCTCGGCCGAACGCGCCAAAATCTCGGCGTTGAACACGGCCTCCGGCTCCATCAAGGGGGCACTCGGGTACCTTGGATTCGGCCGAGAGGCGACGATGAAGAGGCTCAGCGACTCGTAAACCTGTGGCGCCGCGATCCCCACGCCGTTCGCGTCTCGCAGGGTGACCAGCATGTCGTCGACGAGCGCAAGTAGCGACTCCGAGGCGGGCAGCGCGACGCGGTCGACTGGAGCACGGAGTACAGGATGACCCAGTTGGGCAATTTGTCGCAGGACGGGCATGACACACTCACTCAGCGCAAGGTCGGGTTATCGAACGCGGTCACGGTACCACTCATTTCGCGAACTCGGCGTGCGGGTGCGTCGTGTAGAAATGCAGTCCAGTTCGAGGCTCGACGAACCGGTAGAACGCGACGGTCCCCGGCTGTGGTGCCGAGTACAGGAAGCAAGCGACCCCCTCGCCCCGGTAGCCGTACTTGTTGGCCCCTTCGCCGTCGGCCGCGGTCGTGTAGAAATGGTCCCAACGGCTCCGCCAACGATAGAGTGGCACCGTCTCCGAGGCGGGCCGGGCAAAGACATAACCGGCGATCCCCTCGTTGCGAAAGATCCGCTTGTCCGGACCGACCGGGTTGATTGTGTACACATGCTCCCTGCGCCGCATGTGAACCCAGCGGTACAACGGCACCGTTCCCGGCAGTGCCGTCGGGTAAAGGTAACCCGCGACCCCCTGGAGCGTGTAGCGTGAAACGTCGAAATGGAGCGCAATGTCGTTGGCCGTGTAGTCGATCCCGTAAAACACCCCATAGTCCTGGAACATCTTCGTGTGCTTCAGAATCTCGGCGTTGAGCTTTTCGTTGAGACGCGACGTCTTCCCTTCGGCGACTTGTTTCACGAGTGAATCGAACGACTTGCCCAGCACCTTGGCCAGCGTGCCCGCGAACCCCTCGAGCTCCCGGCGCTTGACCTCCTCGACCTCGACCCGGAACCGCGGCGTGCCGTCGCCGGCGGCTTCGATATTGATGCCGGCGCGTACGTCGAATCGGAAGCTGCGCCAGTGCTCCTCGGGGTGGCCATTGCGTGGGTCGGTCTCGATATGAGGCGCAGGGATCGGCGGGCGGAATTCACCCGCCACCTGGCAGTCCACGAGCAGCCGTCGCAACTTGGGGTCGATGCCGTGCAGCCGGTAGGAAGAGACCGTCCCGCGGTAGTGCCCGTCCTTCTGGAAAGGGATCGGCGGGAGCTTTTCAATGACGCCTGTGAGGAAGTCCTTGTCGAACTTCACCTCCGCCGCACCCCAGCTCGGCGCGGTTAACCAGAGCACCAAACCGCCGCAAACCAATACCCAGCGCAGCGGCGCGCGATCCATGTCGCCACCTTATCCCGAAAAGGGTTGCCGCAAGACGCGAAAGGGAAGTGGGTTCGTGATGGGAGGTCCGTACGCCGTCGCGGCGACTTCAACATGGGACTCGCGCACTCTCCTACCAGCGCCGGGGGATTCTGACCAGACGAGTCTTAGGCACACCAGTGCACAGCCGATCCCACCCTCAACACCCCTCAGTCCGTTCGTTTACCCTCGATCAGGCAGACTTCCTGAGCGGTTGGCACGATTCTCGTAAGCCGGAACCCTGTCTGCTCGAAGAGTTGACGAAACTCAGCCTCCGTGCGTTCGAGACCCCCGTGGACCACGAGCATCGTCAAGTCCTGGAGCTTTCCGAACAACGGGTCATTCCCCGGCGGAATGATGCGTTCGACGACCAGCAGTTTCGCCCCAGGGTCCATCGCATCGCGGGTGTTCCGCAGGATTTGCTCCACGCTCGGGTCATCCCAATTGTGGAGGATGTGCCGGAAGAGATAGACGTCCGCGCCCTTGGGGACGGAATCGAGAAAACTGCCGGACGACACAACGCAGCGATGCGCGAGCCCAGCGAGTTCGAGCCCCAATCGCGCCCGGCCAGCAACTTCGGCAAGGTCGAACAGTACGCCGTAAAGTGCCGGGTAGCGCTCGAGAATGCGGATCAGCGTCGAGCCGTTCCCGCCGCCGATATCGGCCAGCAAACGGACGTCCGAAAAGTCGTAGACGTCGAGAATCGCCTGCGTCTTGCGGTCATTGAGCGCCGTCATGGCCTTATCGAAGTTCTCGCCTTGCGCCGTGTGCGACGCGAGAAACTCGAAGCAGGTCATGCCGTTAAGTCTCGGGAATGCGGGCTCGCCAGTGCGGATGCTGTTCAGAAGGTCCCCCCACGCATGATAAAACTCACCACCCATCATCAGTGCTGTGGCCCGTTGCGCGTCGGACCGAAGCTCTTCCGCGGTAGCGGTCATCGCAAAGCGCCCGTCGTCTTCTTCCTGGAAGATGCCGAGGCTCGCCAGGGCGCGAAGCAGCCGGTAGAGGGAGCGGGGGTGCGTGCCGGTCGCGTGAGAGAGATCGTCGACGGTCCGCGGTCCCATGGTCAAATGATCAGCCAAGCGAAGCTCGGCCGCGACGTACACGCACTGCGAGGCGAAATAGCCGGTGATATAGCTCGCGAGACGTTCACGAGGCGACAGCTCGGACATTTGCGACACCCCAGGTACCTGATTTCGGATTCTTCGTGCGAGCAAGTTGCCTGCCCGTGGTTTATTCTTGTGTATCTTCGGATCACGTCCTGAGTGAATGGCCATGGACTTCTCCCCTCCCATGGCCTGCCTGCGTCCAGGAGTTGACGATGGGTAGTGGTCTCGCGAGCGTCCGACGCCGGGTCAAAATCGTCAACGAAAAGGGCCTGCACATGCGGCCATCGAGCAAATTCGTGAAACTGGCAATGACGTTTCAGTCGGATGTGGCGGTCGAGTGCCGCGGCACACGCGCGAATGGAAAGAGCATTCTGGACATGACAGGCCTCGCGGCCGAGTGCGGCCTGGAGCTCGACCTCGAAGCCAATGGAACGGACGCCGAGGCGGCCCTCGACGCCCTGGTTGAGCTTGTCGCGGCGGGCTTTCACATGGATGACGAGAAGACGTGACCGCCGCTCGCCTTCTCAAGACTTCTTGTCGCCCGTGTAGGCGATCCGCCAGACTGTTCCTGAACCGTCGTCGGTGACGATCAAGGCTCCGTCCTTCGCGACCGTAACCCCGACGGGCCGGCCCCAGACGTTTCCGTCGGGCGTCACGAATCCAACCATGAAGTCTTCGTATTCCCCGGTGGCCTTGCCGTCGCGCAAGGGGACGCGGATCACCTTGTAACCGGTGCGCCGGGAGCGGTTCCACGAACCGTGCTCGCAGGCAAAGCCGTCGAGCGTATATTCCTTGGGGAACGATGCGCCGTTGTAGAACGTCATGGCGAGTGAGGCGGAGTGCGACTGGAGCAAGACGTCCGGGACGATTGCTTTTTCCGCCAGCTCCGGGTGCTTGCCCTTGTGACGTGGATCCTGATGCGCTCCGATGTAGTACCAGGGCCAGCCGTAGAAGCCCCCTTCTTCGACATGCGTGATGTAGTCGGGGACGAGGTGGTCGCCGAGGCCGTCGCGTTCGTTGACCGAGGCCCAGAGTTGACCGGTCTTG
The DNA here is from genome assembly GCA_027451445.1 of Singulisphaera sp. Classification (GTDB taxonomy): domain Bacteria; phylum Planctomycetota; class Planctomycetia; order Isosphaerales; family Isosphaeraceae; genus DAIDJG01. The sequence goes on from DAIDJG010000096.1 coordinate 25,404, forward strand.
GGATGAATGGCCAGCCCGACCGCGTTGCGCAGACCCGAAGCGTAGAGTTGCTCGTTTTTTCCATCGGGGTTGAAGACGAGAACATCGGCCCGACGCTTCTCGCCGTCGTCATCGCTGACGTTGGATCGCGAGCCTACCGACACGAACATGCGCTTGCCGTCGAGCGAGAACACCACGTCGCGCGTCCAGTGCCCGCCTCCTTGGAGGCGGCCGCCGCCGGGGATATCGGCGACCATCACGGTTGGCGGCGCCGAGGCTTTGGTGTCGCCCCGCGTATAAGGAAAACGCACGACGGAGTCCGTGTTCGCGACGTAGACGAAGGTTGGCTCGGGCCCCGGCGGATAGAACGCGATCCCGAAGGGCTGCTTCAAATTCGTGGCAAAGGCCGAGGTGACTTCGGGCTTTCCGTCCCCATCGGCATCACGGAGGACGCGGAGCCGTCCCGGAGCACTCTCGGCGATGAACAGGTCGCCGTTGGGCGCCGTGACGACGACGCGCGGCTGCTCGAGCTTGGTGCCGAACTCGGTCACCTCGAACCCTTTGGGAACCTGGGGCCAGGCCCCCTCCGGCCGAGGGATCACTTTCGGCCCGTTGTTCGCCGAAGGCGTGTCGAAGGGCTTGGGAAGGTCGGCGGCGGTGAGATGCCGCCGGACGCCGGGCGCATCGGTGGTCCAATCGCCGAACGCGTCCATTCCTTTCAGAGCCTTGGGTGCGGACTGTGGATCATCAGCACGCACTGCGGCCGCCGAGAGCGACAGTGTCGTGGCCAGGGCCAAGGTCCAGCGCAGGTGGAGACACATCAAGCGTTCCTCTCCAGGGCCTTTTTCCGTCGTTTGGAGTGCCAAAGTTCCCAAACCGCGATCATACCGGCGCGACGCGGGGACGGAAACCACGCCCTCGACCGGGGCTCGATCGGACTCCTTTTCGTTCGACTTCGCCTCCCTGTAAGGATACAACGGGATGGCCCCCGAATCGCGACTTAAATAAGGAATCAAACATGCGACCGACCGTATTGCTGGTCCTCTGCTCGCTCATCGCTCCCGCGCACTCCGCACTTGGCGACGAGCCACTGCACGTCATTGTCTTCGGCGCTCATCCCGATGATTGCGAGCTGAAGGCCGGCGGCACGGCCGCGCGCTGGGCCAAGCTGGGCCACAAGGTCAAGTTCGTGAGCGTCACCAACGGCGATATCGGCCACCACGAAATGGCCGGCGCCCACCTGGCACGCCGCCGCACCGCGGAGGTGAAGAAGTGCGCCGAGATCCTCGGGATCGCCACCGAGGTGCTCGATAACCACGACGGTGAGCTGATGCCCACCCTCGAAAACCGCCGCACGCTCACCCGCCTGATCCGCGAATGGAAGGCCGACCTCGTCCTCTCGCCCCGCCCCAACGATTACCACCCGGACCACCGCTACACGGCGATCCTCGTCCAGGACGCCGCGTTCATGGTGATCGTCCCGAGCTTCTGTCCTGACGTCCCCGCGCTCCGCAAGAACCCCGTCTTCATGTACCTGGAGGACGGCTTCAAGAAGCCCAACCCCTTCCAGGCCGACGTCGTCGTGCCGATTGATGCGACAATCGAACAAAAGCTGCAATGTGTCGACGCCCTCGAATCGCAGTTCTACGAGTGGAACCCCTGGCTCTTCGGCTACCTCAACGAGGTCCCCAAGAACAAGGCGGACCGCATGGCCTGGACCCGGGAACGCTCAGGTGCACGTTTCGCCTCGACCGCGAATCGGTTTCGCAAGGAACTGACTGCGAAGCTGGGGGACGAGAAGGGAAAGGCCGTTAAGTACGCCGAGGCGTTCGAGATCTGCGAGTACGGGTCGCAACCGTCGCCCGCCGACCTGGCGCGGTTGTTTCCTTTCTTCGGCGAGAAATGACGTGAGCCGATCGTGCGAGTGCAGCGGACGCCCCGCGGAACCGCGGCTGGCTCCGTCGAGAAAACTTTGAATCGCTGCCGGTGTCCGTCGAATAGCGTGACGGTCTGGATCGTCTCAAAGGGTTGGGAACAAGAAAACGGGAGCAGAGCAACTCAACGCTCTCCTCCCACCTCGTCGCCATCGAGCTGACCCGGAGGGAGGATCGGCAGCATGTTTCATCGTCTCGTCTTCGCGCTTGCGTTCGGTGCCATTCTGTCGATCCCGGCGGCTGCGCACGCGCAAGGCGTCGTTCCCGGCGGTTGGTCTTCGCAGTTCGGTTATCAGGCTATGGCGGGACCGGGGGCGGTGGGCTTCGGTGCCAGCGCGGGTTACGGATATGGCTTCCCGGGTTACGGCTATGGTGGCTGGGGCTACGGCATGAATCCGTACGGGACCGGATTCGGGATGGGTTATTCCCAAGGGATCGGGGGTATGAGCGGCTTCTCGAACGGAGTAACCTATGGACCGGCGCCGGCGCAGTCCGTCAATGCGATGAATCCGCTGATCGACTCGGTCCGTCAAGTGACCAAACGGCGCAGAGCTCGTTGATCCGACCCGAGTTCCCACCGTTTCTCCATGACGCCGCCCCCCTTCGATACGAACCGATTTCGTGCGCTCTTCCAGTCAGCGCGAGTCCGCCCGCTGATCATCGCGCATCGCGGCGATTCCGCGCACGCTCCTGAAAATACGCTCGAAGCGGCCGAACTTGGCTTCGAGGCTGGAGCCGACGTATGGGAGCTCGACGTTCACCTGACGCGTGACGGCGTACCGGTCGTGATTCACGACGAATCGCTCACCCGCACAACTAACGTCGCGCGCCGGTTTGCGAACGACGCGCGCCGAGCGACTGGCTACCGCATTTGCGATTTCGACCTCGATGAGATCCGCGTGCTGGATGCGGGCTCCTGGTTCGTCGACCCGTCCGGAGGCCCGCGCTCAGCCAACGCGTTCGGAACGCTCGAGACGTTGCCCGATTCCGATCAAAAACACTTCGCCAGCGGCGCAATCCGTGTCCCGACGCTACGAGAAGCCCTCCAATTGACCGAACGTCTGGACTGGCTCGTCAACGTCGAGCTGAAGTCGTTCCCTTGTGCGAATCCTAATCTCGTCGGTGCGGTTCTCCGCGACATCGACGCCGTCGGCTGTGCGTCGCGCGTGTTGGTTTCTTCATTCGATCATGCCGATCTGGCGAGGCTGGCGGGCCTGCGGCCAACACTCCCCACGGGTGTGCTCACAACAACACCGTTGTTTCATCCGGACCGGTACGTTCGCGAATTGTTGCAGTGCGAGGCGTATCACCCGTCGGCCCAGGCCCTGGGATCGGAATCGGAGGCCTACCTGCGCGCGCCGGGCGCCAACTCGCTCCGTGTCGATGACCTTCTAAGGCTTAAGTCGGCACACGTCCCCGTTCTCGTGTACACGGTCAACGACGGCCGCCCCGACGGCCTTGCGGCCCATCTTATTGAGGCCGGCGTCTCAGGATTGTTCAGTGACTCGCCCCAGGCGCTCCGGTCACTCCTTGGGTCGTAAGTGGGACGAGGATTGCCTTCAAGCTAGAATAAAACACGCGGGTCGTCTTACTAAAACCAACACACGAGGGTCGCGGGAGCCGATTCTATTCCAGCGAAGTCCTCAATCCCAGGTTTTCTGTGGACCCTGGCGCTGCCTCGAAGTTCGGCCCCTCACGATGTCTCACTCGCGTTTACGGGCCCACTTCGTTATCTAGGCAGCGGGTTGAAACCTTATTGAGCCAATCAGAATTTCCTTGAGGCCGCCAGAACTTTATCGGTATTCTGGGAAATATGGGATATGCAGCTAAATTGCAAAAACTCTGTTCGCTGCGAAATGTTGACCAGGCGTCCTTAGCGGTCGCGCTGGGGATCTCCAAGTCGACGATTTCGCGCATCATCAGCGGGGTTCAGGAACCGAAGCTGACGATGGCCGTTGAGCTCGCGCGCACGCTTGGGGTCACTCTCGACTATCTGGTCGACGATACGCTCGACCTGGACGCGACGCACCAGATGGTCGTTGTGTCGGAGGAAGAGGTGATGATCCTGAAGCTCGTTCGGCGGCTGGGACCGAGCGTTGCGATCGATCGGCTGCTTGACATTCACCGAGCATCGTCCGGGCAAGCGGATGCGCCGCTGAAGACCCGCGAAGAACCTGCAGCAACACGTCTCCAAGAGGCTCACGGGAGCCGGGTCGCGACCTGATCCGGTTCCGACAGATTGGGGAGTCGCGGCCCATCGTCGGCAACCCAATCGCGAACCGCTCTAGCAACTGGCCCCCGGCCGATGAGAAACTCTCGACGGTGCGCGAAGGTACCCTCCTTGCGTAACGGACTCCGGGGCGAGAGGATCGCGGTCGATGATTGTGACGGACGGTTTGACCAAGCGTTACGGGGAAACGACCGCGCTGAACAACCTGAGCGTCGAGATTCGCAAGGGCGAAGTGTTCGGGCTGCTCGGCCCGAACGGCTCGGGGAAGACGACCACGATCCGCCTGTTGCTCGGCTTGCTCCGCCCCACAGCAGGCTCTGCCTCGGTCGCGGGATTCGACTGCTGGCGACAGAGCCTGGAAGTCCGGACCCTGGTTTCGTACCTCCCTGGCGAGTTGAGGATGTTCGGCTGGATGACCGGGGTCGGGATGCTCCGATTCCTCGCCTCCTTGCGCGGAGGCGTCGGTTTGGATCGGGCGGTCGCCATTGCCGAAAGCGTCATGCGGCTCGACCTCAGGCGCAAGGTGCGGACTTACTCGACCGGCATGAAGCAAAAGCTCGCCCTCGCCATGGCCTTTGCCGATCCCGTCGACATTCTGATTCTCGACGAACCCACATCCGCCCTCGACCCCTCGGCGCGTGCCCTGGTCCTCGATCTCGTGCGAGAGGCGCGCAGGCTGGGGCAAACGGTGGTCTTCTCGGGCCATGTCCTTTCCGAGGTCGAACAGGTTGCCGATCGGGTTGCGATCATGCGGCTGGGCCACCTGGTCCACCTGGAAGATATGCACGAGCGCCGGCTCAACCTGCGCCTGCTCTTGATCCGCTTCGAAGACGAGCCGCCGCTGGTCTATCCCGACGAGTTGGAGCTCAAGGAGCGCGAGCGCAACGGCCACACTGTGCTCCTGGAACATCGCGGACTCCCGGGCCCTTTGCTCAGGTGGTTGGGCGAACGGAACGTCGCCGACCTGGCGATCGGCACCGATGATCTGCACTCACTCTATGACCGCTACCACGGTCCGAACGTCGACGGCGATGAGGATAAGACGCGATGAGCGCATTCTGGGCCATGCTCCGGAAACAGTCGGGCGAGACGCGATGGAGCCTCGGGATCTCCGCGGTGGCATTGTTTTTTCTGAGTTGGTTGGGCGTCTACGCGACATCCTCGATTGAGTCCCGAATCCGTAAGGCGGCCACCGACGGAGAAGAGCCGCCCCGCATGCGTGTCCTGCGTGGGATGGGGGGACCGAGCATGGATTTTTCCACAGTCGCGATCGAGTGCACGATGTGGAACCATCCTTTTATCCTTTTGCCAATCATCGTCTGGGCGATCGGACGTGGCTCGTCGGCCGTGGCGCGGGAGGTCGAACGGGGAACTCTGGATCCGATCCTGTCTCGACCCGTTTCGCGATCGTCCTATCTCGGAAGCCAAATACTGCACGCGTCCGTAGGATTGTTGGTATTGGGAGCGGCCCTGGTCGCCGGCAACCAGGCGGGCCGGTTGTACTACACGTTGGAATCGCCGCCAAGCGCCTGGTTGGTCGCCAAGCCCGCGCTGAACCTCGCCGCGCTGGGGTTCGCGATCTACGGCGGGACCACCCTTTTTTCCGCGGTTGATATCGTCAGTTGGCGCCCCATGCTCATCGGGTCGGCGCTCACCCTGGTCGAATTCGTGATTCACGTGCTCGTCAACCTGCCCGCTTTCGAAGACTGGCAAAAATACGATCATCTCTCAATCTTTCGTGCTTACGACCCGGTCGAGATCGTTACGACGGGCGAGACGCTGAATTACAACGTCGCGGCGCTTTTGGCAGTGGCGATCACTCCGATCGTGATCGCGTTCGCGGCGTTTTCCCGGCGAGATTTGCCGGCAAACAGTTAGGAGAAACCGTCGGCCGGGAGGCCCGCGCCGCGGCACCGCGATCGATAACCGAGCTATTCCTCATCACGCACATAGCGATCAAACCGAACGTACCGGGTGCGCTGATTCACCTGGACGATTCGGGAAATTGCGTCATCATCTTCGGCCGACAGGCCCTCGCGATAGCGAAACACCCAGCGCTCCTTGTGCGGCGGGCCGGCAAGTCGAAACACAAAAGTCAGCTCAGCAGGGCGAAGCGAGTGATCGGCGTCGAGCCTGCGCAACGTGTCGAGCGCCGCGAAGGGCGGCAGGATCTTGGGATCGCGCACGGCTTCGAGCTTCAGGAAGACCGCCAAGGCTTCGGCTTCCCGATGACGTCTCGACGCGTTGGAGTCAGACTCGCCCAGAGCGTCGATCGTGACGCTGCCGTTCTTCAGCTTGAGACGGTTCTGTGCAGCGTCGAAGTCAATCTTGAGGTTCGGCTCGACCAGGTCGCGGCTCATCCCCGCGGCGAGCAGATTCGCGCGGCCCCCGGCTCGCTCAAGCTTCTCGATCGCCTCCGTCTTCGATTGCTTGACCTTCACGAACGCGGATTCGAGCTTAGGAAGCAAGAGCTCGGTATGGATCCTGCGTTTGAGGTCGAGCAGGGAAATCTGGCCGTCCGAAGAATCGTAGATGACCACCTCGTTTGATTCGGACAGGAGCCAGAACGCCTGGCCTTTCCGCACCACAAGCTGCGCGCGGCGCACCGGTTCCTTCCGCACTCGAAAATAATCGATATTCACCTTGAACTCTGCCGCAGGCTCCAGGCGCGGCTCGTCGGCCCAGCCGGATTCGACGGAGAGCAGAAGAACGAGGACGAACACGAGCGCGGATTTCATCAAACGGAGCCCTCACTTCAGGGGCGAGCGACATTCTCGCAGACGCTTCATCGTATTCTCATCGTCCTCAAAACAACAGCCGACACCGTCCAGGGTCAACGGGGCATTGGTATCTCAGCGTCGCCGGAGTCCGCTCAACGATTGCGCAGCGTCAGGGGCGTCGCTCTCGACATTTTCGCACTCAACAAGGCGTTGAACAGCAGCCGGAAGGTTCCGTGCGTCTGGGCACGGTTCTGGGGCGGGAATCCGAACAGAATCACTCGGCCGTCGCCGTGAGACAGATCGACCACGGCGGCTTTTCCCTGGATCTTCTCTGGTCCCAGAAGCCATCCGCTCTCGAGCACATTCGTGGCAGCGTAACGGAGAATGGTCGCTGGGGCGTGTTTGAGGTCGGTGGCTTCGAACGCCAGTGATCGGTCGAAATAGACGGAAACCTCACCGCGGACACTCTGGGCGGTCGGTCGAGAACCGTCAGAGACCTCCGCGCGGACAATCGAGCCCGGCCCGTAGAATTCCGAGGTCTTCAAACCAGCCACCGCGTTCTTCACTGGTAGCCCCAACTGCTCGATCGCGTAATCGGATGACTTCGCCAGGCAAATGAGCGTTCCGCCGGAATTGACGAAGCTGCGCAACCCGGTAGCACCCTCGGCGCCCAGGCCTCCGGTGTAAGCGGGCTCGCTGTCGTTCGGGCCGTAGCCACTGCGCAGCATTCTGGGATCGATCGAGGGGAGCACCAAGGCGTCGAACCGCGCATTCAGGTTGCCAGCGCGGATGTCGGAGTCATGCACCGTCGTGTACGCGAAATGGAACCGTTCCAGGACGAACCGAGTCCAACCTTCGTCCATGCTCGGGTTCCACGGTTGATAGAGTGCGACTCGGGGAAACCCGACCTCGAAGACCTGTCCAAGCGCGTACAGATTCGGGCCGAAATCCTCGACGTCACCCTCAATCTGAGAGCTGACCGTGGGCAAGACCCGGTTGAGCATGTCCCTGGCTTGGGGGGTGGCCTCGTAGAGGAACGTACCTTCGGGCTTCTCCTCCCGGCCGAGCAATCGCCGCACGGGCACCCTTATCTTGAGCAGTTCGTTGATCAGGATGAAATCGTCGTTCGCCTCCCCCTGGAGCTTGTAGACGCGTGCGTCTTCGGCGCCTTTGACCGTGCCGCGGATCGGGTCGATCGATTCGAGTGCACCGCGCTCGAACGCGAAGGGTTGGTCGATTGCCGCGGTCCGCACACCCATTTGGAGCGGCAACGTCCAGCCGGAGACGTCGTAGGGCGCTTCGGCGGCCCCGGTGGCTGTGAATCGTGAGGGATAGTCCTGTCGCTCCATCAGATCTTTGATGTGCGCGCGATAGGGCTGGGCGGCGGGCAGGATCCACGAACCTTCTGCAATCGAAACGCCGCCCACTTCGAGCGTCGTGCCGGCGCGGTGGACCTCGATCCCCGTCGCATGGAGGATGCGTACCATCTCCGCTGCGCGGGCGGGGTCCGGCTGGTCGCGCGGGATAGCCCACGCGAAGGGAGGTTCCTTGCTTCCTCGGTTCACAGCGTCGCGGGCCATGGCCTGAAGGTTGGTTTGGAACCGGTCCTTGTACCGCGCGGCCAGGGTCAAAAGGGAGTGGGCACAGATGAGCTCATAATCAACGATATCGCGAAGCCGCCACCAGCCGCCCGGCCAGGGGTCGATGAAGTTCACTGAGGGGCGATGGTCGGGAAACCCTCGCTGGCCGCCGACCAGTTCGGATTTGTCGATAAACAAAGGCGTCGCGAGCTTGACGCTCGCCGCTTCCGTAAGTACGGCGACGATGTTGTGCCGTTGGGGTGTCGTTCGGTTTCCGCCGTTCCACCAGTTGTCGTAGATCGCCTGGGTGGCGATGCCGCTCTTCCCGGCGGCGGCCAGTTCGCTGGCCATGTGCGCCCCGACCAGGAAGATGCCCTGTTCGACGCGGGGGTCGATGTTGGTATCGATCGGATCGTGGAACGGCGGCACGAACAAACGCGGACCGCGGGCCGACATCTGGTGGACGTCGTACAGGAGCGTGGGGAACCACTCTCGGTAGAGCACGCGCGACAGCAGCCGCGTCTCCACGAGGTTTAGCATAAACCAGTCGCGGTTCGTGTCGTGGCCAGCGTATTTGTGATAGAGCTCGGGCATTCCCGACCCTTCCCACGGCTGCCCTTTCGACCGCTCGTACCAGGCGGCGACCTTGTCGATACCGTCAGGATTGGCTGAGGGCACGAGGAGGAGGATGGTCTTGTCGAGGACCTCGCGCGTGTCGGGGTCGTCCTTCGTGGCAAGTTCGTGAAGCAGCTCCATCGCCATGAACGTCGAGGCCGGCTCGGACGAGTGGATCGAGCAAGTGATCACGACAACGGCCTTACTGCGCCCGATGGGGTCGTCCGTTGGCGTGGTTGTACCGTCGAGGCGGGGGTCCGAGAGCCGATGCTGCAATTCCTGATAATCATGGAGCCGCGCGAGCGCCTCGGGGGCGGACACGATAGCCATGATGTACGGCCGATCTTCCGTGGTTCGGCCCAGCTCGCGCACCACGACGCGATCGGAGGTGCGATCGACCTTTCGGAAGTACTCGACCACGGCCGGCCAACGGGTCAGCCGGAAATCCGCACCCGGGCGGTAGCCAAGTTGCGACTCAGGAGTCGGAACTTCTTCGGCCGCGGATACCAGTGGAAAGGTCGCGAGCACGGTCGCGACGGCGATCAAGCTGTGTCGTGGCATGGCGAGGGCTGGCGCAGGATCGAAGAGAGAAAGCACGAGGCTTCATGGTATCCGAGCGGTTGTTGGCAAGCCACGAACTCGAAAGGGCAACGCTTGATTCGCGACGGCTGACGAGCCGTCCGAGCCGCAAGATCGATTTGCCCCGCTCAAGGCGCGGGACACACCGCTCACGATGATGGACCGCGATACGAAATTCGTGAATCCAGAGGCGTATATTCGGAACGACTCCGGTGCAAAAGAAGTGGTAAAGACACGTTGAGGGTTGAAGAATCAGAAGCGTATCATCAACGCGGGACTTCGGAACATCGTGACGGGGGAAACGCGTCAAAGTCCTCAGACTTTTGTCGTGCATGGGTCGGGCTTTCGGAGTAGACTTTGAGTAGATGACATGTCTGGCCGCGATGTCGGAGATTTCTCCAGAGGCGGCGAGACGCTGGCGCTAGCTTTGGGAGCGCTACCATGATTGAGGTGAGTTGCCCGAAGTGTGGTGGGGTCGGACAGGCACCGAAAGAGAAAATCAATACAGGGCTGACCTGCAAGAAGTGCCACGCGAGGTTTCACGTGTCGACCAGCGGTCGATCGATCCTGGGCGAACCGCCCGTGATCAAGAACGGCAAGGATGCTCGCGGTCACGGTCACGCACACGACCCGATGGCCGCACCGCCCAAACCGGCGAGCGATTGGAAAGAGAGTTTGCCGGAATTCACGGTGACCGGTCGATCGGCGATCATCGCGCTGGTCGCGATCGTGCTCGGCGCCGGGGTCTATTTTATGATGAGCCGACCGACCGAGGGCCTGTCGGACTATGCCAAGCAGGTGGCACAAGCCTTCGCCGATGACGATCTCGGCCGTCTCAAGGGGTTTACGACATCGGCATCGGCGGACGACCTGGTCCAGTGGTATGGCACGGTGCGGCCGAAGTTCGAAGACTTGAAAAAGCAGTGGGTCTCCAAGGAGGTGCTGGTCGGCGTCCTGGTGATCGAAGAAGATCTTCGGAAGCGCTCAGGGGAGGTCACCGCGATCATTGCCCCAACCAAGGCGTCAGAGCGCGACGCGTCGCTGAGCGGGAGCCGCGACATGGGGATTGATCCCACCAAGCCGATGGAAATTACCCTTAAGTTCACCTCCGACCAATGGGGGAAGTGGCGCCTCGACGGCACGAAAATGAGGGATAGCGCGGCTCGTGCGCTTTGAAAAGTTACTCAACGACCCGTCCCCTGCGCCGTTGGTCGTTGGCATCTACGGCACGGTCGCGAGACTCCGCATCCCTCACCCCTCCGCTGTGCAGCGACTCTCTCCCGCAAGGTGCGAGGGGTGTTTTTCACCTCTGCGAGCCGTAGCAGCTAAAGACACACCTCTCCCCTTGTGGGAGAGGTCGGCCCTCAACGAGGGCCGGGTGAGGGATGCGGGAAAAACCGTTCGCCGGCGGGTTGTGTAGACACCAATGCTCCTCGGCGGTGCGCGTGCCAGCCGCGTTTTGAGGCTGACCCGACTACGAACAAAAGGACCGGCCAACGACTGCGAGATAGTCGTTGGCCGGTCCTCGTTGGCGCTTCCGCTGCCGCGATTGCGGGGTCAGGGCGCCTTCGGAGTGGCGGCTGTCGCCACGGCGCCGCGGGCAGCGTCGGCGAGTTTCTTGTCGGCCGCGAGCGCTTCGGCTTCGGCTTTCAATTCGTTCACGCGGGCCGTCGCTGCATCGATGGCGGGCTTGTTCGCGGCCAGCGCCTGATCGGCCGCGGCTTTGGCCGCGTTCGCCTGATTCAACTCGGCCGTACGCGCTGCGAGTGCGGTGTTAGACGCCTGAAGGAGGTTGCGGATATCCGTGAGCGCCTTCGCCGCTCCGTTCTTGGCGTTGGTAGCGTTCTGGACGTCGGTTTGACGTGCCTGGAGCGAAACGGTAGCAGCCTGAACCTGGGCCGTGGCGACGACGACGGTTTGAGCCGCGGCCGCCCGTTCCGCGGTGGGTTGTTGAAGGGCCTTTTGCGCGGCGGCGTGCCGGCCGTTCGCCGCGTTGAGTGCGGCGACGAGCTCGTTCTGACGCTGCGTTTGCTTGGTCGCTTCGGCCATCGCGGCGTTCTTGGCGTTCGCGTCCTTGGCGTTGTTCACCGCGGCCTGGGCCGTGGCGACGACCTGGTCCTGCGCGTTCTTGTCGGCCTGGGCCTTGGTGACTTCCGCCTGGACCTTGGCCAACGCGTCCGCGGCCGTTTTTTCTGCCGCGGCCTTGGCGGCGAGAGCCTGGTCAGCCGCGGCCTTCTCGGCGTTCGTCTTCTGGGCGATCGCCTGGACAGCCGCGAAAATCTCAGCGGCAATCTTCTCGTTGGCGGTTGTGTTGGTGAGCCCCTGCTCCGCCGCGGTGGCCTGGGCCGACTGCTGGGCCACGGTTTGCTGGGCCGTGGTCAGGGCCTGTTGGGCTTTGGCGACGACAGCGGCCTTCTCGGCCGGTGCGTTCTGGATCGGCAGCAGTTGCTGGAGGGTTGCCTCAGCCTGCGCGAGTGCAGCCTTGTTTTGTTCCAGCCGGGTCGCGATGGGGCCGGGATTCGCGGCGAGGTTGGCGACCCGTTTACCTTCCTTCAATTCCCAGGCGCGGAGCTCGCCCGTCCAGTCGGCACCGATGACGCGGGTCTCGTCCTGAGTGAAAATCGCTTCGAGCGCCAGGTCGCCGAAGGCTTCGAAGTCGCGCTGTTTGTTGCCATTCTGATCCCAGAGCCGAACCACGCGGTCGCGGCCGGCGGTGACGATCCGGCCGTCCTTCGCGAACCGGACGGACGCGACACCCCCTCCGTGAGCACCCCACGTCTTGATCTGGCTGCCGTTCTGCATCTCCCAGAGCCGTACGCTGCCATCTTCGCTGGCCGTGGCCACCACGTTGGAGTCGAGACGCCAACTGATGTCAGTGATGGCCGCCGTGTGCCCGCGGAGGTCATAGAACTCACGACCCGTCTGGGCTTCCCAGACCAGCAATCCGTTGTTGCGGTCGCCCGAGGCGAGCAGCACACCGTCCGGGCTGAACTCGATCGCGGTGACCCACTCGGTGTGCTTCTTCGACTCGTAAACCAGTTGGCCGTCGGCCGTGTTGTAGACCCGGAGAATCTTGCTCGGACCGCCCAGCGCCACGAGGCCATGATCCGGGCTGATGTCCGCAGCGAGGACGGAGTCGTACTCCTTGCCGATCTCGAAGACTCGTTTTCCAGTCTTCACATCCCACACCACCGCAAGACCTGACTGTCCCCCACGCCCGCCGCCGGCGAGCAGCAGGTCGCCGTTCCGACTGAACTTGAGGACGTGGATCGTCCCTTCAGCGAACGGCAGCACGCCGACGAGGTGATTGTCCGTCGACCGATAGAGCAAGACCTGTTTGTGCCCTCCCACGGCGACGAGAGGAGCCCAGGGACTGCTTGCGAGTGCGACCACTGCCGTGGGCTTGGCACTCACCACGCTCGGCTCAGGAACCAGGCCCTGAGGCATCGCAGGTGGACCGGCGGGCTTGCCCATCGCCGACGGATCGAGCTTGAACTCGAACTTCGGCTTCGCCTTCACCATCGCCACGCTACCCGATGTCTCGAGCGCACCCCCTTCGATCCATTGCCGGATCAGGGCGATCTCCGCGTCCGGGATCTTGGGCGAGTTCGGCGGCATTTTCGGCTCATCTTTGTGCGAGATTAGCTCAAAGAGACGGCTGCCGTCCGGGTCGCCGGGCTCAACGACCTTTCCCGAGCTCCCCCCCTGCATCGCGCCGCCGAAGCTTTCGAGGGTCAGTCCCCCCTTCTGCTTGTCGCCGTTGTGACACGAGTTGCAACGGTTCTTGAAGATACCCGAAACCTGGTCCTGGTAGGTGACCTTCGGCTTGGCCGCGTCGGCTGCCTCGGACAGTACGCCCGCAGCACACACCAAGAGCCCCGAAACGATCGCGCCGGTGACTTTCGCTCGCATATTCTCAGACCTCGGAGGGACGCGGGCTCAGGGCAAGAGCCCGCGCGGGTGGGGTTGGGGAGGGATGGCGGATACAAGATGCGAGATGCAAAATGACACATTCAAGATAGCAGATGTCGATCCGATATGCCATTTGCCATCGCGCATCTTGCATTTCTCAGTGATTGAACAAGAACTCACGGCTATTCAGCAGGGCCCAGAAGATGTCTTCGTACGCCTTCTGTTGGTTCGCTCCTTCACCCAGGGTGGGTAGAAGCTTATCGAGCTCTTCCTTGCTCGGCTTTCGGCCCAGGCAGCGGATGTAAAGCTCGAGGATGCGCTCCTCGGGGAACTTCTTGTTGGCGAGGAGCTGGGGAATAATCCCGCCTTGAATGATCTTGTTATTGACGGTGTCGCCGTTGAGCAGGTGGAGCGCCTGTGACAGGGTTGGCTCCATCTTGACCTCACACGAGCAGACGGTTTCGCGCGTCGCGCGGCCGAAGGTGGTGAGGAAGTACGTCGTGCTGCCGCCGTCCGCAATCTGGACCGCCCGAGCACCGAGTGGGAGTCCCTGGAACTTGTCCTTGGTGTTGGTCACCATGCTGATCGTGTCGAGCAGGTTCTCGGCCTTGATCCGGCGCAGGTTGGCGTGGGCGAAGTTGCGCTCATCGGTCATGTTGCTTTCGTTGCGCTGGCTCGACCGCTGGTAGGTGCGCGAATTGCAGATTTCGCGAACGAGGACCTTGAGGTCATACTTCGAGTCGGTGAAGTGCTTGCCGAGCGCTTCGAGGAGCTCGGGATTCGAGGCCGGGTTGCTGACGCGGAAGTCATCGACCGGCTCGACGATGCCCACACCGAAGAAGTGCTGCCAGACGCGGTTGGCGAACGACGTTGCGAACCAGGGGTTCTGCGGTGACGCGAGCCACTGCGCCAACACCACGCGCCGGTCCTTGCCAGCGGTGTCGGGCGTGTCGCCGCCGAGGTACTTGGGCTTCATCACGGCGCCGCCGACGGGGTGGGTGACCTCGCCGCCGCCGGAGTTGAAGATGATCGTCTCGCGGTAGTCTTCACCCTGCTTGCGGCCGATCTGGGCGAAGAACGCGGCGAAGCCGTAGTAGTCGTTCTGGGTCCAGCGGTCGAACGGGTGGTTGTGGCACTGGGCACACTGGATTCGCATGCCCATGAACACCTGGGCAACGTTCTCGCTCAGGAGCAGGGTTTGGTTGGTCGTCTGGTAGAAGGTGGTCGCCGGGTTCTTGAACATCCCGCCGCTGGCGCCGAGGAGCTCCTGGACCATCTGGTCCATCGGCATGTTCTTGGAGACCTTCTCCACGAGCCAGTTGTAGTAGAGGAACATCGCCTTCTGGCTGATGTTCCGGCCGGGATCGGAGCGCACCTGGAGCAGCTCGGCCCACTTGTTGACCCAGATCTCGGAGAACTCCTTGCGACCCAGCAGCTCGTCGATCAGCTTGCTCCGCTTGGCGGGGTCGGTCGAGGCCATGAAGTTCGTGTATTCCTCGACGGTGGGCGGCAATCCGACGATGTCAAAGAACACCCTGCGCACGAAGACTTCATCGGAGCAAACTTCCGACGGAGCCATGCGAAGCTTCTTGAGCTTGTCGGCCACCAAGGTGTCGACGTAGTTCACCTCGGGTTCCGCCGGGTACGCGAACTGGAGGCCCTTGGGCAGAACGAGCATTTGCGACCCGACCGTATACGTCTCGAACCGGGCGAGCACAAACGCTTCGCCGCGGTCGCCCGCGGTGACGAGCCCGTCGGGGTTGATCGCGGCGGAGGTTTCATTGTTGGTGAGGAAGACGCACAGGCTGGTCACGTCGCGGTCGGTACCGTCGGAGTACTTCGCACGGACGGTCATCTGCTGGGTCGCGCCCTTGCCGTCGAGCACGGCCTTCTTGGGGTAGAGGTCGACCGAGACGACCTTGGGCAGCTTGGTCAAGTCGTCGTTGGGGACGCCCGCTTCGATCCACTTGACGAGCGTCTGGCACATTTCGCTCGTGGGCTCGAACCGCTTTCCGCCACTGTGCTGGACGGTGCCGAGGGCTTTCTCGACAACGGTGCTGTCTGCGGGAATGGCCAGGTTGATGCGCCGGCCGCTCATTTCACGCGTGAGGCGGAAGTGGTCGCCTTCGGGATCAAACCCGAAGAGCGAGAGCCGGAAGCCGTCCTTGCCGCGGGCGGCACCGTGGCAGCTCCCGGTGTTGCAGCCCGACTTCATGAAGATGGGCATCACGTCCAGCCGGAAACTGATCGGCCGGGGAGCGGTGGCCTGCGCGACCGTCAGCGGCAACGTGACGGACTGACCGCCGAAGGCGACGGTCATCGTCGTGGCACCATCGGCCACGGGAAAGAGCGTGGCACCGTCGCGACGGGCGAGCGCGGGGTTGGCCAGGGTATAGGTTGCCTCCTTGGTGACATCGCGCGTGATGCCGTCGGCGTAAATGGCCTGCACGACGACCGACTGGCGATCCTGGGCAGTTGTGAGCTGAACGTCGGCGGGGAAGACCTCGACCTTCGCCAAAGGTCCTTGCTGGGCCCTGGCCAGGCTGGGGATAAGGGCGAGCAAGAGCCACGCGCTGGCCGTCACTGGGCGGAATCTCGTCTTGCGCATCGCGACCTCAAAAGCCGGGGTCGAGGTATTTGGGTACAAGAACACGTTGAACTCCTCACCACGGAACGTCGTCGGGCGTCAGGCCCGTATGTCTTAATTGCGTCAAATCACAACGGTCTGCGGCGTTGTCTTATCGCTTCTGCGGTCTCTACTTGCCTCCGGCAGCCTTCGCTCGCTCCGCGTTTTCGAGCCGCAGCTTTTCAAGCCGGCTGAGCGGTTTGGGCGGTGCCGCGGCAGGCGCGGCGGCCACGGGCATGGGCATCGGCATGGGAGGCGGAGCCGGCGCGGCGTTGGGCTTCGGCGGCAACGGCACGTCGATCCGCAACTGACCGGTTCCCAGGTTATGAACGATCGGCTCGCCGTTCTGAGTTACCACGACCTGGCAGAACAGACTCGCATGGTTGCCAGCGGGCGAGATCTTGTCCGTCTTGATGTGGAACACCACGTCTGGCGTGTCCTTCGTGATCTTCAGTACGTCGGTCGTGACCTTGTTAGGAAGGCCGATTAACGTGACGGTCGCCTCGCCGGGGAAGTCGGTCGCCTTGTTCACCTTGACCGCCATGTCGACTTCCTTCCCCTGCTCGACGCTTGCGGCCTGAAAGCCCAGTGTAAGGAACTTCTCGGCGATGACCAAAGGCGCGAGCTGCGACGACACCATCACGGGGCCTTTGGGACCATTCGAGGAGCCGTTGACGACGATCTTCCAGGTCTTGAGTTCGGCTCCATCCGCCGCGTTCATCGGGATGACCGCTTCGTTCTGTTTCTCCGGAATCGAGATGCCACCTGCCGATCCCACACCGGGCGGATTCCAGGGAAGCGAGATCGCGATCGGTGCGGTGAATCCCTCCTTGCGCTTGGCGACCACCTTCAGGTTCATCGAGCCGTTCCGCACCAGGGGAACCTTGGGTTCGACGATTTCGATCGAGAACGGGGCTTCCTCGGTGACCGCCACGGCAAGCGAATCGACCGATCGCGTCCAGAACGGGATGTTGTTTTGTCCGAGAACAAGCTCGATCGACTGGCTGAAGCTGCAAGGGACGT
Organism: Singulisphaera sp.; assembly: GCA_027451445.1. Taxonomy (GTDB): domain Bacteria; phylum Planctomycetota; class Planctomycetia; order Isosphaerales; family Isosphaeraceae; genus DAIDJG01. The sequence continues at coordinate 42,602 of DAIDJG010000096.1, forward strand.
TCACCTTGGGATCAGTGTGTTTGCCCGTGAGAAGCGCCAGACCTGCGGCCAGCGGGGCGTCGGGCTTGGCGGAGAGCAAAACCGGGTAGGTCCCGAGGTTTGCCGCCATGGTGTCGGCTTCGAAGGTCACTCCGGCTGGGAGGCGATCCGCGGCAATGGCCAGGTCGCCCCCGAAGTCCGCGCGGGCGGCGTTGATGAGGATCGCCTGCCGGTTTCCTCGGGGGACCGCCGCGGCGATCGCTCCTGTCCCTCGGGCCATCGACTCCGGCGAAACACTCAGAGCAAGCTTCGCTTCGACCGGGCTGATCTCGATGCGGTATGCGTAGTCGGGCCCGCCTTTGCGGAGGTGGTCGTGGATCCAGAGAACGTAGTCGGTCTCTTCGGGGACGCCGAACCGAATGTAACTGTCCGGACCGGGGCTGTCATCGTTCCCGGCGATGTACTGGGCACCTTTCTTCGCCAGGTGGAGCACCGAATCAAGCGGCGAGCGCAGGGTCCTGGCATAAACACGGATGTCGTAGGTCACGCCGGGCTTCGCGTGGAAGACGTAATAGTCTTCGTCGCCGGGCTTGCCGATGATCCCGTTCAGTGCCATCGGGGGCGTGAATGGCGTCGCGTGAGCCTGGTCGTCGTTCGGCTCGGCCTCGATCACATTGCCAAACGGCGAAAGCCGGAACGCATTCGGATAGGGAGCGATCCCTTTCTCATCCTGGGCAACGACCCCGAAATCAGGAGTCGGCGCGGGCGGGAGCGTGACCTTGGTTGTCTTCTCGCCGGCGACGTCGCCGATCCATTTCACGTCGACTGCCTCGCCAACCTTGCCACCCACGGGGATGGTGGCTGTCGGTCTCGGGAAGTTGCCAACGTGTAGGCGGTAGAGACAGGCTCCGTTCCCCAGGTAGGCACTCTCACGCACCTGGATGACGTACTTGCCATCCTCAGGAGCGATGACGGAGGCTTGACCGTCCTGCCAAACGAGTGCGGCGTCGTCGCTGGAAGCGAGCTCGAACCGCTTGGCGTCCATGATCGCGACATAAGGATCGAAGAGCGTCACGCCGAGCCGAATTCCCTCGACTTCGGCCGAGATCCGGTCTCCTTTCTTCGCGTCGACCACGTAGAAGTCGACGTCCTCATTATCCGCGATCCCATTGACCGTCACATTCATGGGGATCGGCTGAGGAACCGCGAAGTCGTTGTTCGGCTCGACCTCGTTCACGTCCTTGAGCGCACCCACGCTGAAGGTCCGCACCTCGCTAATGCCCGAGGCGGTGCGGAGCCGCAGATCGTACAGGCCGAGCCGGCAATCAGGGGCGATCTTGAGCGTCACCTTGACCAGGTTGTCGTTGACGACCTGGAGCTTCGAGGTCGTGATCCCCGGTTGGTAATAGATCACCTCCTGCGCATCGGCGAGCCGTGCCCCGGTGAGGTTCACCTCGACCTCAGTTCCTCGCTGACCTCCCAGCGGACGGACCCCGCCGAGGTTGGGGGAAGACGCGAGAACCGGGGTCGCGACGAGCAGCAGGAGGACGGGGA